>NZ_JBFUCW010000032.1:0-38560 GCF_056405035.1 Pedococcus sp. P2_A3 | reverse complement strand
CCACAAGAAGGCCGTGCGCGCAGGCGTGCAGGCGATGGGCCTTTGGGTGCTCGCCGGCTCATGGTCCGCGGACCACCTGACGGACGGGTTCGTGCCCGACTTCATCGCCCAGCGCATCGACCCCGATGCCGACATGCACGCGGCCGAGCTGGTTACTGCCGGCCTGTGGTCTGTCGCTGAGAAGGGCGACGACAACGGTTGGGCGTTCCACGAGTGGGAGGGGTTTCAGCCCACGAAGGAGGCCGTTGAGGAGAAGCGTGCGGCGGCCCGTGAGCGCATGGCGCGCGTTCGCGGGAACAAGAAAGACGGTTCGCAGGAAGTTCGCGCGAACAAAGAGGGAACTTCGCGAGAAGTTCGCCTTACCCCAGCCCAGCCCAGCCCAGCCCATAACAACAGCGCCGCGACGGCTGCCGCCGACGCTGAGTTCGACTCCTTCTGGGCGCTCTACCCCAAGAAGGTCGGCAAGGGGCAGGCCGTCAAGGCTTACCGGGCCGCACTCAAGAAGGCGACCGCTGACACCATCGAGGCGTCTTTGCGTTTGCAGTTGCCCTGGTTCGACGCACAGCTCAAGGCAGACGGCGACTTCCGCCCCAACGCCGCTACCTGGTTGAACGGTGAGCGTTGGGCGGATCAGGTCGCGACCCCGAAGCCTGTTGACGGGCCGCGTGACCAGTGGGCCCGAGCGACAGTTGTCGGGGGCGACCGATGACCGATCACGAGAAGGTCGTCTTGGGGTCGATGATGCTGGCTCCGAACACCATCGACGAGGTCGGCGAGATTCTGACCGGCACCGATTTCCACGAGCCGAAGCATGAGCAGGTGTTCGACGCGATCACGGGCCTGCATGCCGACTCAAAGCCGGTTGACACACTGTCGGTTGCTGGGGCGATCGGGAACGTCGCATCCCTGGCGTACCTGCACGAGCTGACCGCAAGTGTTGCGGTCGCGTCGTCGGCTGGGTACTACGCGGAGAAGGTGCGCGACGCGTCGATGTTGCGTCGGGTTGCTGCTGTCGGCACGCGACTTCAGGGGATGGGCTCGCTCGGCGCCAAATCTGGCGACGCGGCTCTCGACGTCGTGAACGCTGCACGCGCGGAACTCGACGCCCTCGTCACAGGTGAAGGTGAAGCGACCCCCGAGGATGACCTGTTCGCAGCAATCGAAGACCTCGAAGGCGACCCCGGCACCCCAACCCCGTGGCGCGACCTCACCGAAGTTCTCGCCGGTTGGAAGCCTGGTGCGTTCTACATTTGCGGCGCCCGACCCGGTGTCGGCAAGTCCGTCGTCGCGAACGCTGCACTGCTGGACATGGCACGCAGAGGTCGGCGCGCGGTGATGTTCAACCTTGAGATGTCGAAGTCGGAGATCTACCACCGGCTCATGGCTTCCGTGGGAACCATCGACATGGGGAGGATTCAGCACCGGACGCTGAACGCGGCGGACTGGGAACGCGTCAACACGGCGCAAGCGCACCTGCTGAAACTCCCGTTCGAGGTGGACGACCGCGGCTCCATCCGGGTCGCGCAGATCAGGTCTAAGGTCCGCACCCTGCAACGCCGCGGCGACCTCGGTCTCGTGATCGTGGACTACCTGCAACTGATGAAAGCAGGTGGCCGGGTTGAGTCCAGGCAGCAGGAAGTTTCCGAGATGTCACGGGCACTCAAACTCATGGCGAAGGAGCTGCAGGTGCCTGTGCTGGCCCTGTCGCAACTCAACCGTGGTGCGGCGGCCGGCCCCGAACGGATGCCGCAAATGAGCGACCTACGCGAATCCGGGTCGCTTGAGCAGGACGCCGACGTTGTGATCCTGCTGCACCGCGACCAAGAACGAGAACCCGACACGTTGCTGATGCTCGTGGCGAAGAACCGGCACGGCCCCAATGACCGAGTAGTGCGACTGACCTGGGAAGGCCAGTACGCGAGAGCAACCGACATGACCAACCCATTCGAAAGCAGGATCGCATGAGCAACAACATCACCATCACCGGCCGTCTCGCCTCAGACCCTGAGCTTAGGTTCGCCGCGTCAGGTACGGCCATGTGCAACATCAGCGTGCCGGACCAGAAGCGTGTCAAGAACAAGGACACGGGGGTGTGGGAGGACGCGTCAGCTACGACGTGGTTCAGGGTGACCGTGTTCGGTGACGCTGCGGAGTCGCTTGCCGAGCATGGGCGGAAGGGTGACCAGGTCGTTGTGACGGGTCGACTGATCACGCGTGAGTGGACGAACAAGGACGGCGAGGTGAAGTCCAGCCTTGAGGTGGACTACGCCACGGTTGCGGTGGTGCCTGGTGGTCCTCGGGCGACGCGTACGCAGCAGTCCTCGCAGGGTGACCCGTGGGCGACTCAGTCGCCTGTCTCAGAGGAAGCGCCGTTCTGATGTCGTGGCGTACCCCGTGCGTGGAGGACCCGGAAGCGTGGGTGTCTGACAAACCCGACCAGCGCTGGGCCGCACTCCAAGCCTGCCGGACCTGCCACATCCTCGAGCAGTGCGCCGCCAAAACAGTAGACCCCGACGAGCGCATCGGTGTCCGCGGCGGCGTCGACTGGACCGTCTCCAAAAACACTGGCCTCTCACTCGCACCAGCTTCGTGCCGCAACCCCCGCTGTCGGCGAACCATCCTGCAACACGCCACGGGTAGGCGGCGCGAGTTCTGCAACGACAAGTGCCGCACCACCGCCAGAACGGACGCAGCATGATGAGCGAGTCGGACTTGCAGCGGGCGTGCATCGACCTGTGCCGCTGGTTGGGTCTCGCCTGGTTCCACGACAACGATTCCCGCCGCAACCGTGCCGGCTTCCCTGACCTTGTGGTGTGCGGCACTCAGGGGTTTCTGTTCCGCGAGCTGAAGTCTGAGTCTGGGCGGTTGCGTCCTGAGCAGATGGATTGGTTGTCGCGCCTGAACCTTGGTGGCGCTGATGCCGCTATCTGGCGACCGGCCGACCTGCAGTCCGGGCGGATCAAGAACGAGCTGGAGGCCATCCGATGAGCGAGCGCGAGCCCGTCCGATGCGTCGGCATCTTGGGCCGAATCTTCGGTCACAAGTTCACACACCAAGTAGGCGACTGGATCTACCAAATCGGCAACTGCCGCCGCTGTGGAATCTCCCGCGCCCACATTTGGACCCCGCGATGACCCGCCTCATCCTCGCCCTTGAGCGTTGGCATCGGCGCCGCACGACCCGCTGGAACACGAACCACCACCGACCCGCAGTCACGACCAGGAGGAACCCGAAATGACCCACGAGGACGCGCAGGATCGAACGCTGAGCCACGAACGGGTGTCGCTGGCACTCCCGGACGCTACGGACCCGTCTGAGGCGCTGGTGCAGCAGATCGCGGAGGCGCTGAGGGACGCCTACCACGCGCACCTCAACGTCAACTTCCCGCCGACAGACGGATGGCACGACCTCGCCCGCGCTGTTCTGCCGTTGGTCGAGGCGCAGGTCGCACCACTACGAGACGAGGTGGAGCGGGAGGTCGAGCATTGCGAGGCTCTGGGCAGGCGCGTGGAGCGGGAGGTGCGAGCGCGCGAGGCCGCTGAGTCTGCGTTGCGGCAGGTCCGTGAACTGGCCGAGCAGTGGCGCACACACGCTCGCGGGACCGCCACCAAGGACTGTGGCGCTTCCCTGCTCGCCGTCCTCGACTCGGCGCGGGTTGGGGCAGCGGACACGCACCTGAACGAGTTCGAACGCCTGATGCAGTCCGCCGATCCCGACATCAAGTCAGAGGGAGGCCTACTAAGGGTAGGCACACCTAACAAGGCCTCCACCGACCTTGGGGCGGCGGACACGCAACCCGAGGGGGCAGGCGCGCATCCCTGCTGCGTTCACTCTATGCGGGTCGTGAGTGATCCGACGTTCGTGATGCCATACGACACCGCACCCGAGGTGGACGAGGAGGACGAGTTCCAGCAGTGCCCGCACGAAGCAATCAAGGCGACGTGCGGCGACCCATGCGGGTGCGACTGCGGTCGTGCGCCATGTCGGACCCGCGCAGCCACCCCCACGGCGGGTGGCAAGGTCGACACCGCACCCGAGGCGGACGAGCACATCGACCCGGACTGGGAGACCAGCCCCATCATCCGGCCCGCCGCTCCCTCACCTGCCGAGGGGGCAGGCGACTGCACCTGCCCGGACGACTTCGAGACCGAGGGCGACTGCGCGATCCACACCAAGCCGCATGCCTGGCAGCAGCGGGACTGGGGTGTCGAACCGAACGCCGATGCTGACGCACAGTTCAAGGCCGACAACGCCGCCATCCGAGAGGCACAGAACGCGGTCGACCTGACGGCCCGGGTGTCACCGCTCACCCCCACGGCGGGTGGCAAGGTCGACACCGCACCCGAGGCGGACGAGCCGTGCGTGTGCGGCACCGGGTTCACCTGCATGGCTCGCGTCCACGAGACAGGCGGCGAGTGATGGCCGTCTACGTCGACAACATGCTCCGACCCGCCCGCGTCGGCCGCATCCAGTCCCGCTGGTCACACCTCGTTGCGGACACCTCCGAGGAACTGCACGCATTCGCGGCACGGCTCGGGATGCGCCCTGAATGGGTCCAGTACCCGAACCACCCCCGCGAGCACTACGACCTCACCGAGCCTAAGCGAGCCAAGGCCATCCAGCTGGGCGCCGAGCAGATCACCTACCCGCACGGCATCGCGGAGGTCATCGGACGCAAACGAGCCGCTGACACCGCACCCGAAAGCGGGGAAGGGCGATGAGCGCCTGCGAGACGTGCTGGGCCGAAGCGTCACGTCGCGCCGCCTACTCCGCGGAGAGTGTGGTGGACATCTACCCCAAGGTGCTCGCGGAGAACCGGCCGTGGAGCCCCGAGCGGCCCTGTGGAGGTATCGAGACCAGCGTCAACGGCGCTCCAGCGAAGCCGTGGACGTGGTGCGAGCCGCACATGCAGCCACGGGGTCACTTCGACCGCCACCCGCACACCCGCCCTGCCCCGTCTGGTGAGGCTGCCGAACCCACGGACGGTGCGACGTGACAACCCGCGAATGGTACGCAGCCGACAGCGACGACCAAGACCGCACCAGGTCCGACACCACCGTGTGGCGCGACCGGGGCACCATCATCGCCGCCCAGCAAGCCCGCATCAGCGAGCTCGAAGCGATCACGGCGCGAGTGCAGGTGCTGGCCGACAAGTGGGCGAGTAAGTACCCCCCACTGGCTGCGCCCTGGTACGTGGGGGAATTGCGAGCCGCCGTTCTGGCGCCGGTTCAGGCAGCCGAAGGCGAAAGTAGGGAGGGGCGATGAGCGGCGCATGCCGGTTCGGATGGCACGACTGGAACCGATGGAAGTTCACGCGCACACGAGACCTACGAGCGGGAATCTTCATCGGCTACGGCACCGGCCAGTTCCGAAGGTGCCGCAAGTGTGGACGGGAGCAGGTCCGATGACCAGCCCTGCCCCGTCTGGTGAGGCTGCCGAACCCACCACCACGGACGGGGGCAAGTGCTTCGACTGTGGATGTCAGCCGACCACCCACCCTCATCCCGAATGCCGACAGTGGAAGACAACCCCATGACCACCGCTGACGGGCTACGGCAACGCGCCCGCGAAATCGAAAACCACTCCTGGGTCATCCGCTTCACCAACCCAATGGAATCCCGCGCCCTCCGACGACTCGCAGGTGAGCTCATGGAAATGGCGAACAATCTGAACCCTGATCCGAGGTCGGAATGAGCACGAAAACCGTTGCGGCGTGGGACAATAAGAACGCCCTCGGAGGTGCTGGAAACACCACCCGAGGGCTGACCCGCTCGCTTGACGTAACCAAGGAGGGGCTAGCCATGCAGGCTACCCGAGTTTGTTCCATCGAAGGCTGCGAGACGGCCGGCAAGATGCGCAGGGGCTGGTGTGAGAAGCACTACTGCCGATGGGCCGCGACAGGCGATCCGCTCAAGACCAAGTATCCGCCAGTAGATGAGCGGTTCTGGGCCAAGGTAGTACCCACCGGGTTTTGCTGGCTTTTTGAGGGCAGCCTCACCCCTCGAGGATATGGAACCTTCAGCGCTTCGGGCAGGGTGAAAACTCCAGCTCACCGCTGGGCGTACGAGGCTCTAGTCGGGAAGATTCCAGATGGGCTCGAGCTCGACCACCTTTGTCGGGTCCATAACTGCGTCAACCCCGACCACCTCGAGCCGGTCACGCACGCCGAGAACATCCGCAGGGCTTATGCCCTGATCCTTGGCACCTCATGCCGCAATGGACACCCTCGGGAAGGCAATACGCGACGCAACCGCAACGGGGATCTCGAATGCATCCCATGCCTGAAGGCGTCGTCCGCACGGCTCGTTGCTAAGCGCAGCGCCGCCCGCCGCGCAAACCACCTCCCACCCGAGAGGCAGCCATGAGCATCTACTACCAGGACGAATCCGTGACGCTGTACCACGGGGACTGCCGCGAGGAGACGGCGTGGCTCGAGGCCGACGTGCTCGTCAGCGACGTCCCCTATGGCATGTCGTTCCGGTCAGGGATGCGCGGGCACTTCGGTGAGTCCGAGGTGGCCGGGGACGGCGACACCTCGGCGCGAGATGACGCCCTTCGACTCTGGGGCGACCGTCCTGCGCTGGTGTTCGGTCGATGGTCCATCCCGCGCCCCACCAATACCCGCATGGTGCTCACCTGGGAGAAGGGCAATCACGTCGGAATGGGGGCACTGTCGCTCCCTTGGAAGCCCAACACGGAGGAGGTCTACGTGCTCGGGGATGGGTTTACAGGTCACCGTGGCTCGTCCGTGCTTCGCCACCTCGCGATCGCGGGAACGGTAGGCCGCGCACAGGATGGCACCCGACACCACCCAACCCAGAAGCCCCTTGATCTCATGGCCGATCTCATCGCAAAGACGGTCGGCACCGTCGCGGACCCGTTCGCAGGCTCCGGTTCCACCCTCGTCGCGGCCAAGCAGCTCGGGCGCAAGGCCATCGGGGTCGAGCTCGAGGAACGCTACTGCGAAGTCATCGCCAAGCGCCTCGCCCAAGGTGTCCTGGACTTCGGGGACGCGTCATGACCACCCGCGACGAACGGCAAGCCCTCTACGACGCCGCACTCAAATATCTCGCCGACGTCCAAATGTGCGAAACGTCAACCGAAGCTGACTGGTGGCGCGCAAAAGACGCCGCCGACCGAGCCCACGGGAACCTCCGCGGCACACCCCACACCCTCCTCGGCATCACACGAAAGAAGGCGTCATGAACAGCAACTACGGATACCGAGTTGCGGCCAGCGACTCCTGCCAGGTGTCACTCGCCCTCGCCTCGCAATGGCGGAACGGACCTCACTGGCACGTCACATGGCCCCACGGAGACACCTGGTGCTACGAGACCCTCGCTGAGGCCAAAGAGCGACGGGACGAACTGGTCCGCTGGGCTCGGGAAGCCGACCGCGAGCCACTCCCTTCGGATGGCCCCGAGTACCACGCCGACCACGCGTTCTGGCTCGAACGGCAGGGAACTCCGTCGTGAACTACGTCATCTGGTGCGCCACATGCGAAACCATCCGCGTCCCCCGACACGGCCAAACCTGCATCCGATGCATCGCACTCATCGAAGCCATCATCAACCCCGACACCCGCACACCCCCCACACCACGCCCACCACTCAGGGCACGCATCCTCAACAGGATCACCGGAAGGACCAACCCGTGACAGACCACTACGTCCTGGTCGGCAACATCCGCGCCGCCCTCACCGGCATAACCGACCACTACGACATGGCCCTCATCCCAGCAACCCGCCCACCCATGAAACTCCCCACCAAACCCTCACCCGACGCCAAAATCAAATACGCACCCAAAGGCATGAAAGAAGCACCGGCACCCACATCCCTACACGCCCTTGACGCCCGCCTCGAAACGTCAAGGGACCTCCGCTACTGGGTCGGATTCATCTACGACGAAATCCGCGACCACAACGGCGACCACATCCGCACCCTCATCGACGGCGACAACATCCCCGCCATGTGCGCCCACATCAACCGATGGGCCGACCACATCGTCTCCGAGTTCCCCGACGACGCCGACAACCTCCACGACGACCTACGCGGACACGCATCAAAACTCCGGGCCCTCGCCTACCCCGACCGTCGCAGCTACGTCACCCTCGGCGCGTGCCCCATCGACATCGACTCACCAGACGGGCCAGTCAAATGCGCCGGCCAGGTGCGGTCCATCGAAGACAAGAACGGCGACGTAGAAGACGCCCAGTGCCGCAAATGCGGAACCGTCGCCGTCATCAAATGGTGGGAAAACGCGATCATGCCCGACGCGTCAACCCTCGTCACAGGGTCAGAGCTGCCCGAGTTCATCCGTGAACAGTTCGGCAAAGTCATCCTCGAGCCGACGCTGCGGAAGTGGATCGAACGTGGCGTCATCGAATCCGCGGGGCAAGACGCCAAGGGGCGCACCCTGTACGACAAGGGGGCAGTCGCGTACGCACTAGCGCGCCGTGAACTGCGACACGCCTGAACAATGTGCACAGTCCTGCTTGCGTTCATGTAGTACATTGCCCTATCCTGTGACAAACGGGCTAGCGACGCTATCCCGTGAAACGCCCCGACTCGACGACAGCGAGCCGGGGCGTTCGCGTTGCCCCCCATCGGTCCAGCCCCAGCGCACACGCAGCGGGGCGACACGAGGAGTTCACATGGCTCTCGCCGACAAACTCGCCCAACGCCCAGACGTGATCCACGGCCACGCATGCTCAGTCGCCCGCCTCCTCGAACGCCTCGAAGCGCCAGGACTCGAAACCGAACTCGCAGCCTTCGAAACCATCATGTACGGGCGCGCCGGCCTGCGGGAGACCACGCGCGGCGCCCGAGGCTGGAATGAGCGGCAAGTGTTCGAAGCCGTGACCGAAGAGGGCTACGAGGTCGCCAAGTCGCAGATCAACGAGCACCGTGGCAAACGGTGCCGATGCTACCGGGACGCCGCCTGATGAGCCTCGCAGCAAGGGTTGAGTCCGTCAAGACTCTCGCGCCGGGTGTGCGTAACCGCATCCTGATCCTTGACGTTGAACGCCTGCCTGGTATCACGCAGCAGCGCTGGTGGGATCGTGGCGACCTGCAAAGGCGCTACATCCACCACGAGACCGTGATCCGTGAGCCCCGCACCACGATCGTCTGTGCCAAATGGCACGACAGTGACGAGATCATCCGGCTCGCCGAGTGGGACCGCGGTGGGCGCAAGATGTTCCTGCGCCGCGTTCATCAGCTCATGTCGAAGGCCGACGTGCTGGTGGGGCACAACCTCCTGAAGGCCGACCTGCCCTGGCTGCTCGGAGACTTCCGCTTCCCACGGATCGGCTACAACGGCCCATTCGAGGTCTTGCCCGACCTGCCACCGTTCAAGACAGTCGACACGCTGGCCCACCTCCGCACCCGCTACAAGTCTGGGCTGCCATTCAAGGGGCTCGACGCCGCACTACAGATCCTCGGACACCCTGGCAAGACGGACGCCTACGACGCGGACGCAATGGAGCGCGCATGCGCCGGCTCGGTCGAGGACCGGGAGCGCCTGCTGTCCTACTGTGACGGCGACGTGATCGGCGGGCAGTTCATCTACGACCGCGAGCGGCCCATGATGAAGAACCACCCGGCGTTGTTCGTGGACGGCGAGAACGCTATGCGCGTCTGCAACCGGTGCGGCGAGTCTGACACGCTCCCGACGGCCAAGCGCTATGCCGCGAACGTTCTCACTTATTCGATGCTGCGGTGCGCCGGGTGCAAGGGATACCGACGCCTGAGCATCGAGCCTGAGCGCATGAGCATCGTCAGGGGCGTCTAACCGATTGCGTGAAACCTATAAAGCCCAATAGGGAACCTGCAACCCCAAGAAACGCAACGGCCACGCACGCCGTTGCCCCACATTCTGCCGCGAACGTGACCACACACCTACAGGGCCAAGAGCCAGCGAGGGTCAAGAGTCGCGGCACACCAGTCCTCGCTACCGAGGATCTAGATGCGCGCCGTCTCCCGAGACTGGTGCGCTGTATACAAACGATGTCCGACAAGAGCCCTGAAGGCTCTGGCTGATGGTCACCATAAGAACGCGCCAGCCTAGGCATCCATAGCGCGTGCGGGGCCAGGTGTGAGCCGGCCCCGCACGGCAACCCAACGCCGACGGCCTAGGAAGACCGCCGACCAAGCGTGATACCAAACCGGTATCACCCAAGCTCGGAAGGTCACCACATGGACCGCGACACCCTCACCCACCACATGCTCCGAGCCGGCCGCCAATGGGCCGTCTGCGTCGCAATGGGCGACTACGACGAAGCCGCCCGACTCCGCGACGAAATCGACGGCTACTCATTCGCACTCGACCGCCTCGACAACCCCTGGACGCCGGACGAGAACAGGCGCATGAGTTCACGCCTGCGGGAACGACGCGCCGACCCCTATGACTGCCTAAAGGGCAGCCCCGACACCAGCAGGCTCGGCACACATGGCTAAGCACCCGCTGCTACACCGAGCCGACTGTGAAGCATCCGGAGTCGCGCCACAATTCGCAGCAGCCCTCAAAGACGGCCACGAACCCATCTTCCTGTGCGAGCACCACACCAAGCAGCACACCCCATGGCTCGACACGCACCACTGGACCATCGTCATCCTCAACGAACGAGAGCCGCCCACGGCCCAGCCATAGGCGAAACCATCAACGGCATGCACGGTGAGAACGAAGTCGTCGACCTACTATGCGCCGCCTGCCTCACCAAGGAGACCCCATGAACCTCGGACAGGTAGTCATCACCGGGATGCTCCTACTCATCTGGCTCACCCTCCTCGGCGTCATCGGCTAGACACGCATGACCTGGGACAGCACCGATCCCAAGTACCGCACACGCGAACACCGCGCCTACTGCGCACAACTCAAGGCCGACCTCAAACGCGAAGGCGCACTCACCTGCACAGCCAAGGTGTGCGTCATGCCAACCCGTGCCATCACCAACCCCAACGGTCTAGCACGCGACGGGCTACAAGCAGGACACAACGACGCAGGCACGGACTACGACGGACCACAACACAACGCGTGCAACAACCACGACGCAGCACGCCGCGGCGCACAAGCCAAGAACCACCCCGAACCCACACGCTGGGTCCTCTGAGGCGCGTTTTTTGAGAATCCGCCCCTCCACGGACCGCCAGTTCTCCTTTTTCTCTCTCCGGTGGAGGGCCTGTGATCGAGACGTCGCAGGCTGCCAGCCTGGTTGAAATCCTCGATGTCCGCGGGGACTCGATGGCTGCATGTTCGTTGGAGTGGCTTGAGCCTTTCAAGAAGCTCCCGAGTGATGCGGGTAAGCCCTTGGCGATGTCGGGTCCTCACCCGCGGGCGACCGGCTCGTATGGTCCCGAGTGCATCGCGTGGGCGAAGCGAGAGCTCGGCATCACACTGCGATGGTGGCAGGCGCTGGCGGTCACGCGGCAGTTGGAGCATGACGCGGAGGGCGCGTTGGTTTGGCGGGAGATCGTCGAGTCGGGTCCGCGGCGCATCGGCAAGTCCGTTCGTCTGCGCGTGGTCGCGCTTTGGCGATTGGCGAACGCGCACCGGTTTCATGAGACGCAGCTCGCGATGCTGGTGTCTAAGGATCTTGCGGTTGGCAAGGAGATCCACAGGGGTTCGTGGCGTTGGGCTGAGGCGAAGGGCTGGCACGTCCTGCGCCTCGGTGGGGCGCAGGAGGTCGAGACTCCAGACGGCGACCGTTGGCTGCTCCGTGCACCGAATGCTGCGTACGGTTATGACGTCGGGTATGGCCAGGTGGACGAGTCGTGGGACGTGGACCCTATGGCCATCACTGACGGGTTGGAGCCGGCGCTGCTCGAGCGCCACTCGCCCCAACTGCACCTGACTTCGACTGCGCACGTCCGGGCCTCGTCGCTGATGCGTCGTCGGTTGACTGCTGCGCTGCGCAACGCTGACCAGGATGTGCTGCTGCTGCTGTGGGGCGCTCACCCTTCGGCCGACTTTAACGATGAGGCTACTTGGCGTGCCGCGTCGCCGCACTGGTCGCAGGACCGGCGTGACTTGATGGCGCGTAAGTATGCCGCCGCGATCGCGGGGCAGGACGAGCCCGAGTTTGACGACCCGGACCCTGTGCGGGGTTGGGCCGCCCAGTACCTCAACGTGTGGCCGTTGCTTCTGGCGGGAGACTCGGCCAGTCGGATTTTCCCGCAGTGGGACGACCGTGCTGCGCCCAGCCTCACCCCGGCCATCCAGTCGCTGGGTGTGGCGGCGCCGGTCGGCATGTCCTCTCTCTACTTGGGCGGCTTCGGTGGTGGGCATGCCGCGATCATCACGCCGAAGGAGTTCGGCGCGGCCCGCGTGCCAGGCAAGGACCAGAAGGCGTTCGCGGTCGCAGTCGCACGCATCGCGGACGCGTGCGGTGGGGTGCCGGTCGTGTTGCAGGTCAAGGGTCCCGCGTGGCCACTCAAGCCGCTGCTCGACGTTGCCGGCGTTCGGGTCATCGAAGCCACCTTCGACGATTTTGTTCAGGCGGGCTCCGACTGGGACGCCGCCGTTAGCTCTGGCGAGCTGACTCACGCAGACAGTCCCGAACTCAACGACGCCGTGGCCGACGCGCAATGGCGCACTGTCGGTGACCGGCAAGTCCTGTCCCGCAAGTTCGGGCAGATCGCCGCGCTTGAGGCCGTGGTTTTGGCGCGGTGGGCGGCAGAGCCTGCGAACTATGACGTGCTCGATTCGATCTACTGAGGGGAGGCCGCCGTGCTGTCTGACATCTGTGCCGTTGTCGGCGGGGTGGCCATCACTGCAGGGGTCGCGCTGGTCGCTGTTCCGGCTGCGCTCATTGTTGGCGGCGCCCTGTTGATCGTGTTCGCGTGGAGGCTTGCGTGAGTCGCCTGTTCGGTAAGGCGTCCGAGGAGCGTGCCTTGTCCTATCAGGACGTGTGGGGCTCTGGTGGCGCCGTTAGTGCCATTGGTGGTTCTGACGTTGTGGGTGGTGGGTTGCGGCTGGTTCCGGTGTATGCGGCGACGTCGCTGATCGCGGACTTGGTGTCGACGGCGCCGTTGCGTGTGTTCCGTGAGGGTTCTGACGGGTCGCGCACGCTGTTGTCGTCGCAGCCTCAGATTGTGACTAACCCGTCCCCGTATGGTTCGCGGATCGATTGGTTGCATCAGTGTCTGACGTCGATGCTGTTGCGCGGGAACGCTTACGGGTACATCACTAGCGTGGATGGTGCGGGTCGCCCGCAGCAGATCCAGTGGTTGAACCCTGACGACGTGACCGTGGTTGAGGAGCAAGCGGACTGGTTCCACACCCCGCACTACTTCTGGCGTGGCCGGCCGATGGACCGTGACCTTGTGGTTCACATCCCGGCGTACACGTTCCCTGGTTCGGTTGTGGGTTACTCACCTCTGGCCCTGTTCAAGCTGCAGATCGAGACTGGTTTGCGCGCGCAGCAGCACGGGGATGACTGGTTCAAGAATGGTGCGTCACCGTCGGGGCAGTTCAAGAACACGAGCAAGACGTTGACCCCGGATGAGGCTGCGACCGCGAAGCAGCGGTTTAAGGCGTCTGTCAGTAAGCAGGACGTGCTGGTCACGGGTGCTGACTGGGATTACACGCAGCTGTCGGTGAAGGCTGGGGAGTCGCAGTTCCTTGAGACGATCAAGGCGAACGCCACCCAGATCGCCGCGATCTATCGCGTGTCCCCTGAGGACATTGGTGGCGAGACGGGTACGTCGTTGACGTACAAGACGCTCGAGCAGGATCAGGCGAAGTTGACGGCGCGAACGTTGGGTGTGTGGTGCGCGCGTGTTGAGCAGGCTTTGACGGATCGTTTGCCGCGCCCGCAGTACGCACGGTTTGACCTTGACCAGTTGTCGCAGGGTGACAAGACGTCGCGGATGGTTGCGCATGCTGCCGCCCTGGCTGCGGGCATTGAGACCAACGCGGAGGCTCGTGCCGCTGAGGACAAGCCTCCGTTGACCCCTGACGAGGTGCAGCAGTGGCTTGAGTGGTACCGGAAGTCAGCCCCGACCGTCACCGCACCTGCAGCCCCGACCGGACCTGATGGAGGCCCCAATGCGTGAGCTTGAGCGCAGGCAGATCGCCATGCCCGTGGAGTGGCGGGCCGCCCCGAACGGGCAGGGTCCGGGCACGCTGGTGGGTTACGCGGCGAAGTACAACACGTTGTCGCAGAACCTTGGCGGGTTTGTGGAGACCATTGAGCCGGGGGCGTTCGACAAGTCCATTGCGGATGGTGTGCGCGCCCTGTGCCGGTACAACCACAAGGACTCCCACCTGTTGGGCACCACTGAGGCTGGCACGTTGCGTCTGTCGCTGGATGACACGGGCCTGCCGTATGAGGTGGACCTGCCGGACACGTCGTCTGGGCGTGACTGTGCGGTTCTCGCGGCCCGCGGCGATGTGCGCTATTCGTCGTTCGCGTTCTACTGCATCGAGGACGAGTGGGGGCTCACTGACAGTGGGTTCCCTTTGCGGACCCTGAAGCAGGTGCAACTGGTTGACGTTGCCCCGGTGAACTCACCGGCCTACATGGATACGTCGGTGGCGAAGCGGTCGCTGGCGGAAAGGATCGCCGTGCCCATTGACGAACTTGCAGGCAAGCCCACCGATGAGGTGCGCGGCCTGATCCTCGGGGACATTCCTGAGGAGACCCCCACAGTCCCGGTCGAGGACGAGCAGCGCGAAACGCACTCGTCGGCGGCCAGTCTCGCCCTTCTCCGTATGGAGTTGGACGAGCTCAAGTAACACCCTCGCGGCAGGTCGACAACCACCGCAGCCCGCACGACCCCCAAAGCCCCGCCCAGACGGTCGGGGCTTCACCATTTCCCGAAAGGAATCCCTCGTGTCTGAGTACGCGAAGATGCTTTCCGAGAAGCGGGCCAACGTCTGGGAACAGGCCAAGGGCCTTCTCGACGCTGCCGCCACGGAGAAGCGCGAGCTGTCTGCTGAGGAGCAGGCCAGCTACACCAAGATGACTGCCGACCTTGCGGACATGCGTTCGCAGATCGACAAGTTCACCAAGGACCAGGAGAACGCCAAGGCGTCCGAGGAGGCTCTGCGTTCCCTCGCTGAGACCCCGCGGGCCAAGGATGCCCCGAAGGTCGACCCGGCCGACGAGGCTCTGCGTTCGTTCCTCAAGGGTGAGACCCGCGCGTTCGAGCTGAAGGGCTCGAAGGAAGACCTGGCCTCCATCCAGAACCGGTCCCTTGTCAAGGGCACCACCACCGCTGGTGGGTTCACCGTCCCGACGTCGTTCTACGGCAAGCTGTGGGCGCACCTCATCCAGACGGCGAACCTCATCAACGCGGGCGCGACGGTCCTGCAGACGGACTCGGGTGAGAACCTGCAGATCCCGACCACGACCGCTCACTCCACGGGCGCCCTCGTCGCTGAGGCTGCGGCCATCGGCGCGTCGGACCCGGCGTTCACGCAGCGCACCCTGTCGTCATACAAGTATGGCGTCCTCATCCAGGTGGCTCGTGAGCTGCTGGATGACACTGGTGTGGACCTGCAGGGGTACCTGTCCATGCAGGCTGGCCGCGCCATCGGCAACGCCTTCGGCACGGACCTCGTCGTGGGCAACGGCACCGCCAAGCCTCTCGGCATCACCGCGTCGACCACGCTGGGTGTCACGGGTGGCACTGGTGTCACTGGTGCGTTCACCGCGGACAACCTGATCGACCTCATGTACTCGGTGATCCCGCAGTACCGGGCCGACAAGTCCGCGGGTTGGCTCATGGCCGACTCGACCCTGGGTTCCGTCCGCAAGCTGAAGGACTCCCAGAACCGGTACCTGTTCGAGCCGTCGCTGGTCGCTGGCACCCCGGACACCCTCCTGGGCAAGCCGATCAACACCGACCCGAACGTTCCCGCCGTTGGCCTGTCGGCCAAGTCGGTCCTGTTCGGTGACCTCTCCGCGTACTTCGTGCGCGTGGTCAACGGCATCCGTTTCGAGCAGTCGCTCGACTACGCCTTCAACACGGACCTGGTCACCTTCCGGTGCCTGCTCCGCGGCGACGGCATCCTCGTCGACCAGACGGGCGCTGTGAAGCACTTCATCGGTGCCGGCACCTGATCGGTCTTCATCAACACGGCAGGGGCGCGACCCGTCCCTGCCGTGTCATGTCGACCGAACCAACCATCAACAAGGAGAAACCATGAAGGTCAACCTCAAGGTGTCCGTGTCTGGTCTGCGCGATGGGAAGCCCTGGCCCGACCGTGGCGAGACTGTCGACCTGCCGGACGACGAGGCGGCTCAGATGATTGCCGCGGGTCAGGCTGAGCCGGTTGAGAAGCCGAAGCCGGAGAAGGCCACCGCCCGGTCGTCCGCTGAGAAGCGTTGATCTGACCCATGATAGATCTTGGTGACCCCGTTGTCCTGACCTTCACGGTCACGGACACTACTGGCGCGCCCGCGAACGCCACCAGTGTGACCATCACGGTCACGTTGCCGGACGGGTCCACGTCGGCGGTCACCACCACGAACCCCACGACCGGCACGTACACCGGCACGTATGTCACGACCCAGGCGGGTCACCACAAGGTTTCGTGTGTGGCGACGGGCACGAACGCCTCATCGCAGGCTGACGTGTTCGATGTGGAGCCACTGGACCCCGGCCTGCTGATCGGGTTGTCGGAGGCGCGGAAGGCCATCGGCCAGTCTGCGGCGAACGCCAAGGATGAAGACCTCCGCACCTACGTGCGGGCTGTGACCTTGATCGTGGAAGACCTCGCCGGCCCGATGCTGAAGGTCACCGGCAAGCAGTGGACCTCTGACGGTGGTGGCCCTGTCGTGCTTCCCTCCGCGGTCACTTCCGTGACGTCGGTGACCGAGTCGGGTGTGGCGCTGGTTGCGAACACTGACTACACGGTGAACCTGCGCGCCGGCACCCTTTGGCGCGGCACGGCTGCGTCGCCGTCCGACTTCAAGGACGGCACCCAGAACGTCGTCGTGACCTACACCGTGGGCAACGCCGTCATCCCCGCGAACGTGCGGCTGGCGGCCCGCCTGATCCTGCGACAGCTGTGGATCGCTGACCAGCAGGGCCGGCCCCCGGCAGCGGGTGGCGCCGGTTCTGACACGGTCACCACCCCGTCCGGTTACGCCATCCCGCAGCGCGCGTTCGAGTTGCTGCGTCCGACGCAGAATGTGCCTGGGTTCGCCTGATGGCTCAGACGATCAAGGGTGTCCTGTCTGGGCTGACGGCTGCGTGTCAGTCGTTGTACGCCAACCAGACCGGACCCGATGGGCTTGCCGTGGTCGTGTCGTATGGCCCTTCCGGTTCGTACCAGCCTGGCGCGCTGGTGATGGTGGGGATGGATGTTCGGCAGCCGATCACCCGCCCCACGATGGGGACGGGTCGTTCGCGTGAGAAGGCCGTCGAGGTTGACGTCGTGATCTCCGCGTATGGCGCGGGAGACGAGTCGGTGCAGCAGCCCGTGACGGAGAAGGCCATCGACCTGGCGGAGTTGTTGGACGCGTACTTCCGCACCTCACCGCAGGAGACGTTGTCCGGGGCGTGCCGCGAAGCGTTCCTGTCGAACATTGCCGGCCCGATCCCCGGCGCCATCACTGACGGTGAGGGCGTCATGGGGCGCGTAGCCGAGCTCACCGCCACTGTCACCGCCTACATCCGTTACTGACCCGAGGAGCCTCCTGTGGCCACTGTGCGACTGCGTAACACCAACCCGCTAGGCGAGGTGGATCTGCCCCTGATCGGGCGGACCCTCACGCCTGGTGAGGAGTTCGACATTGACGCCGAGCAGGGCAGTGCGCTGCTCGAGCAGGTTGGCAACTACGAGGCCGTTGAGGCTGACAAGGGGAAGAAGGCGTGACCTCCACACAGGACGCCAGTATTGGCATCGCAACGGAGTCGACCTACGGCACGAGCGTCACGCCGTCCCGCTGGTTCGAGTACATCGACGAGTCGCTGGACTTCCGCAAGAACATCAAGCAGGGCGTGGGCCTGCGTGTTGGTGGGCGTGTCGCGCGGTCGGCCCGCCGCGTGGTCGCGTCCGCTGATGGTGGTGGCGACTTCTCGATGGAAGCCACCAGCAAGGGCATGGGTCTGCTGTGGCAGGCGTGCCTCGGCACCGGGGCTTCGACGCTGGTGTCTGGTTCTACGTTCCAGCAGGTGTTCACCCTCGGGGACAACCCGTCGTCGTTCACCCTGCAGAAGGGCCTCGTGCAGTCCGGCCTCACCGTGGACGCATACACGTTCCTGGGGTGCATGGTCGACTCGTGGGAGTTTGACTTCCCGAACGCGGACATTGCGAAGCTGAAGGTCACGGTTGACGCGAAGGACGTGACCACGGCTACTGGTTACGCGGCCCCGTCGTATGCGACGACCCCGAACCTGTTCCACTTCGCGAACGGTTCCATCAGTTCTGGCACGCTCACGGCCCCGACCACGACCGTGCTGGGCTCTGGTGCTACCCCGATCGCTGACGTGCGCGGCGGGTCGCTGAAGGTTGACAACGCCATCAAGGGCGACCGTTACAACCTTGGTGGTGCGGGCCGGAAGGTGAAGCCCACCGTGGGCCTGCGGGCCATCACCGGCCAGCTCGAGGTCGAGTACGACAACACCACCTTCCGCGACGCGGTCCTGAACGACACCCCCATGAACCTCGTCCTCAACTTCACGGCCGGAGCGCTGTCGACCGGCGTGGAGACGCTGCAGATCATCGTGCCCGAAATCAAGTTCGACTCCGAGATCCCGAAGACGAACGGCACCGACCTCATCACCCAGTCCATGGCGTTCCAGGGGCTCGACAACCTGACCGCCGCACAGCCGATCTGGGTGGTCTGCCGCACTGCGGACGCTGCTCTGTGAGCGCACCCGGCACCGACGACTTCCTCAAGGCCGCCCGCGCCCTCAACGAGGCCGGGGACCGGAAGCTGCGTCTGGGCGTGTACAAGGGCTTCCGCGCCGCGGCCAAGCCCCTCGGGCAGGAGATGGTCACGGCCCTCGGCGAGTCCATGCCGAAGCGTGGCGGGCTCGCTGCCCGGGTCGCCGCCTCCAAGGTCGGGATACGCAACGCCACCACAGGCAACAACCCGAGGGTGGAGATCGCACTCCGGTCGGCGCAGGGCTACAAGCTCAAGCCGATGGACGAGGGCAACCTGCGCCACCCCGTGTTCGCACGGCAGGGGCAGAAGAAGCGCACCTGGGTCCGGCAGTCCGTCCCGTCCGGCGCAGCCACCCGCGCTTTCGAGGCAGGCGCCCCAGCCGTGCGGCGGCGCATCGTCAGCGAGCTCACCCAAGTGATCGACGACACCGCGAAGAAGGGCTGAGCCATGAGGTTCACGATCGGCTCGGAGATGTACGACCTGCAGGGTCTGGACCGACTCACCCTCGGCGAGATCCTGAAGCTGGAGGCGGAGACTGCCGCGCTCGGGCGACCCATGAAGTGGTCGCAGATCCGCACCATGGCACAGGAGCTCGAAGGCCTGAAGGGCGACGAGTTCGAGGACCACGACGACTCCCCGTGGGTGGTGGCGCTGGTGGTGTGGGCGTCGCGCCTGCGCAAGGGCGACACGCTGTCGTTCGCTGACGCCATCGACTTCCCCCTGTCGGACCTGACGTTCCTGCCTGACACCGAGGACCACCAGGTGGCCAGGGGCCCTCAGAAGCCCCGGCCGGCTTCCGGTCGGGGCGCAAAGGCCCAGCGGGTCAAGGCCGCGAAGAAGACGTCCGCAGCGCCGTCGAGTCCCGCCTGATCCTGCTCTGCCACCTGTTCCCGTCCATCAGCCCCTGGAACGTCTACGACCTGCAGTGGGGTCAGTGGCAGGGGTTCGCCGCGTTCGTCGATGCACGACTCGAAGCCATGAGGGAGGCGGCGAAATCCAATGTCTGAGATGACACTGAAGGCTGTCCTGCTCGGCGAAGACAAGTCCATGTCGAAGTCGTTTCATGGTGCCGCGAAGTCGGCCGAGTCGTCGTCGAAGGGCATCAAGGGGCACCTCGGTGGGCTGTCGTCCGCACTGAAGGGCGACTTCACCGGCCTGACCGGGTCGCTCACGGGCGGCATCTCCAAGATCGGCCCGTGGGGCGCCGCCGCGGGTGCCGCGCTCGGTGGGCTGACCGCTGTCGCGGGGGCGGCCGGGAAGGTCGCGAACGAGTCGATCGACGCCTTCAAGACCGTCGCGGGCGAGACGCTGAAACTGCAGCGGGTCATGGGCGGCACCGCTGAGGACGCCTCGCGCATGCGGTTCGCGTTCAAGGAGACCGGGGTCGACGCCGACGCTGGCGCCAAGGCCATCGGCATCCTGTCCAAGAACCTCGTCAGCATGAAGCCGAAGTACAAGGACATCACCCACCACGCGATGGTCGCGACAGGTGAGTGGCGCAAGCAGACCACCATCGTCAAGGACTCCGCGGGCCACTTCCAGAAGCTGGAAAAGATGGTCCCAGTCATGAAGATGAAGACCTGGAAAGAGACTGTCGCGGTCGCCAATCCGGTCCTCGAGCAGCTGGGCATCAACGCGAAGGACGCCAGCGGGCACATCCGCCCGATGGCTGACCTCCTGCCTGAGCTCGCCGACAAGTTCTCCAAGATGCCCAACGGCGCGGAGAAGTCCGCACTGGCCCTCAAGCTGTTCGGCAAGGGCGGGCTGCAACTGCTGCCGTTCCTGAACCGTGGCAAGGAAGGCATCGCGAAGCTGCGTGAGGAGTCCGACAAGTTCGGGCTGACCCTGTCCGGCAAGGATCTCGACGCGCTGAAGAAGTCGCGCGCCGCCCACAAGGAGTGGGACGCCGCGATGGAGGGCGCGAAGGTCCGCATCGGTGCCCAGCTCCTGCCCATGGTGACGAAGCTCGTGACCTGGTTCACCGTGAAGATGATCCCGGTCATCGTGCAGGCCGGCGCGTGGTTCCAGAAGCACGGTGACACGATCCAGCACGTCGCGGGTGTCATCGGCAAGGTCGTCGTGGTCATGGCGAAGGTGTGGATGGCGGAGCTGACCACCATCGTCAAGGGCTTCCAGTTGGTGGCGAAGGTGTTCACCTGGCTGTGGAACAACGTGACGCAGCCGATCATCCACTTCATTCTCACTGGGTTCGCGGCCATCGCCATGTCGATCGGTCACGTCTTGCAGGCGCTGGGGAAGGTGCCAGGGTTCGGGTGGGCGAAGAAGGCTGGGGACATGATGGTGGGCGCGGCCAAGGGCGCGCAGAAACTGGCTGACAACGTCAACAAGATCCCTGACCACAAGAACGTCGCCGTCAACATCAGTCCGCATGTGATGGCGGGTCGGATCAAGATCAATGGTCAGGTGGTCAACGTGGCCGCCTTCGCGTCGGGTACGAAGCGGGCGCCGGCTGGTTGGAAACTCGTGGGTGAGGAAGGCCCCGAGCTGATGAACACCGCGGGCGGCGAGACCATCCTCAACGCCCGGGAGACGGCGCGTGCGATGTCTGGCGGGCTCGGCTCGTCCGGCTCGTCCGGCAGCAGCGGCGGGTCGGAGCAGCCCCTGGTCGTGCAGTTCATGCTCGACGGTCGCGTGATCCAGCAGTCTCTCCTGAAGGTCAAGCGCCAGGGTGGCGTCAGCCTCGGCCTAGCGTGATGGGGGTTCGTCGTGGTTGATCTGCGCCCCTCCCTGAATGTGCGGTGCGAGGTCGCGTTTGCGACGATGCCGGACGACCCGGCCCCGGCGTGGGTGGACCTGACGTCGCGCGTGGACCTTGTCGCGGGGATCTCACGGTCCTACGGTGCCGCGGACGAGTTCGCGACGGTCCAGCCGTCGTCGTGCAGTGTGACGCTCGACAACGCGGACGGGGCGCTCACCCCAGGCAACCCGTCGTCTCCGTACTACCCGAACGTGCGACCGCAGCGCCGCATCCGCTTGTCATACCGCGACCCATCTGCCAACTCGGGCAACCTTCTGGCCGTCGAGGACGCCTCGTTTGAGGGAGGGACGATCGGGTCGTGGGTGGGCGTCGGATCGCCCACCCTTACCAACTCGACAGCACATCCAAAGGTGGGCGCGCGGGGTCTCCTGGTCTCCTTCGCGACATCTGGGTTCTCATCCGCCCGCATCAGCCTCAACGGCCTGACCGTCGGACGCGCCTACGCGGTGTCAGCGTGGGTCTGGGTCCCGACTGGGTCCCCGGACGTG
Organism: Pedococcus sp. P2_A3; assembly: GCF_056405035.1. Lineage (NCBI taxonomy): Bacteria > Bacillati > Actinomycetota > Actinomycetes > Micrococcales > Intrasporangiaceae > Pedococcus > Pedococcus sp. P2_A3. The sequence goes on along the minus strand of NZ_JBFUCW010000032.1, from coordinate 16,452 downwards.
ACGCTGCTGATCGACGCCGGCCCCATCGGATCAATCGCCTCAACCAAGAACGCCCTGGTCCAACTCGCTGGAACTTTCACTGCGACCGCCTCCCTGCATTTCCTGCACTTGTCCGCAGTCGGCGGCTCGACCGCAGGGCAGACCATGTATGTCGACGCAGTGCAGGTTGACGAGGGAACCAGCATCGTCGGCCCGTTCACCACGGCCTCGCCACCTATCACATACCTGTTCACGGGGCACGTTGAGGAGTGGCCGACGGAGTGGCCGGGTGGGCAGTTGTACTCCCAGTCGACGATCACCGCCACGGACAGGCTCGCCCGGATCGGGTCGCGCAGGGCCATGCGGTCCGTCATCGAGGAAGCCATCCTCCAGGACTCGCCCGCGGCTTACTACCCGCTTGGTGAGCCTGTAGGGTCCACGCTGGCGGGCGACGCCTCAGGTGCCGTGAAGACGTCCATTCTGGCGGTGGCGCAGTACGGGTCTGGTGGAACCCTCGAGTTCGGCACGTCCACGGGTCCTCCAACGGACGGTCTGCCGGCACCAACGTTCACCCCTTCCGGTTTGAATGGTAAGTACCTGACAGGTTCGTTTGGTGGGGTCGGCGGGTTCGGGTTCCCTTCCGTGAGTCTTCGCGCGAACTTCCTGACGTCGACTGCAGCGAAGGCGACCATCGTTCGCCTGTCCGACGCGTACGGGTCCTACTTGCAGCTTGAGGTGACGGCTGCAGGGAAGTTGCGTGCCAGCACCGTGCAGGCGTTCGTTGGTACGGACGACTTCTCGCTGACGTCGGCGGCCACGGTGAGCGACGGCGCAACCCATGACGCCGTGGTGACCCTGTCCCTGTCTGGTAGCACGGTCACCGCGACCCTTTATCTTGACGGGGTCAGCGCTGGGTCAACAACGTTCTCCACCCCGGCCCTGATGCGGTACAGCACCGTCAGTGTCGGCGGTCACAGTGGCGGTAACGTGTTCACTGGCACCGTTTCCCACGTGGCCGCGTTCTCCACCGTGTTGACCTTGGCCAAGATCGGGGTTCACTACACGGCCACCTCTACCGGGTTCAAGGGCGAACGTTCGGACCAGCGGATAGCCAGGTACGCGTCTTGGGCTGGGGTGCCAGCTGGTGAGATCAACTTGGATGTGGGTTCGTCCGCGTCGGTGGCTTTCACTGAGACCACGGGGCAGTCGATTCTTCAGGCGATGCAGGACGTCGCGCAGACTGAGGGTGGGCGCCTGTTCGTCAACGGTGCTGGCGTTCTCACGTTCCACGCCCGGTCACGCCGCTACGCCAACGCCGCAGCCGTGGCGAGCGTGGACGCGGAGAACCTGTCCGGCTCCGAACAGATGACCCTCTCCACGCAGGGGCTCGTCAACGACATCACTGGGCAACGACCCGATGGCCCGCAGGTGCGCGCGTTCGACTCCGCATCCATCTCCGAGTTCGGTGTTTTCAACCAGTCGCTGTCGCTGCTGGTCACGACCGACAACGAGGTGGCCGACGCCGTCAACTGGCGGGTCTCCACCAACGCCCAGCCGATGGTGAGGCTCCCGCAGGCAACGTTCGACCTCTACACCGACCCCACCGTGGCTTCGGCGCTGTGGCCCGTGGAGCTCGGGGACCGCGTCACAGTCACCACCCTGCCGTCACAGGTCGGGTCTTCGTCGCTGGACTTCATGGTCGAGGGCTACTCGGAGAACATCTCCCTGGCCGGGTGGACGCGGACGGCGAACCTTTCGAACTACTCTGACGTGCTCGGGCTGATCTTGGACGACAACGTCTACGGGCTGCTCGACGGCGACAACCGGCTCGTCTACTGAGTGGGGGCACCCGTCGCGGCAAGGGGGCCTGTGAGGGCGCCCCGTAACCCACGGGCTCTGGGAACCACCCCAGCGGGACGCATGTTACCCCACCGCTGTCAGCGCGACGACACCTGTGTCGTGTCAATCAGGACGCTGTTGTTGAAGGAGTCAAGGGGTGCCTGCCCGGTCACAATGGTGCCCTGCTGGATGGTGGCCCCGTCGGGGAGCCCGTTGCCGGTGTCCTGCCCGAGCGGGCCGAACATCGTCAGGGCCGCGATGCCGGCTGCGATGGTGATGAGTGCGGCGCGGTAGGTGTCGTAGGCGGTGCGTGCGTTCACTTTGGGTCCCCTTTGAGGAATTGGCGTAGTGCGTTGCGCACCACGTCTGCGGCTGTGATTCCGAGCCTGCGCGCTTCTGCTCGCACCGCGTCCCACAGTTCGTCCTCCACCCGGACGGTTCTGGCTGGGGTCTTCGGCTGGTTCGGCATTCCACAATCATGGCAGGTGTATTACACCGCGTCAATAGACACGAGAGGACGGACCCAGTGGGCACGATCCCCGTAGGGCCAACGTTCACTGCCGGTCAGAAGCTGACCGCGGCGAACCTCAACGCCATGAACGACGCGCAAGTGTTCTGGGCGCTCACCCCCCGCTGCTACGCCTACCAAGGCTCAGCGCAAACCCTCACCACAGGCGTGTCCACCCTCATCACGTTCGACAGTGAGGTGTACGACATCGTGCAGTCGGGCGACACCCCCGCTCACGACAACACGACGAACAACTCGAGGATCTTCGCGCGCACCACGGGGAAGTACGACATCCGCGCGCAGGTCATGTTCGGCAACAACGCCACCGGGTCGCGCATCCTGCAGGTTCGCCTCAACTCGGCCGGCTCATCGGTGGGTGGGACGCAGATCGCGCAGACCAGCCAGGGCGCCGTCTCGGGTGCGTCCACGTCGGTGCCGCTGCTCATCCCGTCATACCCACTGTCTGCGGGTGACTACATCGAGTTGTTCGCGTCGCAGGCGTCGGGCGGCAACCTCGCACTGAACGTGGGCCAGATGAACACCTTCTTGGGTATCAGGCTCGATGGCTCGTAATCGAATCCCCGACCTCGCAGGGGACGGAGAACGCATGACCGACCAACCTGAGGTGGGCAACTCGTGATGGGCTGGGACTGGGGCACCATCGTCGCAATCCTGACGGTCCTCGGCATCGTTGGCGAGGCGTGGCGCCGCTGGGTACTGCCTTTCCTGCGCCGAATAGGGAAGTTCCTCGACGCGTGGAACGGGGAGCCGGCGCGGGATGGGCTACCGGCCCGCCCCGGAATGGTGGGTCGGGTAATCGCCATAGAAGCCCAGGTCAGCAACATCGAATATCAGGTCCACAACAACGGTGGAGCTTCGATGAAGGACGGTGTGGACCGGATCGAGAAGGCGTCAGAGGTTGCCGCTGAGGCTGCGAGGGTCGCCGCCGATAGGGCCACTGCAGCGGCTGAGATGGTGACCGCGACGAAGGCCGCGCTGGACGACCACATTGAGCAGTCGAACATCCTCATCGAGCAGGGCAAGCAGGCCGAGCAGGAGATCCGGGGCACCATCGCGACCCTCGCCGACGCCGTGAACGTGGCAGCACGGTCCACACCGCCCGACGACACGCACGGGAGCCACGCATGACTGGCCTGTATCTGCCTAGCGCGAAGTGGCGGCCCATTTCCTACCGTGCCGACGCGGGGAAGTTCACCCACCAACCGCTCGGGTACATCGTGCATGTGCCTGTGTCGAACGGGTCCCTGTTCGCGTACTTCAACGGGCTCACGTCACCGGGCCGGAAGTTCTGCACCGCGTGGATCGCGAAGGACGGGTCGAGTGAGCAGTACACGACCTTGGACATGAAGTCGTGGGCGCAGGGCGCGGGTAACGGCGACTACTGGTCGTTCGAGGTTGAGGGCATGCCGGGTGAGCCCATGACGGACGCGCAACTGGACACCCTCGCGACGTGGCACAAGTTCCTCGGCGTGGCTGACCGCATCGCCACCGCACCGGGCCAGCAGGGCATCGGCACCCACCAGATGGGTGGGGCCGCGTGGGGTGGGCATTCCTGCCCCGGCACCATCCGCACCGCACAACTCCCGCAGATCCTCACCCGCACCACCGTAGGAGACGACATGACCCCCGCTCAGGAAGCAAAGCTCGACTACGTCGAGGCGCAGTGCAAGGACATCGCGGGCCGCGTCAATGCTGGCAACGCCGCTCTGAAGGCATTGGCCGCGTCGCTGGACCCGACCGTGCGCGCCGCCGTCGAGGCCGCGCTCGCGACCAACTACGACGCCACCGTGACTCTCACCCCGAAGGGCGGCAACTGATGCGCAACCTCAAGTCCCTGTGGGTGATCCTGCAGAACGAACCCATCCTGACGCGCGCCGTGGTCGGTGCGGGTGTGGTGCTGCTGACCCAGTTCGGTCTCCCCATCAGTGACGGGCAGGCCACCGCTGTTGACGTGTTCGTGGGTGCGGTCCTCGCGCTTGGTGCCCGGAACAGTGTGACCCCGGTCGACCCGGCCCCCCGCGCCGACTCGCCGACCATTCTTGGCAAGGCCCTCACCGGGGCCAAGCGCGCCATCCTCGGCAAAGCCTGACACCCCAATGCCTGAGGTTGTGCCGCCCAAGGAACGGGCGGTCTACCGGCTAACACGAGCGTCCCTCGTCTGGATCGTCGCAGCCATCCTCCTCGTCCCCTACGAAATCATGTGCGTCGCCCGCGGCGTAGACGGTGGCCCACTAACGCACGTCGTGAAATGGGCTTACGGGCCGGAACACACCGCCCGGTGGTGGCTCCTCGGATTCGCAAACACCGGGTTCCTCGCGTGGCTGCTCCCTCACTTCCTGTTCGAAGGGTGGGGTTTGCGGTCCCTGCTCATCCTCGTCGGCCTTGGCCTGCTCGTCGGGCTCGCCGGATACCTCATCACCAAATAGGGAGACCCGATGGCAGAGCAGCAGTTGTTCGCCATGACCGTCACCGCCACCGCTGAAGTGCGCGACGCAGACGGCAACCTCATCTCAACCTCCCCCGTGGAACTGACGGGCACCCTCACCGCGGCGCAGGTCGCAGAACTCACAGGAGAGACGCCATGACTGTTGGTGCTGCGGCTTCGGTCGCTAATGGTTGGCTTGACGGCACGTTCGCCACGGCGACGTGTTGGGCGAAGCTGCACACTGCTGACCCTGGCGCTGCGGGTGCGACTGCCGCTGCCGTTGGGGACGCTACCCGCAAGCAGTGCACGATGGCTGCGGCGTCGGGTGGTGCGAAGGCGATGACCGGCACGGCTGGCCCGTGGACCAACGGTGGCACGTCGGAGACCATCTCCCACATCTCCCTGTGGACGGCCTCGAGCGCCGGCACGTTCAACCTGTCCGGCGCGCTCACGGCCTCGCAGGCGTGGGTCAACACGAACACGTTGACGCTGAACACCCTCAGCATTTCCATCACGCCCATCGCGGCATAGTCGTGGACGTCCTCGCGCTGCAGTCGGATGGGTCGTTCGCGGCGACCCCGCTGCCCGAGCCCGTGCCCGGTCCTGCTGGTCCGCAGGGGCCAGCAGGTGTCGATGGCGCGAACGGTGCGCCAGGAGTTGACGGGCTCCCCGGACCCAAGGGTGACGCTGGGGCGACCGGCCTCACCGGTCCACAGGGGCCGCAGGGCGTCAAGGGCGACACTGGGGCCACAGGGCCTGCCGGACCTCAGGGGCCTGCAGGTTCGGGGGCGTCCGCTAAGACGCTGTTCAACTCCCTCGGCGCCGACGACACTGCACGCTTCACCGAGCTCGTGCGCCGCTACAGCACCGGGTGGAAGGGTGAGGTCGAGTTCGAGGCACGCAACCACAACTGCCCCATCCAGATCCCGACCTATGCCGCGATGCGGTGGGTCGGGACAGCCACGCCAGCGCGGGAGTACGGCACGGGCACGGTCATCACCTACACCGGGGCGGCGGGCACGTCACTGTTCAGCCTGTACACCGGCAACACGTCTTACGGCTACCCCAGTGGTGGCATCACCCGCGACTGCGGCTTCGTCGGCATCCAGTTCAACGCTGGGAATGACCGCGACTTCCTGCCCCCGGCACCGTCCACCACGTTCAACGCGAACTACACGCAGTGGTATTGGAACTTCCACAACTGTGGGTGGAACGGGTGGAAGCGCATCGCCTACGGGTGGGGTGACGGGTTCTCCATCAGTGGGGCCGTGCATTGGCAGGCGGGTGCACAAACCCTGTACACGATGGGCGGCGCGGAGAACCACCTGTTCGGCGACGGGTCCCTCGTCGACTCCGCGAACGCCACCTGGATGACACTGGACCAGCCGTTCGTGGAGTGGTCGAACTCCAAGTCCATCATCGGCGCGTGCATGATCTCCGCCCGCCGCCAGTCCTACCAGCTGAAGGTCACGTACGGGCACAACTCCCGCTGCATCGGCACCATGTTCGATGCACCCGACTCGGACCCCACCGCGGGCTTCCAGGTGCGGTTCATCGGGTCGGCCACGAACTTCGGGTTCCAGTCCTGCTCCTTCAAGGGCGGCAGCGGCATCCAAGCACAGAACGGTGCAACGGAGATCGTCGTGGACGGGTGCCACTTCGCGAACAACCGCGGGTTGGCGCGCCTCGAGTCCGCGTTCACTGGGGTTCTGCTGTGGGGCCTCAACACCTACGGCAACTGCCCGCGCGTGATCGAGGTCGCACGCCTCAACCAGGTCGTGTGCACCGACCCGCGCGTCACTATCAAGGACTTGGCGGGTAACGTCCTGCGCGCCGCGACGGCCTGATGGGTTACAAGGCCAACACCGCGGAGGGCGGCTCGAACACCACCGCGGCCACGACCGGCAACACGGGTGGCGTGTCGGGTGACGCGTTCGCCGCAGTCACCCCCGGCGCGGGTGGCGCGATCACGTTCTCGTCCACGCAGAAGGCCCACGGGTCCCTGTCCTACGCCCACACCCCCGCCTCGGGGGTCATCTGCTTCATGCAGATGAACGACGCGTCCAGCTCGCTCAGCTTCTCCGTGCGGACGTACGTCTACCTCACCGGCTACCCGTCGTCAGAGACCATCTTCATCAACGTCCAAACCGTGGCGGGCGCCACAGTGGGTCGCCTGCACCTGACGACCACGGGCGCACTGAAGGTCGTCAACTCGGCCGGCGCCGCATCCGCCACGTTCACCAACGTCATGTCGCTCAACACCCTGTACCGGATCAGTCTCACCGGCACGGTCAACGCCACCACCGGCACCATGACCGCCAAGCTCTACGCGGGCGACTCGGCCACCCCGATCGAGACCCAGGCGCCGACCGGGGTCAACACCGGCTCCACCGCTGCGGGCCGCGTCATCTACGGCAAGTTCACCGCCACCGGAACCATGACGGTCCACTACTTCGACGACATCGCGCAGGACATGGAATCCGCCGTCGAGATCGGCCCCGTGCAGCAGCCCCACCCACCCGCCATCACGCGCCTCGCGGTCACCCGTGCAGCGACCTACTGAGGAGACCCGATGACCGTCCAATACGTCACCACCACCGGCAGCGTGGCACTCACCGCGGCCACCGCGAAGACCGTCGTCGAGGTGTCCACCACCGCGAACGTGCCGTGCGAGTGGGTCGCGGTCGAGATCACCTTCGACGGCGTCACCCCCACCGCGGTCCCCGTGCGGGTCGACTTCTGCACCTACGCAGCCACCGGCACCGGCACCACCTACACGCCGAAGAAGCTGGGCCAGGCTGTTGGCACCGCGCAGTCCACGGCGAAGATCAACGACACCGTGGAGCCGACCACGCCCGTCATCCTGTTCTCCTGGTTCGTGCCGCCCACCTCGGGCATCGTCTACCAGTGGCCCCTCGGTCGCGAGCTGTTCCAGAACGTGTCGACAGTGCAAGGCATCCGCCTCACCGCACCGGCCGGCGTGAACGCCATCGTCAACTTGACTACCGAGGAGTAGCAGGTGGCCCTTCTCGGGAGGGCGTTCCCGGCTCACTCCCGGTTCGTGCGGCCGGTCGCGTCGGCCACGGGTGGCGCGCTGACGGGTGACTCATCCTCGGCACTGTCGGTCGCGTCCGCATCGACAGGCGTCGTCGGCACCGTCGCCGCAGTCACTGTGGCGCTCGCCATCGGTGTCACCGCCTCCGCGACCGTCGGCAAGGCTGCCGACACGACTGCGCCACTCACGGTCGGCACCACGGCCACGGCCACCGTCGGCGACGTCGCGGCCCTGTCACCCGCGCTCACGGTTGGTACGTCCTCGACTGCGACGGTGGGGACCGGCTCAGGCTCCAGCCCGGCGCTCGGCATCACCACGTCCGCGAGCGCGACCCGTGCCACGTTCGGCGACGTCGCGGCACCCCTGGCCGTCGGCGTCACGGCCACGGCCACCGTCACGTCCGTGGGTGGCATCAACGCGACCGCCCCTCTCTCGATCACGGTCACCACGACGGCCATCCGTGGCCTGACGGGCGCTGCATCCATACCGCTCAGCGTTGCGGCCACCTCTGCGGCAACGGTCGGGGTCGGCGCCGGCACCACACCAGCCCTCGCGGTCGGGTCATCCTCGAGCGCGACCCGCGGTGTCAGCTCAACCGTAACGGCACCCCTAGGCGTCACGACCGTGGCCACCGCCACCGTCACAGGCTCAGGTGGTCCCGTCGTGCGGATCACCTCGCTCGAGGTGGGCGCGCTCGGCGCCGGCAAGGTCACGGTCACCCCGCAGGCCGGGTCCGTCACGGTCGGCACCCCTGGCGGGTCCGTGGCCCTCACTAGCAGCTCCACGACTGTCACCGTGACGCCTAAGACCTCCGCCCTGTCCATCACGTAGCAACTCCCTGCACGGAGCAGCGCCCCTCACCCTTCGGGGTGGGGGGCGCTTTCTCGCGCCTGAGGGGGTTAGGCGTATGGACGAGTGTACACGTACACACACAGACGTGTAAAGGGGTGGTGAAACGAGGTCATACGGATACCGCTCCGGCACGTTTGTGCAGGTCAGGGCGTTGCACCTCAGGTCACGACCAAATGGTTACGCGAGTTCGATTCTCGTCACCCGCTCCGCACGAATCGCACGCTTCCCGAGAGGCATATACACAACACGTACACAACCGCGCTACGCTGAGCACATGCCAACGCCCAAGGAGTACGTCGCCACCGACGGCGCGCGGTCCTGGCGTGTGCGGTTCCGGCTCGGGCAGCGGGCCACCTCAGAGACGTTCCACACCAAAGCTGCCGCTGACCTGTTCTGCCGCGAAGTAGAAGCCTACGGAGCCGCCCGCGCCGTCGCCGAACGCGCACGACGAGACCACGCCTCCGACGAGTACGTGCCCACCCTGGCCGAGTGGTACATCAAAGCCATGACCGAGCTCAAGACCGGGATCACCGAAGGCACCCGCGCCGACTACGACAAGATCGCCGGCCGCGTCATGCTGCCCATGCTCGGCACGTACCACCTCGACCAGATCGACCGAGCCGCTGACGCCGCGTTCATCAAACGCCTCGAAACCACGCCCCGCCTCAACAACCGCGGCAACCCCTCGGGTGGGTTCCTGTCACCCAAGACGATCCGGCAACACCACGGGCTGCTGTCGGACCTGCTGAACATGGCCGTGGTCGAGCAGGTCATCCCCACCAACCCGTGCCGGGGTGCGCGCCTCCCGAGGGCGGGGGAGCAGAACGCCGAAGACGCAAGGTTCCTCACCCACCCCGAATGGGTCGCGATCTACGAAGCTTTGCCCGAGAAGCAGCGTGCGTTGCCGTTCTTCCTCGTCGGCACCGGCCTCCGCTGGTCCGAAGCCACAGCCCTGCAGGTGCGGCACGTCAACCTCGATATGGGCACCGTGCGCGTCGTGCAAGCGTGGAAGAAGCCCAAGAAGGGCGGCACCAGGCAGCTCGGCCCACCGAAGTCCCCGAAGTCGCGCCGCACCGTCATGCTCGCCGCTCAAGTCGTCGAAGCACTCCGGCCCCTCATCGAAGGCCAACCGCCCGACCAGTGGGTGTTCCGCGCATCCCGCGGCGGCACCATCTGGGGGTCGTCCTACCACTACCGGGTGTGGGCGCCCGCCTGCGCGAAAGCCCAGGTAGAACCCCGCCCCAGGTTGCACGACCTGCGGCACACCCACGCGTCATGGCTCATCGAGCAAGGCGCCACCCTCGAGCAGGTACAGGACCAACTCGGGCACGAGTCAATCCTGACCACGCGCAAGGTCTATGGGAGCCTGCAGCCGGCCATGCGGGCCAAGTTGCAGGCCGCCGCGACCGCCGCACTGGCGTGGGAGACGGCCCCGCAGATCGAGGGCTAGGCGGCCTCGGTTTCCCGTTCGTCGACTGGCATCAGTGGGCATGCGCGCGCTTGCTTACAGGGGCAGGGTTCGCCTGTCGCGTCTTCGATGAAGTCCTGCATGGCCTGTGCGCGCTCTCGCGTGAACAGAATCTCACACCCGTAGGTCATGGCCGCTTGTCCCCTGCTTGGCGGGCCGCACCCCCGTTGGGTGCGTCCGATGCTAACGACCCTAAACGCACCCACCGACAAGGCTACGAGACCTTTGCTCCCGCTTTACTGTTACTTGTCGGTAATGGCCGTTTGGCGGAGTGAACAAACGTTGAACCCTTACTCGCCGACCTCGCCCGATGAGGCGTAACGCTCGATGAGGAACTTCGCCAGCTCCCGTTCGATCTGGGCGCGCTGCCGCGGCCTGGCCATGAGGAACTCGCCCACGAACACCATCACGAGGTCAACGTCGTCGGGATAGGCCGACGCGGGCGCCGCCTGTAGGTCCGCGATCCCCAGCGCGTCAAGGACCGCCTTCATGTTGCCGGGGCGGACCGGCTTGTCGTTCTCGATCGCACTGACGGTGTTGGGTGCAACCCCGGCCAGTTCCGCGAGATTTGCGGCAGTCAGGCCCCTTGTTTTGCGGGTGTCCCTGACGCGAGCGCCTATGCCCATCGGGTTGGTAGTCATGCGCTGATCCTTTCCTGACCTGCGGTTTCGCACAACCTTCGCAGGTCCGGCAACTTCCCGCATGGGCGAAAGTACCTAGGTTTCCCACCTAGAGTTGCGTGGGGGCTTGCGAAATAGTTGCGTAACGTCTAACTTGTACCCATGTCCAACGCAACTAGCGATCAAGAAGCCACGGGGGCAACGCTCCGGGCCATGAGACTCCTGGCGGGGGTTTCGCAGACGGAACTTGCGAAGGTGTTGGGCGTTTCGTCCGGGCACCTCTCCCACGTCGAAGCCGGTAAGCGGGCGCTGACACGCGACCTGCTCCACAAGGCGGCAACGCACATCGCCAACGTGACGAAGGGCGAGGCGGCGGCGTGAAACTCACAGTCCCCGAAGTCGCGACCCGCCTGCGCTGCAACCACAACACCGTCCGCAAGCTCATCAACACGCCAGGTGGCATCCGCGCCGCCAAAGTCGCCGGCCGGTGGCTCGTGGACGAAGACGACCTCACCACCTACGAGGACGCCCAAGCCAACAGGCCCAAGCCCCGTCAACGTCGCCGACGCGCGGCCTGAACAACCCCCACAGATCGAAGCGCCCTCCCGCGCTGGCACGCATTGGGAGGGCCACTACAAGAATCGAGTGTCCCATGAATGACAGCACCACCACCAGCACCTATCAGGGTCGTCATCGTGACGTGTCTGAGACGGCGCGTTGGATCAATGTGTTGAAGGAGCTGGGTCCGGAGTCGGTTGCGTTGCATGACGCGTACGAGCCTCGGCACTCGGCTGGCGACCTCCGCGGGTGGGTGTCGGCATGAGCACCCCTCCTCCCGAGACGTTCTCGCTCCCTGTCATCGTGTGCCCGTCTTGCGGTCACGGCATAGACCCTCATGGCATCGACCCTGGCGGTCGCTGTGGGGTGGGGGATGAGCGGGCTGTGCCGTGTGAGTGCATGTGGCAGCCCAACGACATCGCCGCAACCCTGCTGGGGGTGTCGGCATGAACCGCCTCGCTGTTGTGATGGTCGTGGCTGCTGCGTCTTTGGCTGTGGCAACCCCGGCGTTTGCGTCGAAGGGTCACGACAAGCCGTCTGTTTGTCACCCGACGGGCAAGGGCTGGGTCCTCATCAACCCGTCGCAGGCCAGCTCGCACATTGACGAGCGGACGGGCGCACCGAAGCACGAACACTCGGGGCGCGTGGACGTGTACGCCGTGGCGGGCGTGTGCCCGTCTGTTCCTTCACCGACCAGCACAGGGAGCCCGACATCAACGCCGACGACCAGCCCGACGAGACCGACTACTACCACTGGGTCCAGTCCTACGCCGAAGCCGTCGCCCGACACTTCGACGACCCGGCCCCCCTCCTCCGCAGCCACGCCGCCGGTCTCGACATCCACGCCGCCAGCCTCGACCAACGCGCCGCACGCATCCGTGAGTTCGCCCAAGCGTTCCGTGACGCAGCCGAGTTCGACCGTCGCACCACCTGAGGAGCTCGCGTTTACGGGGTTCAACTGGGTGGTCGTGTTCGCTGCTGGGCTGCTGCTCCTGGTGGGTGGGTTGTTCCACGCGGCTGGTCGTGTCGCACGCAAGGGAGGTGCACACCGATGAGCGCCGAGTACGTGGCAGAGATTCTTGCTGACTACATCGCTAGCAGGCAGGACGGCGACGTCTTGGACGAGGCGTGCGAGGACGTGCGGTCTGGCGGCTTCTTCTTCGATGCGTACGTCAAGGGCAACCAGTACGAGGTGCTGGTCACGCAGATCAACGGCGGTGCGTCATGACCTACACCCCCGCGTCCCTGGAAGCGATCTTTGACCAGGTTGTGGACCTTGTCGTTGAGTGGCACGAAGCCGACCGTTGGGCCGACAACTGCCCAAAGTCGGAGCGTGAGGATGCGCGCGGGCTATCTGACGAACGCAAAGACACCGTGCTCCAATTTCTCGCGCAGCTGCTACCCGCGGCGGTGGAGTCATGAGCGACAGCTGGGACGGACTGAGGCAGACGCGCAACCTCGTCGCACAGGCGACGTTCATCATGCCGAGCGGAAGGGTGCGCGCTGTCGCACTGACGAAGCGCCAACTGCTGGAACTGCTCGGGGATGCGGCACACGCGCTCGCGAAGATCGAGCGGGCCGAGCAGATGAACCGCGACCGTGACGAAGCAATCCGAGCCGCACATGAGGAGTTCGGCGGCGGTGCGTCATGACTCTCGTCCTTGTCCTCGCTGCCGGTATCGCCTTCACCATCTGGCGCATCCAACGCGCCACCCCCAGCGCCCGTCCCGAACCCGTGACGTTCACCGTGGTTCGGGACGGGTCAACCACCTGCAACGAACGGCACCCCCACTACTACAGGCGGGCGTTCGCTGACATGTGGCGGTGCGTCAACTGCGGCCACCTCCAACCCGTCACCAACCGTGACGTCGCCGAAGAAGCCGCCACCGAACTCCGCGGCGAACTCGGAGCCATCGAAGCCTTCGCAAACGGGGAGGCCGGCGCATGAACCGACCCAAGCTCCTCGACCTGTTCGCCTGCGAGGGTGGCGCGTCCGTCGGCTACCAGCGCGCAGGCTGGGATGTGTTCGCTGTCGACCTCGACAAGAACAGGCTCAAGCACAACCCGGCACCACACAAGGTCGCCGACGCAATCGACTTCGTCACCCGCTACGCCCACGACTTCGACGCCATCCACGCGTCGCCGCCGTGCCAGGGCTACAGCCGCGGCAACGCAGGCAAGGAAACCTCGTGGCCGAAGCTCATCCCTGAGGTACGCGAAGTCCTCGAAGGGACGGGCATCCCCTACGTCATTGAGAACGTGGCCGACGCCGCGTGGGACATGCGAAACCCGACCCGACTCTGTGGCTGCATGTTCGACCTGTCCACCATCGACACCGACGGTCTGCGCATTCACCTTCAGCGCCCGCGCCTGTTCGAGACGAACTGGGAGCTAACCGCCCCGCGACGGTGTGAAGGCGAGGGCCGGCCGCGTTGGGAGCACCCGTCTCACGAGTGGGTGGCCGGCGCGTACGGCGGCGCGCGACGCGACAAGTACGAAGCCAAGTACATCCGCAAGGGCGGGTACGTGCCGCCATCCAAGGACGTCGTGAAGGCGCTCCTTGGGGTCGAGCACGACATGACCTGGAACGGCCTGTTCGAGTGCCTGCCGCCCGCGTACACCGCGCACATCGGGCGCCAACTCCTGGCCCACATCGAAAGCGAGCGTGCCGCCTGATGTCCACCTATGCCGAGCGTCATGCGGAAGCCCTTGAGGAGTTGCGCCGCGAACTCAACTGCATCGGGTGCCGACTCGGAATCTGCACCCTTCCCCACGACGACGAAACCGAGGACGACCAATGACCCTGCACACCTTCCCCAACCTCGAGCAGGGCACGGATGAGTGGTTGGACGTGCGCCGGGGGATGTTGACCGCGTCCGTCATCGGGCAACTCATCACCCCCCAAACCGTCAAGCCCGCATCGAACGACAAGACCCGCGCGCTCATCGCGCAGCTCGCATCCGAACGAATCACCGGCCAGTCGGACGACGTGTTCGTGAACAGCGACATGATGCGCGGCACCCTGCACGAACCCGTTGCGCGCGAACGATACGCCGAAGTCAACGGGGTCGACGTGGATCAGGTCGGGTTCCTTGTGTGCGACGACTACGGGTTCCGACTCGGCGCATCACCCGACGGGTTGATCGGCGACGACGGCGGCCTCGAGATCAAGTGCCCGCGCCCGAAGACCCACATCCAAACCATCCTCAGCGGCGAGGTGCCGGCCTACAACATGGCCCAGGTGCAGACCTGCCTGCTCGTAACCGGGCGCGCCTGGTGGGACTTCGTGTCCTTCTGCGCCGGCCTCCCCATGTGGACGAAACGCGTTCTCCCCGACCCGAAGTGGCGCGACTCCATCATCACCGCAGCCACCAACGCCGACCACGCAATCACCTCAATGGTCGCCCAGTGGGAACGCGCCACCGCCGACCTCCCCACAACCGAATACATCCCCGACGACCTTGCAGAGGCGATCTTCTAATGGCCTACGGAGACGATCCATCCGTGCACCGCATCCGTCAGGGACGGTTCGTGTGCACGGCTGACAACGCCGCGCCCTGTCACAACTACCCCACTTGCGACTGTGAGATCTGGGACGACGAGACCCACTTCGAGCACGCCGAGCAGGGCCACGAGTCGAATACCCATAGCGAGTGCTGGTTCGTGCCCTGGATGGAAGCAGTCGACCTGTACGACTCCTACACGCCCGAGTCGATCGTCTACGACGACCGCGACTTCCCAGACGGCCCAGTCACATTCGACTTCGACTTCGACTGCCTCGGATGGAAATACGCAGACACCCACACGCAGCCCACCCTCCCGATCGGAAGCTGAACATGTCCGACATCACCCACACCCTCGCCCCCAACAGCGACCAGATCGACGCCATCGACCTCCACCACAGCGGCCCGCGCACCTTCACCGTTCAGCGCGTCGTCGTCAACAAGTCCGACCAGCCCGTCAACATCCACCTCCACGAGATCGACCGCGTCTACCGGCCCTCGAAGAACATGCGACGCGTCCTCGCCGACGCGTGGGGCATCGACTCGGCAGAGTGGGCCGAGCACAGCCTCACCCTCTACTGCGACCCCGAAGTCATGTTCGGTCGCGACAAGACGGGCGGGGTGCGGATCTCCCACGTCAGCCACATCGACGGCCCAGTCAACGTGCCCATCATCGTGAGCCGCGGCAAGTCGGCCGTGTGGACCGTGAAGCCTCTCGCCGCCAAGCCTGCCGCACCGACCGAGGCTGACGTGCAGGCCAGCACCGACACCGACCTGCTGCGCTCATGGTGGTCGGCGCACCCGCACCTCCAAGACGCCATCAAAACCCGCGTCGACCTGCTCAAGGCGACCGAGGTGACCCCCAATGTGTGAATCCCCACTAGGCGCAATCGTTCCCATGAGCGGATCGGTCGCAGCCCGACTCGACAGTTGCCCCTCATGCGACGCCAACACTGAGGTCCCGTTCGGCGCATTCAAGCCCCCATCGGGTGGACTCGTCGCCCTGTACAAGTGCACCGACTGCGGACACCGCTGGCACACCTCATGGGCCAAGGAGTCGGCTGCCTGATGGGAACCCATTACTACTCCGACATGGTGAACCAGAGGACGTGCGTCTACCGCGCGTATATCGGAGACCATCTCGCTTACATCGGGCTCTCGCTCAACCCCGACGGCCGATTCGCCGCGCACTCATGGCGCAAGCCTTGGTGGAAGCAGGTAACGCGCATCGAGATGCAGTGGTTCGAGGGTCGCGAAGCCGCCAAAACTGAGGAGCGCGCGGCCATAGCCAACGAGGCCCCCCTCTACAACGTCGTTCGCCCAAAGGCGGTGCGCGTCTAGTGCCCTGGTTCATGGTGGATGACAAGCTTCACAGCCACAAGAAGGCCGTGCGCGCAGGCGTGCAGGCGATGGGCCTTTGGGTGCTCGCCGGCTCATGGTCCGCGGACCACCTGACGGACGGGTTCGTGCCCGACTTCATCGCCCAGCGCATCGACCCCGATGCCGACATGCACGCGGCCGAGCTGGTTACTGCCGGCCTGTGGTCTGTCGCTGAGAAGGGCGACGACAACGGTTGGGCGTTCCACGAGTGGGAGGGGTTTCAGCCCACGAAGGAGGCCGTTTT
>NZ_JBFUCW010000031.1:0-40550 GCF_056405035.1 Pedococcus sp. P2_A3 | reverse complement strand
GGGGCTATAGACCCCGTGTTGCCGAGCAACGGCCGTTTTGCGAGTGGCGGTGGGAGGTATGCCGCGTGCCCAGGCCGCGTGCCCAAGCCGCGCGGTCAGGCGGCGAGGGCGGCCTCCCGGGCCGGCTGGGCCTCCACCTGCGGGCGGCGCATCGCAGCCCGCAGACGCCAGGCGGCGTACACGGCCAGCAGGCTGATCGCCACGTGCAGGCCGATGAACAGGCTGCCGAGACCGGCCCCGAGGATGACCCCGGCGACCAGCGGACCCACGGCCGAGAACCCGGTCTGCAGCGCGGTGAACGTGCCGAGGGTGGTGCCGACCAGCCCGGACGGGGCCAGGCTCGCGGTGAGCGGGTTGAGCACCGGCGCGTACATCGTCTCGCCGACCGCGAAGATGCCGAAGGTCGTGACGAAGAGGGCGGCCGACAGCTCCGGAGTGAGCGAGGCTGCGGCCAGGACCAGCCAGGACAGCGTCCAGATCAGGCCCACCCCCATGAGCAGGGTCGCGCCACTGCGCCGGGCCGTCAGCCGGACGACGAGCATCTGCAGGGCGATGATGACGACGCAGTTGACCGCCGCAGCGAGGCCGATGGTGGTCTCCTCCACGTGCAGGACGGTGAGGGCGTAGGCCGGCAGACCCGACTCGAACTGGGCATAGAAGCCCAGCGCCAGGGTCACCGTGATCAGGGCGGTCCAGCGCAGCGCCGGGATCGCCCAGATCGCGCGGAGGGCCTCGCGGGGGCTGGTGGACCCGACGCCCTGGGAGGTGAGGCCGGGCTCGTCGAGCGAGCCGACCGGCATACCCCAGCGGCGGGCACCGGCCGCGACGAGGAGGCCACCGGAGACGAGGAAGCCGGCGGCGGCGGCCGCGAAGGCCGGCCACATGCCGGACGCACGGTCGAGGTCGACGACGTAGCCGGCGGCGAACGCGCCGACGGCCATGCCGAGGGCCTGCCCGGTGAACTGCCAGGCGAAGACCTTGCGGCGGTCCGCCCCGCCCACCCAGCGCAGCACGAGCACGGACTGGGCCGGACCCGCCGCCGTGATGCCGAGGCCGAAGACGAACATGCCGACGAGGAAGGAGACGGGACCGTTCGCCCAGATCAGCGAGGCGGCCCCGGCCGCGGCCACGACCTTGGCGGCCACGGCGACGGTCACGGGTGAGATGCGGTCGGCGAGCCGCCCGCCGACCGGCGCGGCGAGCAGCGCGCCCACCGAGAACAGGCTCGAGGCTGCCGCCGCCACGAGGGCGCCCCAGCCGCGCGTGGTGGCGGCGTAGGCGTACTGGTAGGGCAGCACGGTGCCCCAGCCGAGCATGGCCACGGCGGAGGCGAGGATCAGGAGGCGGGCGCGCATGAGGGGATCAACAGTTCTTCGAGTCCGAATATTTCGACGTCGAAATCTTAGCATGCGAAGATGCAGCCATGCCTCCCCGCGGAAAGCGCGCCCAGAGCGCGAAGGAGCAGTACCAGGAAGCCGTCGCGACCTACGTCGCCGCTGGTGGCGACGAGTCGGTGCAGCGGGTCATCACGGCGGTGAACTCGATGAGCCGCAAGCTCGAGCAGTGGTACACCCGCCAGCTCGCCGACCTCGACCTGTCCCACGGCGAGTGGTCGGTCGTGGCCCAGCTCGCGACGGCGGACGGCGACCCCATGACCCCCAGCCGCCTCGCTGACGCCAGCAACGTGGCCGCGTCGTCGATGACGCACCGGCTCGACAAGATGACCGAACGCGGCCTCGTGCGCCGCTCCCCCGACCCCGACAACCGCACCCGCGTGCTCGTCGAGCTCACCGACCAGGGCTGGGAGCTGTTCGGTGCCGCGGTGCGCGAGGCGAACGTCGTCGAGTCCGACGTCCTCGCGGGCCTGACACGCAAGGAGCGCGACCAGCTGGCCGCGCTCCTCGAAGTGGTGATCAGCAGTCTCGACGACCTCGAGACGCCATAGCCGTCAGTCTCGCCGTGCCTACAGGTTCGGGAACCAGATCGCGATCTCGCGCGCGGCCGACTCCGGGGAGTCGGACCCGTGGACGATGTTCTCCTGCACCTTCTTGCCCCAGTCCCGCCCGAGGTCGCCGCGGATGGTGCCCGGCAGCGCGGCCGTGGGGTCGGTGGCACCGGCCAGGGCTCGGAAGCCCTCGATGCAGCGGTTGCCCTCGATGACGATCGCCGTCACGGGGCCGCTGGACATGAACTCGACCAGCGGCTCGTAGAAGGGCTTGCCCTCGTGCTCGGCGTAGTGCTCGGCCAGCTGCTCGCGGGTCGGGGTGGTCACCGCGAGCGCGGCGAGGGTGTAGCCCTTCGCCTCGATGCGGCGCAGCACCTCGCCGGAGAGGCCCCGGGCGAAGCCGTCGGGCTTGACGAGGACAAGGGAACGTTCGGTCTGAGTCGTCACGGCGGTCAGCCTACCGAGCCGTGCAGGGGCTAGCGTCACCGTGTGCGACGGGCGGAACGGACCAGCGAGACCTTCGCGTATGCCGCGTGGCTGGCCCAGCCTGCCTACCTCGTCGCCGAGCTGGGTCTGGCCGCCTTCGCCGGGGTCGACTACTCACTGCGCGACGACACGATCAGCGCCCTCGGCACGGCCTGCGACCCGGGTGACGCCGGGTGCTCCTCGGCACCGGTGCTCATGAACGTGGTGTTCGTCGTGTTCGGTCTCCTGCAGGCCGGCGGGACTCTCCCCCTCCTCCGCGCCCGCGGCCACGGCGCCCTGCGGATCGTCGTCGGCTGGCTCTGGGTGGTGGCCGGGGTCGCGTCCGTGGGCGTCGGCCTCCTGCCGGTCGACAGGCACCCGACGGCGCACGCCCTGGTGGCCCTGCCGGTGTTCGTGACGCAACCGGTTGCCCTCCTCCTCCACACCCGCTTGTTCGGCCCGGGAGCCGCGCGCCGGGCGGGGCTCAGCCTCGCGACGGTCGCCCTGGTCGGCGTGGCCTGCTTCGCGGCACTGTTGGGCCACGACGAGTGGGTCGGTCTCGCCGAGCGCGCGGCGGT
Source organism: Pedococcus sp. P2_A3 (assembly GCF_056405035.1). Taxonomy (NCBI): domain Bacteria; kingdom Bacillati; phylum Actinomycetota; class Actinomycetes; order Micrococcales; family Intrasporangiaceae; genus Pedococcus; species Pedococcus sp. P2_A3. Next base: position 37,562 of record NZ_JBFUCW010000031.1, on the reverse strand, counting down.
CTGGCCGGCCAAGCTCTGGTTGCCGCTCGTCGCCCTCGCTACTGCGTCGCGGCGTCCGGCTGTGCGGTGACCTCCGCCGCCTGACGCGCCGCGACCTGGTCCTCCACCCGGCGGCACAGGACGAGCGAGCCCACCCACAGTGCGAGGAAGATGACGCCGACGACGACCATGGCCGGCACCACCACGGCGCTCGCGAAGGTGAGCACCTGGATGAGCCACCCCAGCGTCACGCCCCACGGGCGACGCATCAGCCCTGCGGCGAGGAAGCAGAGCACGGCGAGCCCGACCCCGGTCCAGAGCCAGGCGTGGCTGCGGTCGTCGCCCTCGGCGCTGGCGATCCCCCGCGCGACCAGGGCACCGAGGAACACGACGACTCCCTGGCTGCCCAGCACGGTGGCGAGCATCCGCCAGGTGAACTTGCCGAGCGAGCCGTAGACGACGATCCCCTTCATCGACCACCCCGGCCGTTGTCACGGAACCGCGTGACCAGCCAGAACGCGACGGCTACCACGATGACGAGCACCAACAGCTTCCCGAACATGGCCCAAGGGTATGCCGTGTGCCTTTCCGCGCCGTGCGCGCGCTGGAACGGGCGTACTGTCACACCACGGAGTCATTCAGGCTTCCTAGCGCTGGGAGCACAGCCATGGCCGACAAGTCACCCCGACAACACCTGGCCAAGAAGGCGGGCAAGTCCATCAAGGAGAAGCGCGCCGAGAAGCACGCGAAGGCCGACGCGAAGACCCACCTCGACATCGGGCAGCTCGGCAAGAAGTAGCCGACCCGGTCGGTACCTCGCCTCACCCGGCAAAGGCGGGCTTCACCACGGAACGGTTTCGGGGTGAAGCCCACCTTTAGCGGGTCACCCGACAGAGGTGCGAACGGCGGGGGTCAGACCTCCGTGGCGCCCAGCAGCATGCGCACCTCGGCGGCCGTCGTCACCGACCCGGTGGCGAGCACGCCCCCGCCGACGCCACCCTCGTCGGCGAGCCCGGCGGCGGTGTCGAGGGCGTCCGGCAGGTCCTGCACCACGGTGACGCGGTCCTCTCCGAAGATCTCGACCGCCAGCTCACCGAGCTCGTCGGGTCGCATCGCGCGCGGCGAGGTGGTGCGGGAGACGACGACGTGGTCGAGCACGGGCTCGAGGATCTCGAGCATCTCGGTGGCGTCCTTGTCCTTGAGGATGGCAATCACGCCGATGATCCGGGCGAAGTTGAACGAGTCCTCCAGCGCGGCCCGCAGCGCCAGCGCGCCGGCCGGGTTGTGCGCCGCGTCGACGAGGACCGTGGGCGAGCGGCGCACGATCTCGAGCCGGCCGGGAGACGCGACGGCGGCGATGCCGGCCCGCACGATGTCTGGGTCGAGGCGCTGCTCGCCGCCCCCGAGGAAGGCCTCCACAGCCGCAATGGCGAGGACGGTGTTGTGGGCCTGGTGGGCGCCGTGCAGCGGCAGCAGGAGGTCCTCGTAGTCGCCGCCCAGGCCACGCACCGAGATCTGCTGGCCACCCACGGCAACCTCACGGGTGAGAAGACCGAAGTCGTTTCCCTCCAAGGCGATTCGTGCGCCCACAGCCTCCGCTCGCTCGGCCATGATCTCCGTGACCTCGGGCTCCTGCACCCCGATGACCGCGACCGCGTCGGCCTTGATGATCCCYGACTTCTCGTCAGCGATCGCCTCCACGGTGTCACCGAGCATGCGGGTGTGGTCCAGGCTGACCGGCGTGACCACCGCGACCTGGCCGTCGGCGACGTTGGTCGCGTCCCACGCGCCGCCCAACCCGACCTCCACGATGGCGACGTCGACGGGCGCGTCGGCGAACGCGGCATACGCGATGGCCACCAGCATCTGGAAGTAGTTCATCGGCGGTCGTCCGGCTTCGGCCGACTGGGCGTCCACGATCTCGACGAACGGCAGCACCTCGTCGTAGGCGGCGATGAACTTCTCCGGGCTGATGGGCACCCCCGAGAAGGCGATCCGCTCGCGCATCGAGTGCAGGTGGGGCGAGGTGAACCGGCCCGTCTTCAGCCCCATCTCGCGCAGCAGCGAGTCGATGATCCGCGTCGTCGACGTCTTGCCGTTGGTGCCGGTGAGGTGGATGACGGGATATGTGCGCTGCGGGTCACCGAGCAGGTCCATCACCGCGGTGATCTGGTCGAGCGACGGCTCGATGTCGGTCTCGGGCGCACGGGCGTCGATCGCCTGCTCGACCTCACGGAGCCGTTTCATGACCTCGAGGTTGTGCGCGGCCTCGCGCTGGGCGGCATCGGGAGCGGGCATGGGGCCATCCTCCCGCAGCGCCCGCCCCGGACGCGAAACGGGCGGCAGTCCCGCAGGACCACCGCCCGCTTCGCCAGCCGGTTCATCACAGGCCAGGTCAGCCCAGCTCAGCTCAGGTCAGTTCAGCTCAGAGCTTCATCACCTTGATGCGGACCGCCTCGCCGTCGCCGACGGTGGCGCTGACGACGTCGGCCCGCTCCGGCAGGGCATCGAGCTGTGGGGCCGACCCGAACTGGCTGGCCAGGGTCTCCTCGACGATGAGGCTCTGGTGCGCCACCGTCGCCTCCCACACCGCCTGGGACCCGGTGACGGTCAACGAGATCCGGTCGGACACCTCGAGCCCGCCGTCGCGCCGGGCCTGCTGGACGGCACGCACGATGTCGCGCGCCAGCCCTTCCTGGGCGAGCTCCGCCGTGACCAAGGTGTCCAGGACCACCACTCCGCCACCGTTGGGCAGGAGCGCGCGACTGTGCCGCTCGTCCTTCTCGCCGAGGAAGGCCTGCTCGAGGGTGAACTCCCCCTCGTGCAGCACCATCCCGCCGGCCTGCACGGTGCCATCCTCGTCCACCGACCAGTCGCCGGACTTCGAGGCCTGGATGACCTTCTGCACGTCGCGGCCCAGTCGCGGGCCGGCCGCGCGGGCGTGCACGGTCAGCCGCTGGTCGACCGCGAAGGCGGCCGCAGCCGGGTCGCTCTCGTCGATGAGCGTGACCTGCTTGACGTTGACCTCGTCGGCGATGATCGGGGCGTAGGGCTCCAGCGCGGCGGCGTCGGCCACGACCACGGTGAGGTCACCGAGTGGCAGGCGCGTGCGCAGGCCGTCGGCCTTGCGCAGCGAGGATGCCACCGAGCAGACGTCCCGCACCCGGTCCATCGCGGCCACGAGGGCGTCGTCCGCAGGCAGGTCGGACGCCTCGGGCCAGTCCGTGAGGTGCACGGAGCGACCGCCGGTCAGGCCACGCCAGATCTCCTCGGTCACCAGCGGGAGCAGCGGCGCGGTCACGCGGCACAGCACCTCCAGGGCGGTGTAGAGGGTGTCGAACGCCTGACCGGCAGCACGGGCCGAGCCGCCTGTCGAGGCGCCGGTGTCCCAGAACCGCTCGCGCGAACGGCGCACGTACCAGTTCGTGAGCACGTCGAGGAAGCCGCGCGTCGTCTCGCAGGCCGACGCGACCTCGTACCCGTCGAGCTGGGTGGTCATCGTCTCGACGAACTGCCTCAGCTTGGCCAGCAGGTAGCGGTCGAGCGGGTCCGTGGACGCCGTCGACCACTTGGCCTCGTACCCCCCGACGCCGTTGCCGCCAGCGCCACCGTCAGCACCACCGCCGCCAAAGGCGTTGGCGTACAACGAGAAGAAGTACCAGGTGTTCCACAGCGGGATGATCACCTGACGCACGCCGTCGCGGATGCCCTGCTCGGTGACGATGAGGTTGCCGCCGCGCAGGATCGGGCTGCCCATGAGGAACCAGCGCATGGCGTCGGCCCCGTCACGGTCGAAGACCTCGCGGACGTCGGGGTAGTTGCGCAGCGACTTCGACATCTTCTGGCCGTCGGACCCGAGCACGATGCCGTGGCAGATGACCGAGCTGAACGCAGGCCGGTCGAACAACGACGTCGAGAGGATGTGGAGCATGTAGAACCAGCCGCGGGTCTGCCCGATGTACTCGACGATGAAGTCGGCCGGGAAGTGGTGCTCGAACCACTCGGCGTTCTCGAACGGGTAGTGCACCTGGGCATAGCTCATCGAGCCGGAGTCGAACCACACGTCGAGGACGTCCTCGACGCGACGCATCGTCGACCGTCCCGACGGGTCGTCGGGGTTGGGCCGGGTGAGGTCGTCGACGAAGGGACGGTGGAGGTCGACCTCGCCGTCGGAGTTGCGGGGCAGCCGCCCGAAGTCGCGCTCGAGCTCCTCGAACGAGCCATAGACGTCGATCCGCGGGTACTGCGGGTCGTCGGAGCGCCACACCGGCACCGGGCTGCCCCAGAAGCGGTTGCGGGTGATCGACCAGTCGCGGGCGTTGTCGAGCCACTTGCCGAACTGGCCGTTCTTGATGTGGTCGGGGGTCCAGTCGATCTGCTCGTTGAGCTCGAGCATGCGGTCCTTGAACTTGGTGACCTCGACGAACCAGCTCGAGACCGCCTTGTAGATCAACGGCTGCCGGCACCGCCAGCAGTGCGGGTAGGAGTGGTCGTAGGTCTCGCGACGCACCAGGACGGTGCCGTCGGTGACCGCGCCGTGGTCGGCCTCGCCGCGCGTCGCGGCCTTGAGGTGGTCGATGATCGGCAGGTTGGCGTCGAAGACGAGCATGCCCTCGTACTCCGCCACCGGGAACGTGAAGCAGCCGTCCGGACCGACCGGCATGACCGGTTCGATGCCCTCGCGGTCGGTGACGACCTTGTCGTCCTCACCGAAGGCCCCGGCGCTGTGGACCAGGCCGGTGCCGTCGCTGGTCGTGACGAAGTCGGCCTCGACGACGCGGTGGGCGTTCTCGTGGCCCTGGTAGTAGCTGAACGGCGGGGTGTAGGAGCGACCGAGCAGGTCGCGGCCCTTCAGCCGCTCGACGACGAACGACTCGACGTCGGCCTTGGGGTCGCCGAACAGGTCACGCGCGTAGCTCGGGAGACGCTCCGCGCCGATGACGTAGCGCTCGGTGCTGCCGGTCGGCACGGACGACTCCACGACGACGTAGTCGATGTCGGGGTGGACCATCACCGCGAGGTTCGAGGGCAGCGTCCAGGGCGTGGTCGTCCAGACCAGCGCCAGCTCCCCGGTGGACAGTCGCACACCGACGGTCACGGCCGGGTCCTGGCGCATCTGGTAGACGTCGTCGTCCATGCGCAGCTCGTGGTTCGACAGCGGCGTCTGGTCGTTCCAGCAGTAGGGCAGCACGCGGAAGCCCTCGTAGATCAGGCCCTTGTCGTGCAGCGACTTGAACGCCCAGATGACCGACTCCATGTAGTCGGGGTTGAGCGTCTTGTAGTCGTGGTCGAAGTCGACCCACCGGGCCTGGCGGGTGACGTACTCCCGCCACTCCCCCGTGTACTTCAGCACCGACTGGCGGCACTTCGCGTTGAACTCCTCGATGCCGATCTCGAGGATCTCGTCCTTGGTCTTGATGCCCAGCTGCGCCATCGCCTCGAGCTCTGCAGGGAGACCATGGGTGTCCCAGCCGAACCGGCGCTCGACCCGGCGACCACGCATCGTCTGGTAGCGCGGGATGAGGTCCTTGACGTAGCCGGTCAGCAGGTGGCCGTAGTGGGGCAGGCCGTTGGCGAACGGCGGGCCGTCGTAGAAGACGAACTCGTTGTCACCGTTCGTGCCGGCCGAGCGGTTCTCCACCGACGCGACGAAGGTGCCGTCCTCGTCCCAGTACCTGAGGATGCGCTCCTCGATCTCGGGGAAGCGGGGCGAGGCGGGCACGCCAGCGGGCTCGGTGTCGCGGGAGACCTTGGGGTAGGTCATGGTGTCGGCGGTCCTCACATCAACTCGTGTCTTCACACGAGGACGACGTCGCCGGGGTTTCCCGACGGCACCGCGGTGCCACCTCGCTTGCCGCGCCCCGCGTGCTCACGCACGCGGCATACGACCGCTCTTGCCCAAGGTTGTGACGGACCCACCCGTCCGGTTCTAGTGAGCCGGGTGCCCCGCGTATGCCGCGCGGCGCCCTGCCGTTCTTCCGGAGGCTCCCCGGTGATGGCCGGTTCGACGCCTGTGCAGCACAGTCTAGCCAGTCGTGACGAACGGCACGTGCGCACGGCGGGACGACCCCTGATCGCGGTGTACCCTGAGCGACGTCGTCCTAGGGCGACACCACGACGCGACACCAGGGGAAGCCGGTCAGATGCCGGCGCTGACCCGCAACCGTAGGCCGCCTGAAACGCGGCAAGCCGGAACACCTGGATCGCGAAGCGGCTCCATTTCCGTCGAGGTACGCGGGGCGGAGCCCGGACACCTGGTCCGAGGCCGCCCCCCGATGTCGCTTCCAGCGACGCCGGGGGTCTTTCACGTTCTGGTGCCGGTGCACCCGTCGCGACACCGTTCGCAGTGAAGAGGCACCATGCACCGCACCCTTCGCAGGGCCCGTCCGGCGACTGCGCTCGCCCTGGCCCTGGCAGCCACCCTGGTCGTCCCCGGCGCGGCGTTCGCCGGCACGACCGAACCCACCCCCGTCACGACCACCAGCCCCACCGGGACGGGCACGAGCACCACCACCTCCAGCACCAGCACGTCGAGCCCGACGTCGACCGGCACGACGTCCACCGATCCGTCCACGACGTCGACGTCCACCACGTCCACCACGTCCACCTCCACCACGACCACGCCGACCGCGGGCCCGACCACCGGCCTGCCGTCGGCCGAGTCGTCCACCACGAGCAGCGCGTCCGCCCCGTCAGCCGCCGCCAGGGTGATGGCCAAGGCCGCGGCTGCCGCCGCCGCTCTCGCCGCCGTCCCGGAGTCCGGCAGCGCCGCCGCCTTCATCGCCAGCACGCTGGCCGCCGATGGCGACCACTACGTCTACCCGGGCTCGACCTTCTTCGACGGCGGCAACACCATCGACGCGATCCTCGCGCTCGACGCCGTCGGCACCCAGGCCGCCCAGGCCGACGCCAGCTACGGGTACCTCGACACGAACATCGGGAGCTACCTCGGCACCGACTTCGCCTCCCAGTACGCCGGGCCCACCGCGAAGGCCCTGCTGGCCGCGGTGGCCCACGGGGCCAACCCGCACGACGTGGGTGGCCTCGACCTCATCGCGGGCCTCCGTGACGCCGAGGGCGCCGTGGAGCCGGGACGCTTCTCCGACCTGCCGGTCGACTGCGGCTTCCCCCCGTGCGACTACTCCAACACGATCGGCCAGTCGCTGGCCCTGATCGCCCTGGCGCGCGCCGGTGAACCGCTCTCCACCGACTCGGTGGCCTTCCTGCTCGCCCAGCAGTGCGCGGACGGCGGGTTCCGCGGCGCGCTCGAGGGCGCGGGCTGCACCAGCGACCCCGACGCCACGGCCTTCGCCGCGCAGGCGCTGGTCGCCTCCGGTCTCGCGCTGCTCTGCGGCACCGGGGCGAACACCTTGCCCGCCCGGGCCAGCGCCGCGCTCGGCCGGGCGCTGGATCGCCTCGAGGCCCTGCAGGCGCCCTCCGGCGCCTTCAGCAGCTCCGACGGCACGACCAACGCCAACACCACCGCCGTGGCCGCCCAGGCCTTCTACGCCGGCGGGCGCACCGTACCGGCCGATTCCGCCAGCGCGTTCCTGGTGACCCTGCAGGTCGGCCCGACCGCGCCAGCGGCGTCGAGTGGTGGCATCGCGTTCACCACCGCCGACCGCACGACGCTCGAGACCACGCCGACCACGCCCACCGAGCAGACCGCATTCGACGCGGCCGTGAACCGCGAGCTGCGGGCCACCCCCCAGTCGACCCTGGCCCTGGCCGGCGGGTCGCTGGTCGAGGTCGCCGCCCCTGGCGTGCAGGACGCTCCCGCGGCCACGGCCTGCCCCGCGCCGCCGGTGACCACGACGACCACCACGACGACCACGAGCCGTCCGGCGACGTCGACCACGACGGCCGCTCCTGCGGCCGGCTCGGGTGACCCCGCCGGCGCCGCCTCAGCCGTGCCCGGAGCACTCGCCCGCACCGGGGCCGACGTGGCCGCGACGTCGCTGCTCGGCACCCTGCTCCTGCTCGCCGGAGTCGGCGCGATGGTGCTGGCCCGGCGCAAGGGCGTGCACGCCTGATGCGGCGACTCGCGCGCCTCGTCGCCGCCGCTGGCCTCGTCCTGGCCGGTGGCCTCGCCCTCCCGGGCGGGGCCGCCCAGGCCGCGGCGTGCTCGGGAAGCACCGGCGTCACGGTGGTCATCGACTACGGGTCGAGCAGCACGACCCTCTGCTCGCCGGGCGACCCCTCCACCGCCGGCGGCGCCCTCCAAGCCGTCGCGGGAGTGAACTACGTCCCGATGTACGGCGACGGCGTCGTCTGCAAGATCAACGGCGTCCCGTCCAACCAGACCTGCCAGCGCATGCCGCCAGCGAGTGCCTACTGGGCCTTCTTCCACGCCTCTCGCGGCGGGTCATGGACCTACAGCAGCGCTGGCGTGGCGGACTACAACCCAGCGCCGGGCAGTGTCATCGGGTTCGCCTTCGGCTCCGGTGGGGCACCCAGCAGCCCGCCTCCAGGCGCCTCCGCGCCGGCTCCCACGCCCACGCCGAGCCCGTCGTCCTCGTCGAGCCGGCCGCCGGCGCCCAAGCCGACGCCCAAGCCCGTCGGGACCACCCCTGCGCGCCCCCCCAGCTCGAGCACCTCGGCGGGGTCGACATCCGTCGCCGGAACCAGCTCGGCTGCGGGTTCGTCGGTGACCAGGCCCGCCGCAGCGCCGTCGACCACGGCGCTGGGCAGCACGACCGCCCCGTCGCCGACGGACGGTGCCACCAGCGGGACGACGCCGGCGGGCGACGCCACGAGTGCCGGTGGCAGCGCCGCCGCTGCCCAGCCGGAGTCCACCGACTCCGGCTCGCCCACCACGCTGCTGGCCGGGCTGGGCCTGGTCGGGCTGGTCGGCGCCGGGGCGGCATACCTCGCGATCCGCCGCCGAGCCACCGGCTGAGGGAGGCCCGTGCGCACCGCAGGACCACCGCTGTCCCGTCACCTCCACCCGGTCGCCTGGTGGGTGTGGGCGATCGGGCTGGCGGTGGCCTGCTCGCGCATGACCAACCCCCTCCTGCTTCTGCTCGCCGTGACCGTCGCCAGCCTCGTGGTCGCAGCCCGACGCGGCAGCTCGCCGTGGGCGCGGGCGTTCCGGCTCTACCTCGGGCTCGGGGCGTTCATCATCGTGGTGCGGTTGCTCCTGCACGTGGTGGTGGGCTACAAGTTCGGCAGCACGAGGCTCTACTCGCTGCCGAGCGTGGCGCTGCCGGGCATCACGCTGCTCGGTCCCCTCTACCTCGAAGGCCTGCTCGCGGCCGCGGTCGAAGGACTGCGCTTGGCCAGCCTCATCGCCTGCATCGGTGCAGCCAACGCCCTGGCCAACCCCAAGCGCCTCCTGCGGGCCCTCCCGAGTGCGCTGCACGAGATCGGCACGGCGGTGGTCATCTCGGTCACCGTCGCGCCGCAGCTGGCGGAGAGCGTCCAGCGGGTGCGGCGGGCCCGGGTGCTGCGCGGCGAGGGTGGCGCCGGGATCCGGTCGGTGGGCCGGGTGGCCCTGCCGGTGCTGCACGACACCCTCGACCGGTCGCTCGCACTGGCCTCCGCGATGGACTCCCGCGGCTACGGTCGCCGCACCGAGCAGTCAGCGCCCACCCGCCGGCTCACCGCCGCGCTGACCCTGACCGGGCTGCTGGGAGCCGGGATCGGGATGTACGGGCTCCTCGACAGCACCGCTCCCGCCGTCGTCGGCCTCCCCATGCTCGTCCTCGGCCTGGGCCTGTCGGCGATCGGCATGCGGGTCGGTGGGCGCAGCGTGCAGCGCAGCGTCTACCGGCCCGACCCGTGGGCCCTGCCCGAGTGGCTGGTCGCCGCCTCCGGCGTGGTGGCCGCCGTGCTGGTGGTGGTGCAGACGACTCGCGCACCGGGCACGCTCGTCCTTCCCGTCGAGCCGTTGGCCGCGCCGGCGCTGCCGATGCTCGCCGTCGTCGGCATCCTGGCCGCGGCCCTGCCGGCCTGGGTCGCCCCCGCCCCACCGGCCACTCGTGGCGGTGGTGACCGATGACCGCCACCGCCTCCGTGCTGCCCGACCCCCACGCCCCCGTCGTCTTCGCCGACGTCTCCATCCGGTATGCCGGCAGCCCCCGGCCGGCGATCCGCTCGGCGTCGTTCGCCGTCGAGGAGGGCGAGCTCGTCGTCGTCACGGGTCGGACCGGCTCGGGCAAGTCGACGCTGCTCGGCGCGGTCAACGGCACCGTCCCCCACTTCACCGGCGGCCACCTCTCGGGTCGGGTCTCGGTCTTCGGCCACGACACACGCACGCACCGGCCACGGGACCTCGCCGCTGTGGTCGGGGTGGTGCGGCAGGACCCGCTGGCCGGGTTCGTCACGGACACCGTGGAGGAGGAGCTGGCCTACACCCTCGAACAGCTGGCACTCGACCCCCCAGCCATGCGGCGCCGGGTCGAGGAGGTGCTCGACCTCCTCGGGATCGCCGACCTGCGCGACGCACCGCTGCGTGACCTGTCCGGCGGCGAGCAGCAGCGGGTCGCGATCGGTTCGGTGCTCACCGCCAGCCCTCGGCTCCTCGTGCTGGACGAACCCACCTCCGCCCTCGACCCGACCGGCGCCGAGGAGGTCCTCGCGACCCTCACCCGGCTGGTCCACGACCTGGGCCTGACCGTCCTGCTGTCCGAGCACCGGCTGGAGCGGATCATCGGCGCGGCCGACCGGGTGGTCGAGGTGCACGACGACGGCACCGTCACCCACGGCGCTCCCCGCGATGTCATGGCCACCGCCGCCCTCGCACCACCGGTGGTCCACCTCGGTCGCTGGGCGGGCTGGGACCCCCTGCCCCTGACGGTGCGGGACGCCCGTCGGGCAGCCACCGCCCTGCGAGCCGAGCTCGCCGACAGCACCCTCGCCGCACCCGGGCTCCCGACCACGCGCGGCTCCGCTCGGGGCAGCGGTCGCCTCGTGGCCACCGAGGTCTCGGTCACCCACGGCTCCGTGGCGGCGGTGCGCTCGGTGGACCTGACCCTGCGCGACGGTGAGGTCGCCGTCCTCATGGGCCGCAACGGGTCGGGGAAGTCCTCACTGCTCTGGGCCCTGCACGGCAGCGGCACACGAAGTGGCGGCACGGTCACCGTCGTGACGGCCACCGGGGACCGCGTCGACCCCGCGGCCGAGGCACCTCGCACCCGGCGGGGCCACGTCGGCCTGGTCCCCCAGAGCGCGCCGGACCTGCTGTACCTCGACTCGGTCCACGCCGAGTGCCACCAGGCCGACCACGAGTCCGGCGCGACCCCCGGCACGACCGTCGCCACCCTCGCGAGGCTCGCACCCGGCATACCGGAGGAGCACCATCCCCGCGACCTGTCGGAGGGGCAACAGCTCGCGCTCGTGCTCGCCATCCAGCTCTCGGCGTCGCCGGGCGTGCTGCTGCTCGACGAACCCACGCGGGGACTGGACTACCCCGGCAAGGCCGCGCTCGCCGCAGTGTTGCGCGGCCTCGCCGCCAGCGGGACCGCGCTCGCGGTGGCGACCCACGACGTCGAGTTCGCCGCCACGGTGGCCGACCGGGTCGTGGTGCTGGCGGAGGGCACGGTGGTCGCGGACGGCGCGGCGGTCGACATCCTCTGCGACTCCCCGGCCTTCGCGCCCCAGGTGGCCAAGGTCCTCGCCCCGGCACGGCTGATGCGCCTCGACCAGGTGCGTGCTTCGACAGGGGTGGCCGGCTGATGGCACCCCAGACCCGCGCCATCGCGCTGCGCCCGCGCTCCACGGCTGCCCTCGTCCTGGTGTCCGGGGCCGGGCTGCTCGCCTTCCTCTGGCCGTTGTTCGCCACGGCCGGCTCGCGGCTCGGCCACAACGCCGACGCGCCCCTGGTCTTCGCGCTGCTGCTGCCGCTGCTGATGGCCGTGGTGCTGTTCGAGATCAGCGAGGGCGGCCTCGACGTCAAGGCCGTGGCGATGCTCGGCGTCCTCTCGGCCGTCGGCGCGGCGCTGCGCCCGCTCGGGGCCGGGACGGCGGGGCTCGAGACGGTCTTCTTCCTGCTCGTGCTGGGCGGGCGGGTCTTCGGACCCGCGTTCGGGTTCGTGCTCGGCTCGACCACCTTGTTCGCCTCGGCGCTGGTCACCGGCGGGGTCGGCCCGTGGCTGCCCTACCAGATGCTCGGTGCTGCCTGGGTCGGCCTCGGCGCGGGGCTGCTGCCGAGGGTGCCCCCACGCTGGGAGCTGGTGCTCCTCGCCGGCTACGGCGCGCTGGCCGGCGTTCTCTACGGCGTCGCGCTCAACTTCTCCTTCTGGCCGTTCGCCAGCGGGCTCGAGAGCGACCTGTCGTTCGTGGCCGGCGCGGCGCCGTGGGAGAATCTGCGCCGGTTCGGGCTCTTCTCGCTGGCCACATCGGTCTGGTGGGACCTCGGGCGCGCGGTCACCAACGTCGTCCTCATCGCGGTGACCGGTCGCGCCGTCCTGGGCACGCTGCGCCGGGCCTCGCGGCGGGCAGCGTTCGACGCGGAGGTGGAGTTCGGCGACGAGCCGGCGGCGCGGCATACGCTGCCCGGATGAGCGCGTCCCCCTCGCTGCGCATCCAGACCGTGACCGACCCCGACGTCAAGGCGACCTATGCCGTCGACGAGTCGGTCGGGGCGGTCGCCCCGAGCAGCTTCGAGGTCGTGCGGGCGCGGGACCTCGACGACGTCGTCGAGGTGCTGCGGTGGGCCCACGCGACCCGCACGCCCGTCGTGCCCCAGGGCGCGCGCAGCAGCCTCACCGGGAGCTCGGTGGCGATCGAGGGAGGAGTGGTCCTCAACACCGAGGGGCTCGACAGGATCTCCGCGATCGACCCGCTCGAGCGGTTGGCCGTGGTCGGGCCGGGCGTGGTCACCAAGGCCCTCAAGGACGCCGCGGCTGCCGAGGGGCTCTTCTACCCACCCGACCCCGCCAGCTCCGCGTTCTGCACCGTCGGCGGCAACGTCGCCACCAACGCGGGAGGGCTCTGCTGCGTGAAGTACGGCGTCACCGCCGACTACGTGCGCGCCCTCCAGGTCGTGCTGCCCGGTGGCGAGGTGGTGCGCACGGGTCACCGCACCGCCAAGGGGGTGGCCGGCCTCGACCTCACCGGCCTGTTCGTCGGGTCGGAGGGGACGCTGGGGGTGGTCACCGAGGTCGTCGCCCGGCTGGTGCCCGCCCCCGACCCCGCCCTCACGGTGCTGGCCACCTTCGACTCGCTCGACGCCGCCTCGGTCGCCATCGTCGCGTTGCGTCGCGAGCGCCACGTGCCGTCGCTCGTGGAGCTGCTCGACCGCGCCGCGGTCGCGGCGGTCCAGGCCCTGGCCGACTACGGCTTCCCGCAGGACTGCGAGGCGGTCCTGCTCGTCCAGTCCGACCGGCCGGACCACACCGCCGAGGACGTTCAGCGGTATGCCGCGGTGCTGGCTGCCGCAGGCGCCGTGGACGTGGCCGTGGCCGACGACCCGGCCGAGGCCGACCTCCTCCTCGCGGGCCGACGGGCACTCAGCCCCGCCCTGGAGGCCAAGGGACCCCGCTACCTCGAGGACGTCTGCGTGCCGGTCGGCCGCCTCACCGACCTGATCCGCACCGGACAGCGCGTCGCCGCCCGGCTGGGTCTGGAGATCGTGATGGCCGGCCACGCGGGTGACGGCAACCTGCACCCGAGCATCTTCTTCGACCCGGCCGACCCGGTGAGCCGGCAGCGGGCTCACCAGGCCTTCGGCGAGGTGGTCACGGCGGCGCTCGAGATGGGCGGCACGATCACCGGGGAGCACGGCGTGGGCACCCTCAAGGCGCCATGGCTCGCCCAGGAGCTCGGAGAGCGCGAGCTCGACCGACAACGGGCCGTCAAGGCGCTGTTCGACCCACGAGGCATCCTCAACCCCGGCCGCGTCTACTGGTCCTGAAGGAGTCACACCGTGATCGGGTCCAGGGAGTCCTGTCGGCTGCACCCCGAAACCGTTTCGGGGTCCAGCCGACCCTTCCCGGTAGCCCCGATCAAGCTGAGGCCCGGGAGTGACTGGTAGAAACGACGGCATGAGCCACCTCGAACTCGACCGCAGTGAGTCCTGGTTGACCCGCGAGGAGCTCGACGCGGCCCGCGAGCGGCTCCCCATCCTCTACGTGGACGCCGTGCCGGTGCGGGTGGACGAGCGCGGGGCCGTGACCGCGGTGGGCCTGCTGCTACGGGCCTCCGACGGGGCGATCAACCGCGAGCTGGTGTCGGGCCGCGTGCTCTACCACGAGCGCGTGCGCGACGCCCTGATCCGGCACATCGAGAAGGACCTCGGCCCGATGGCCCTGCCACAGATCCCCGCAAGCCCCCAGCCGTTCACCGTGGCCGAGTACTTCCCCACCCCGGGCGTGACTCCCTTCCACGACCCGCGTCAGCACGCCGTCTCGCTGGCCTTCGTGGTGCCGGTCGCCGGTGACTGCCAACCCCAGCAGGACGCCCTCGACCTCGCCTGGCTCACCCCCGACGAGGCCGTGGCACCGTCGCTCCTGGAGGACATGGACGGCGGCCACGGAGTGCTGCTCCGCCAGGCGATGGCCCACCTCGGACACCCTCTCTGAGCGCCTCGGCGCCGGAGTCGCACCCGACAGATGAGTGCGATGATCCCGCTTCGCGCCACCCGAACGCGGCAACTTCGACCGAACGGATGAGGCGCACCTCCACGCAAGAGGACGAAACTGGGTACGTGCCGGGGGAAATCGCCACATACCTCTTCGGCGCCCAAGGGGGCGTCGCGGACGATTTCGCACGCCTGTACGAGGCCACCAACCCTGTGCTGCTGCGCTACCTGCGGGTGACGGCCGACGGCGACCACGCGGAGCTGGCGCGCACCACCTGGACGGCGGTGCTGCCCCAGCTCCAGGTCTGCCCCCCGGACGAGGACGCCTGGCTCGAGCTGGTCATCGGTGCTGCCCGCACGGCCGTCCTGTCCGGCGCCGGCGGCGCCGCACTGGCCCCCGCCAGCGCGGCCCCTGGGGCCGCTGGAATGGCCGCCGACCCACTCGACCAGGCGGTCGCCGCGCTGCGCGCCTGCCCTTTCGCCGAGGCCGAGGTCCTGGCCATGGGCGTGGTCGGCAACCTCGGACGCGAAGCCGTGTCCCGGCTGACCGGTCTGGAGCCGAGCGCGGTCCTGGCCCTCGTGCTCCGCGGCCAGCACCACCTCACCCCATCGCTCGAGGACCTGATGGACGCCCTGCGGGTGCCGGGCACGCCCTCTGAGCTCGCCGACCTGCCGTTCGCCGCCGCGCTGTTCGCCTCGACGGCGCCCCTGCCGTTCGTCTCCGCCGCCGGGCTCTCCCCCGCGGCGACCCCCGCCGTGCTGTCCCCGGCGGCCAGTCCGGCACCGAACCCTCCGGCGAGCCCGTCCACCGCTGCGCTGCCGGCCGCGTCGGTCGTCGACATCCACAGCCTGCAGTCGTCCGCCCCGGCCAACGCTGCCCGCACGACCCTCGGCACCCCCAGTCGCTCCGTGCGGGTGGGCGCGGGTGCCGCCGCGTGGCTGCTGGCGCTCGGCGGGGTCGGCACGGCCGCGGCGATGAGCGGCCTGCTCAGCGTGGCCCTCCACGGGATCCTGGGCGGTCGGGACACCCCTCCCCTCGTCACGGCCGAGGGACCACCCAGCCCGGGGACGCCCGCGCCCACACCGTCGACCGGACGCACGCCCGGGCCCACCCCCACCACGCCCCCGACGCCGACGCCGACCAACCCGGCCACGCCGCCTGACTCGGGCACCGACCAAGGCGGCAGCGGCGAGCCGGTGAGCCAGCCCGCCCGACAGCCCCAGGTGCAGATCGTGCTGGTGTCCTTCGACACGACCGACCCGTCGACGCCCTCGACCCCGACCACGCCCGTCGACACCCCGACCCCGACTCCCACCCCGACCCCGACCCCCACGCCCACCCCCACCGACCCGACTCCCACCCCCACCCCGTCTCGGCCCGGGCACCCGACGGTCCCCGCCGGCGAGGGCGAGGGCACGGGCAACGGCAACGGCACCGGCGGCGTCGGCAGCGGGAGCGGCCGGCCCCCGGGCACTGGACCGGGCAACGGCAACGGACCGGGCAACAGCAACGGCAACGGCAACGGACGGGGTCACGCGACCGGTCACCAGGTGAAGAACCCGGTCAAGCACTTCCGCAACCCCCACCGCCCGCACGCCACCGTGCAGACCGCGGCGCAGACCACAGCCCACGTCAAGGCCGCAGCCCACGCCAAGGCACAGGCCAAGGCCCACGCCAAGGCACAGGCCAAGGCCCACGCCAAGGCACAGGCCAGGGCCCACGCCAAGGCCGCTGCCGCCTACCACGGCAAGCACCGCGCCTGACACAGCGACGGCCCCAGCTCACCCCTGGCCCCAGCTCACCCCTGGCCCCAGCTCACCCCTGAGTGGGTAGCCGCGACCACCCGTCGCGACCCGAGATCGCTGCGGTCAGCCCGCGCGGCGACGACGACGGTCGGCGAGGTCCATGGCCTCGGCCTCCTCCACCGTGGGGGCCGTGCCGCCGAGCCGGACCGGGAGCAGGTGCCGCTCCGCGGCCGGCCAGCTCGGGTAACGCTCCTGGTCGGCGTGCAGCTGCGCCTCCATGGCGGCCCGCACCCTGCGGGTGGCCTCGACCGCGTTCTCCTGCGGGTCCACGACGATGGGGGCGCCGACGGTGATGAGCAGCGGGATGCCGTGCCGCCCCATCTTCCGCGGCTGTCCCTTGGTCCAGATCCGCTGCGACCCCCAGATCGTGGTCGGCAGGATCGGCACCCCCGCCTCCTGGGCGAGCCGCACGGTGCCGGACTTGAACCCCTTGAGCTCGAACGACCGCGAGATCGTGGCCTCCGGGAACACCCCCACGATCTCCCCCGAGCGCAGCGCCTTCTTGGCGGAGTCGAACGACCCCTGCCCGGCCTCCCGGTCGACCGGGATGTGGTGCATGCCCCTCATCAGCGGGCCGGCCACCGGGTTGGACCAGATCGACTTCTTCGCCATGAACCGCACGTAGCGCCCGACCTGCACGCCCACGAGCCCGGCGTAGGTGAAGTCGAAGTAGCCGGTGTGGTTGATCGCCATCACCGCCCCGCCGTAGCGCGGCACGTGCTCGGTGCCGGTGAGCGTGATCTTGAGGCCCTGGGCGGCGAACAACGCGCGGGCGAACCCGATGACGGGGGTGTAGACGGGTTCCATGTCCCAACCCTAGGGGCACGGGCCCGCCGCGAGCCCCCGGCATACCTGCAACCCGTTGGTCACCACCGGTGAGGGGATGGGAAGATTCACGCCATGACCGATGCACCCACCACGTCCGGCGCCGCCACGATCCCCGACAAGCCCTCCATCGAAGGGCTCGAGGACAAGTGGGCGCAGGTATGGCGGGAGCAGGGCACCTACACCTTCGACCGCGCCACGGCCCTCGCCCGGGGGCGGGAGTCGGTCTTCTCGATCGACACTCCCCCGCCGACCGCGTCGGGGTCGCTGCACATGGGCCACGTGTTCTCCTACACGCACACCGACTGCATGGCCCGCTACAAGCGGATGCAGGGCCTCGAGGTCTTCTACCCCATCGGCTGGGACGACAACGGCCTGCCGACCGAGAAGCGCGTGCAGAACTACTACGGCGTCCGGGGTGATGCGTCGCTGCCCTACGTCGAGGGGTTCGAGCCGCCGCACCGCGGCGATGCCAAGAGCCTCAAGGCCGCCGACACGTTGCCGATCTCGCGCCAGAACTTCATCGAGCTGTGCGACGAGCTGACCGTCGAGGACGAGAAGGCCTTCGAGTCGCTGTTCCGCCGCATGGGTTTCAGCCTCGACTGGGACATCAGCTACCGCACGATCGACGACCACTCCCGGGCCACCGCGCAGCAGGCCTTCCTGCGCAACCTCGCCCGCGGTGAGGCGTACCAGTCCGAGGCTCCCGGCCTCTGGGACGTCACCTTCCAGACCGCGGTCGCGCAGGCCGAGCTGGAGGCGCGAGACTACCCCGGCGCCTACCACCGGGTCGCCTTCCACGGGGCCGACGGCCCGATCCACATCGAGACCACCCGACCCGAGCTCATCCCGTCGGCGGTGGCGCTGATCGCCCACCCCGACGACGAGCGGTATGCCGCGTTGTTCGGCACCACGGTCCGCTCACCCCTGTTCGGGGTCGAGATCCCCGTGGTGGCGCACCCCGCCGCCGAGCCCGACAAGGGCGCCGGCATCGCCATGTGCTGCACCTTCGGCGACCTGACCGACGTGCTGTGGTGGCGTGAGCTGCAGCTGCCGACCCGGTCGGTCATCACCCGGTCGGGCCGGATCCAGGCCGAGACGCCCGAGTGGCTGGCCGGCAGCCCGGGCGAGCAGCTCTTCGCCGAGCAGGTCGCGGGCAAGACGACGTTCAGCGCCCGCGAGGCCATCGTCGCGGCACTGCGTGAGTCGGGCGACCTCGACGGTGAGCCCAAGGCGACCCAGCGCAAGGCGAACTTCTACGAGCGCGGCGAGAAGCCCCTCGAGATCGTGACCTCCCGGCAGTGGTACATCCGCAACGGCGGACGCGACGCCGACCTCAACGCCGAGATGATCGAGCGCGGGCGGCAGGTCGACTTCCACCCCGCCTTCATGCGGGCCCGCTACGAGAACTGGGTGAGCGGGCTCAACGGCGACTGGCTGGTCTCCCGCCAGCGCTTCTTCGGCGTCCCGGTGCCCGTCTGGTACCCCCTCGACGACAACGGCGACCCGGTCTGGGACAAGCAGCTCGTGCCGTCGGAGAACCAGCTGCCCGTCGACCCGGCCGCCCAGGCCCCCGAGGGCTACGACGAGTCGCAGCGTGGGCAGGCCGGCGGCTTCGTCGGCGACCCCGATGTCATGGACACCTGGGCCACCTCATCGCTGACCCCGCAGATCGCCGGGCGCTGGCGCGACGACCCGGAGCTGTTCGCCGGCGTCTTCCCGATGGACGTCCGCCCGCAGGCGCACGACATCATCCGCACCTGGTTGTTCTCCACCGTCGTGCGGTCGCACTTCGAGTTCGGCTCGGTCCCGTGGCGCAACGCCGCCCTGTCCGGGTGGATCCTCGACCCCGACCGCAAGAAGATGAGCAAGTCCAAGGGCAACGTCGTCACGCCGGAGGACGTGGTGAAGGAGCACAGCACCGACGCCGTCCGCTACTGGGCGGCCAGCGGTCGCCTCGGCGCCGATGCTGCCTACGACACCGGGCAGATGAAGGTCGGCCGTCGCCTGGCGATCAAGATCCTCAACGCGACGAAGTTCGCGCTGAGCTTCGGCGAGGTGGACGGTGAGCTGGCCGCTGCCGTCACCAACCCGCTCGACCGGGCCATGCTCGCCCAGCTCGGTGACGTCGTGGCCAAGGCCACCGCGGGCTTCGAGGCGTGGGACCACACGCGGGCGCTCGAGGTCACCGAGACCTTCTTCTGGACGTTCTGCGACGACTACCTCGAGCTCGTCAAGGACCGGGCCTACGGCGGGCAGGGCGACGCCGAGGCCGGGTCTGCCCGTGCCGCGCTGCGCATCGCCCTCGACGTGATGCTGCGTCTCTTCGCGCCGATGCTCCCCTACGTCACCGAAGAGGTCTGGTCCTGGTGGCACGAGGGCTCGGTGCACCGTGCGCCCTGGCCGACGACGGCTGACACGGCAGCCGGGGCGGGCGGTGACGTCGAGCTGCTGGTGGCCGTGGGCGAGGCGCTGGCCGGCGTGCGCAAGGCCAAGTCGGAGGCGAAGGTCGGGATGCGCGCCGAGGTGGCGTCCATCCTGCTGGCCGGGCCGGCCGACTGGACCGACCGCGTGCGCACTGCCGAGACCGACCTGCGGGCCGCCGGCCGGATCACCGGGACGGTCGACTACGCCGAGGCGGAGACGCCCGAGGTGCGCGACGCGGAGCTGATCCCGGTGGCGAAGCCGAACGCCTGAACCCTGCGGGTTCCGTTGGGCTGCACCGTGATCCACGGCACGTCCCAGCCGGCGATCCGCAGCTCACGGCTGGCGAAGCGGCCCTGGTCGAGCATCGTCACCTGGCCGGTCGCTGGGTCGTAGACGTCGAGCACGCGGTCGCCGTCACCGGGCAGCACCAGCGTGACATGGCGGGGAAGCAGGCCGTTGCCGATGTAGAGCAGGGCCGGCTCACCGTCGGCCACGACGTCGACGAGGCGCGCGTGCGCGTCGCGCAAGGCGCTGCGGGTGAGCTGTCGCACCACCCGCAGCTCGTACTCGGTCCCCCGCCGCGACGCCCCGAACTCGAGCTCCTTGCGGGCCCCCCAGGGTGGGGTACCCAGCGACCGGGGCCACGGGACGTTGAGCCGCCCACCGCCGGCGAACAGCCGGTTCGTGCGCGCCATCACGACCCGTTCGTATGCCGCGAAGCGCTCCTGCTCGGTGGCGCCGGGGGGTGCGTCGGCACGCGGACCCTCACCGGAGGTGATCCAACGCGCGAAGACCGGGTTGACCAGCATCCTGGCCACCGTGAGGCAGGCCGAGCCGCACGTCACCGGCGACTGCTGGACGGGTCCGACGTCACCGCTGCGCAACCGGAACCCCGAGGACATGGCCTCATCCTCGCGGGTGGCGCGGCAAACTTCCACCGTCGGCGCGCGCGGTCACCAGCGCGTCGACCGGCCGGCCTGGGCGAGCAGGCGGGTGGCAGGGGTCGCCCAGTCCGACACCTCGACCGGCGGACCGAACCGAAACGGCCGGTCGGCATCGGTGATGTGGTCCCGGGCCACCGGCCAGAGGTCCATCGCCAGGCCGGGCGGGATCGACCGCGGGTGCCCGATCGCCTCCGCGACGTCCCACCCGTGCAGGACGATCTCCAGCGCCCCCACCGCACCGAGGAGCTCCCTCGGGAGGCTGACGTCGCCGAGCCCCACGGGGTCGTCCGACAGGCCCGCCACCGGGTGCCAGTGGGCGAGCAGCCCGCGCGCCCGGTGGCAGATGCTGTCGAGCAGGTCGCCGCCCCCGCCGGGCGGGACGGAGGGCACGAGGCTGAGCGCGGTGGCCTGCGCCGCCACGGCCATGGCCTCCAGCGAGTCGTCCATGTGGGTGAGCAGGTCGTGCACCACCCACCCGGCGCACGGGGTCCGGCGTCCCAGGTCGGCCTCGGTCACGAGGAGCAGGGTCGACCGGGTGTAGCCGATGGCCCGCTCGAGCAGCTCGACGGCCCGCGGAGGTGGGCTGTGGCCGGCCGCGCTGCCCACCGGCTGCCTCACGTCGGGCCGGCGTGGTCGGCCGGGAGGGAGGCAGGCAGGCCGAACGTCTCGAAGAGGGTGAGGTCGAAGAAGGCGGCCACGTGACTGACGGCGCCCGAGGCGTCGAGGGTGAGCACCTGGAGGTGGAACGGCGTGAACGTGCCGTCGGGTTGGCGCATGTAGAGGCCGAAGGCGGGCTGGCCGTTGGCGCTGGTCGCCACCATGGGCATGTCGTGCCGCTCGCCGGGACACTGGGTGCCGATCAGGCGGCCGATGTTCTCCGCGCCCGCGTACCACCCGGTGAACGGCGGCATCTCCCAGACGGCTTCCCGGGTCAGCATGGCGACGATGGCGTCGACGTCCTTGTCCCAGAACGCCTTGACGTAGCGGTCGAGCAGGTCCTTCTGCGCGGCGTCCAGCTCAGCCGGGGCCTCGTCCCGGCTGACGTTCGCCTTCGCGATCTGGGCGTGCGCGCGCTGCAGGGCGCTGTTGACCGCGGCCTCGCTCGTCTCCAGCGCCTCGGCCACCTCGGAGGCCCTCCAGCGCAGCACGTCACGCAGGATCAGCACGGCCCGCTGGCGGGCAGGCAGGTGCTGCAGGGCCGCGACGAACGCCAGCCGGATGCTCTCGCGCTCGGCGACGATCGTCGCGGGGTCACTCGCGTCCCCGGCGACCAGCGGGTCCGGGGCCGGCTCGAGCCACGACACCTCCGTCGACTCGACGAGCCGGTCGGCCGCATCGCTGGACGGCGCACCCAACCCGGCCGGGAGGGGACGGCGGTCCTTGCCCTCGAGCGCGGTGAGGCAGACGTTGGTGGCGATCCGGTAGAGCCAGGTCCGCACCGACGAGCGGCCCTCGAACGCGGCATACGCCCGCCAGGCCCGCAGGTAGGTCTCCTGGACGAGGTCCTCGGCGTCGTGGATCGACCCGGTCATGCGATAGCAGTGCGCCGTCAGCTCACGCCGGAAGCCGTCCGTGGCCTCCGGGAAGTCGTCCACGACCGCCCGCTCGCGCACTTCGGTCATCGCCCGCAACTCCGTCATGACTGTCTCCTCCGTCATCCGACCGTCCCTCGTCCACCCTAGGCACACCTCGCCTTCACAGGGACAGACCCGGGGACCCCGGAAAACTCATCGGTGCGGCACGAAGTGTCGGCGATCGACCCGGTTTCCCTGGCGACCCACAGTGCCGTTGCTAAGGTCGGTCCTCGTGAACCAGCGTGGGGTGGCAGTGGGCCTGGGGGCGGCGGCGACGCTGCTGCTCGGCGCCTGGGTGTCTGCCGCCGGACCGGTCGGTGTCTTCGCCCGCCAGGACTTCTCCGGCAAGGAGTCGGGCACGCCGGGCAAGGACTTCGGCGCCGTCACCGCCCCGCCGAGGAGGGGCAACGGCCTCACCGGCGCGGACGTCCGACACAGCGACCCGTGGCTGGTCTCCCTCGTCGAGCTGGCCCTGAAGCTCGTGCTCGTCGTCGTGGTCGTCATCGTGCTCGTCGCGATCAGCAGGGCCCTGCTCGACCGCTGGCGCACGCGCGAGGTCATCGAGGACCAGGTGGCCGCCATCGACGTCGTCCCCGAGGTACTCCTCGAAGCGGCGATCGAGGGAGAGCGCCAGCTGTCGCGGGGCACGCCGGCCAACGCCGTGATCGCCGCCTGGGTGGCGCTGGAGGACGCCTGCCGCGCGGCAGGCGTCCG
This sequence comes from Pedococcus sp. P2_A3, assembly GCF_056405035.1. Taxonomy (NCBI): domain Bacteria; kingdom Bacillati; phylum Actinomycetota; class Actinomycetes; order Micrococcales; family Intrasporangiaceae; genus Pedococcus; species Pedococcus sp. P2_A3. The sequence goes on along the minus strand of NZ_JBFUCW010000031.1, from coordinate 14,772 downwards.
CGACGACGACTCCCGCACCGCCGCCGAGCTCGTCACGGCCGTCCTGCGCTCGCACCGCGTGGACCGCCAGCCGCTCGACACGCTCGCGGCGCTCTACCGTGAGGCCCGGTTCTCCACCCACCCGATCGGCGAGGACCAGCGCACCACCGCCCGCGAGGCCCTCGTGCAGGTGCAGGCCGACCTCAGGCGCACCATGGCGCGCCTCGCCCAGGAGAGGACCGTCAGCCGGTGATCCGCCGTCTTGCCGGCCTCGCGCCCACCCAGCTGTTCCTCGTCGTCCTCGCCGTCACCGTGGCCGTCGGCGCCCTCGCGGTCTCGGTGTCCGCGTTGGGCAACGTGGGCATGTTGCTCGCCTCGGCGGCCGTCGTCGCGGCCCTGGCGAACCTGGCGCAGTGGCTCTGGCAGTCGCGCCAGTCGACCGACTGGGACAACACCTTCACCGACGTCGCCGCCGCCCGCGGCGTCGACTCCCGCATCAGCCGACTCGCCGGCGACGTGCGGGAGGCGACGACGTCGGGCACGACGACGGGCCCGACGACGGGCACTGCGACGGGCAGTGCGCCGGCTGCCCGGATCCACGCCACGATCAGCAGCCTCGCCAGCGAACGCCTGCGCAACCACCCCGACAGTCGCGCCGACGGCACGCTGCCCGACCCTGAGGCCGTGCTGGGCCGCGACCTCGCGGCATACCTCGCCGCACCCCCGACCACCCGCCTCACCGCCGCCCAGCTCGCGGCGTTCACCACCACTCTGGAGGAGCTCTCGTGACCCTGACCCTCGACGAGGTCGCCGCCCGTGCGACCGCCATCCTCACCGAGGTCGAACGCGCCGTCGTCGGCAAGCGCCAGAGCCTGGAGATCGTGCTGTCGGGCATCCTCGCGGGCGGGCACGTGCTCATGGAGGACTTCCCCGGCCTGGGCAAGACGCTGGCCGCCCGGTCGTTCGCGCAGGCGCTCGGGCTGGACTTCGCACGGGCCCAGTTCACGCCCGACCTGCTCCCCAGCGACCTGACCGGCTCCTTCCTCTACGACCAGCGCAGCCACGAGTTCAGCTTCCGCAAGGGCCCGCTGTTCACCGGGCTGCTGCTGGCCGACGAGATCAACCGGACGCCTCCCAAGACGCAGTCCGCCCTGCTCGAGGCGATGCAGGAGGGGCAGGTGACCGTCGAGGGCGAGACGTTCGCGCTGCCCAAGCCGTTCCACGTGCTGGCCACCGCGAACCCCGTCGAGTACGAAGGCACCTACCCGCTGCCGGAGGCGCAGCTCGACCGGTTCCTGCTGCGGGTGAGCTTCGGCTACCCCAGCGCCGCCGACGAGTGGGAGGTCCTCCAGCGCCGCATGGAGCGCCAGCAGGAGGCCCAGGTGGTCGCCAGCGTCACCGACGGCGCGGGACTCATCGAGATGCAGCAGGCCGTGGAGACGGTCACCGTCGACGCGGGCGTGGGCCAGTACTGCGTGCGCCTCGTGGGCGCCACGCGCACCCACCAGAACCTGCTCATGGGCGCTTCCCCCCGCGCCTCCCTCGCGCTGCTCCTCACCTCCCGCGCGTATGCCGTGCTGCGCGGCCGCGACTACGTCACCCCCGAGGACGTCAAGGCGGTGGCGCACGCCGCCCTCGACCACCGCGTCACCGTGCGTCCCGAGCTGTGGATGAACGACGTCTCGGCGGCCAGCGTCGTCGACAGCGTGCTCTCCTCGGTGCCGACCCCGTCGGCCACGGCAGCCGGGCCCCGGACCGGTTTCGAGCGTCCGTGACCGGCACTCCCGGGCACCGGCCGGAGGCGCGCTGGCGCGTGACCCCGGCCCACGTCCGGGCGCTCTTCCTCGGCCTGGTGCTGGCCGCTGTGGGGGTGCTGCTGCGTCGGCCCGATGCGGTGGTGATCGGCGCACCGCTCCTGGTGATCGGGCTGTGGGCCACGGCGACCCGAGCGAAGGCCACCCCCACCGTCGTCGCCCGGCTGGCCCACCCGCTGTTGCGCGAGGGCCAGGCGACCCGGTGGGTCGCGACCGTCTCACCCGGTCCGGGGATCGAGGAGGTGGGACTCGCGCTGCTGCCGACCCCGCACACCGAGTTCTCCCCCGGGCACCGCACCACGGCGTTGGCGTTCGCCGCCGCGGACGACCAGCCCCGGTCGCTCGAGGTGGTCTGCCGCAGCACCCGATGGGGTCGACGACCGCTCGGGCCGGCGATCCTCGCCGTGAGCGGACCCTTCGGCGCCTACCGCTGGGAGCCGCACCCGGTGTCCCTGCCCGCCATCCCCACGGTCCCGCTGCCCGACACCTTCTCGGCGCGGGTGCCCGTGCCCCACCCCGACGGCCTGGTCGGGCAGAACCGATCCCACCACCAGGGGTCCGGCGGCGAGCTCGACCAGATCCGACCGTTCCGGTTCGGCGACCGGCTCCGGCGGGTCCACTGGCCCGTGTCGGTCCGGACCGGGGAGCTGCACGTCACGGCCACGCACGCCGACCAGGACAGCGAGATCCTCCTGCTCGTCGACGCCATGCACGACATCGGGCAGAGCACCGGCATCGAGGGGTCGAGCAGCAGCCTCGACAACGCGGTCCGGGCAGCTGGTGCGATCGCGGAGCACTACCTGCGTGGCGGCGACCGCGTCGGGTTGCTGGTCCTCGGCTCCCGCGACACCCCCCACGTCACGGCGGCTGCGGGGAGCAACCACCTGCGCCGTCTGCTCGACGTCCTGGCGCGGGTCACGGTGGCCGACGGCACCGTCAGCGACGAGAAGCGACTCCGCGCGCAGCTGCGCCACCACGTCTCGGCCGGCAGCCTTGCGATCATCCTCACCCCTGCCATCTCCCCCGAGGTGCTGGCCCACGGGGTCGCCCTCGCCCGGCGCGGCATCTCCGTCGTCACCGTCGACACCCTGCCCCCCGGCCTCGCGGCCCCCGACATCCCCGCGGAGTCGCTGGCGCAGCTGGCGTCGACCGCCGGGGACCACCCCACCGAGACGCGCCTGGCCTGGCGGTTGCGGCGGCTCGAACGGCACCACGAGATGACCAGGGCCCGCGACGCCGGCGTGCCGATCGTCCCCTGGGCCGGGCCGGGCACGCTCGACCTCGTGCTGCGCGACCTCGGTCGCCGGTCCCGCGCACCACGGGTGGTGAGTCGCTGATGTCGCGCTCCCAGCTGGTGCTGCGGGGCCTGCTCGGCCTGGCCTCCCTGACCTTCCTCGTCCTCACCCTCGTGTGGTCGCCGCACCCCATCGTGGTGATGGCTGTGGGCATCGTGGCGCTCACGGCCTACGCCACCGTCGAGCCCGACTCCGGTCTGGTGACGGTGCTGCTCGCGGCCCAGGCGCTGCACTGGGCCGCCGCCGTCCCCGTACCCACCACGACCGGCGCGTGGGTCGCCCTGCTCRGTGCCGCCTGGTGCGGCCTCGTCCTGCACCTGTGCGCGAGCCTGGCCGCCAGCCTGCCCGGCCCGGCACCCATCCCGGTGGTCAGCCTCCGTCGGTGGGCGCGCCGCGGCACCCTCGTGGCTGCCGCCACGGTGCCGGTCTGGGCGGTCGCCTTCCTCGCCGGCCGCGAGAGCGCCGGCGGCCAGGTCTCCCTGACGTATGCCGCGATCGCGGCCCTGGCGCTGCTCGCCTTCGCCGCCTGGCTGCTCGGCCGCGAGGAGCACGCGCGACCCTGACGCACCAGCTCTACCTCCCGGGCGAACGCACTCTCAGGCGGAGCGCTTGCGCGTGCGCTTGGGCTCCTCGTCACGCCGGACGATGGTCGGCAGCACGTTGTCGAGGACGACCTCGCGGGTGACGACCACGCGGGAGATGCCCTCGTCGCTGGGGACGTCGAACATCACCGGCATGAGCACCTCCTCCATGATCGCGCGCAGGCCGCGGGCGCCGGTGCCCCGGGTGAGGGCTTGGTCGGCGATGGCCTCGAGGGCGTCGTCGGTGAACTCGAGCTCGACGTTGTCGATCTCGAACATCTTCTTGTACTGCTTCACCAGGGCGTTGCGCGGCTGGGACAGGATCGTCACGAGCGACGCCTGGTCGAGTGGGCTGACCGTGGTGATGACGGGCAGGCGGCCGATGAACTCGGGGATGAGCCCGAACTTCATGAGGTCCTCGGGCATGACCTCGTGGATGGAGTCGGCCAGGTCCTTCGGCGTGTGGAGCTCGGAGCCGAAGCCCAGGCCCTTCTTGCCGTTGCGCGACTCGATGAGCTTCTCGAGGCCGGCGAACGCACCACCCACGATGAACAGCACGTTCGTCGTGTCGATCTGGATGAACTCCTGGTGCGGGTGCTTGCGACCACCCTGGGGCGGCACCGAGGCGGTGGTGCCCTCGAGGATCTTCAGGAGCGCCTGCTGCACACCCTCACCCGACACGTCGCGGGTGATGCTGGGGTTCTCGGACTTGCGGGCGATCTTGTCGACCTCGTCGATGTAGATGATGCCCGTCTCGGCCTTCTTGACGTCGTAGTCAGCGGCCTGGATCAGCTTGAGGAGGATGTTCTCGACGTCCTCGCCGACGTAGCCGGCCTCGGTCAGGGCCGTGGCGTCGGCGATCGCGAACGGGACGTTGAGCATGCGGGCCAGCGTCTGCGCGAGGTAGGTCTTGCCACAACCGGTCGGGCCGATCAGCAGGATGTTGGACTTCGCGATGTCGACCGACTCGGCGTCCTTCTTGCCGACCGTCTCGCCGGCCTGGATCCGCTTGTAGTGGTTGTAGACCGCGACGGCGAGCGCGCGCTTGGCGACGTCCTGCCCGATCACGTAGTTCTGGAGGAAGTCGAAGATCTCCCGGGGCTTGGGCAGCTCGTCGAGGCCCAGCTCGGAGGACTCGGCCAGCTCCTCCTCGATGATCTCGTTGCACAGGTCGATGCACTCGTCGCAGATGTAGACCCCGGGGCCCGCGATGAGCTTCTTGACCTGCTTCTGGCTCTTTCCGCAGAACGAGCACTTCAGCAGGTCGCCGCTCTCTCCCATGCGTGCCACGCGACGTCCTCCGGTCTGTCTGACGAACCTGTCTGACGAATCTGCCCGACGGTGTGCGGTCCACCTCGGACCGGCAACGCCCCGACGCTACAGCGCAGGAGACCGCCTACGCTCCATTGAAACGGTCGAGTCGTCCGTTCGTCGCGCTTGTCCGCTGAGGGCGGACAACACGCCGGGGCCCCGGCCCGAGGCGCTCGTCAGAGCCGTCGGCGACCGCGCAGGACCACCACGACCAGGGCCCCTCCGAGCACGACAGCCAGCGCCAGTCCGCCGACCAGCGGGACCAAGGGCCCGGTCCGACCCGGGAGCCGCGGCCCGGCAGTCCCTCCCGCCGGTGGAGCGCATACGGGCTTTCCCCGATGGCGTGGTCGTCACCGACAGTCACGCTGTGGCCATGAGGACCATGGGACGCATCTCGGCGTGGACCGTCGTCGGGGCCTTGGTACTCCTCGGCACCGGGTGCTCGGAAGGCTCGACGCGCAGCCCGGCGAGCTCCGGGACACGCACGGTGGCCGGGAGCACGGTCGGGCCCGCGGCCGCGGCACCCACGAGCCCGGTCACCCCTCGGGGGTTCAGCGCCGTCGTCGCGGCGATCACGGCGAAGGCCGAGGCGGCGACCCAGAACCCCGGGCTCCAGGTGTACGTGGGTCAGGGCACCCACGAGGCGTCGCTCGCCTTCGGGACTGCCGTCGTGGACCCCAAGCGACCGATGACACCCCGCGACCGCCTGATGGTCGCCAGCGCCACGAAGCCGATCGTGGCCACCGCCGTGATGCAGCTGGTCGAGCAGGGCAAGCTCACCCTCGACGACCCGGTGGAGAAATGGCTTGGCGACGCGGTGCCACCGAGGACGGGGATCACGGTGGAGGACCTGCTGGCGATGCGGAGCGGGTTGGCCGACTACGGCGACGCCGACGGGTTCAAGGGTCCCGGCACGACGGCCTCGCGCGACCTCGTCGCCCTGGTCAAGGGGGTGCCGCTGCAGTTCGAGCCCGGCACCGAGTTCGCTGAGGTGAACACCAACTTCGCGGCCCTCGGAGTCGTGCTCGAGCGAGTCACGCGCCGACCCCTCGCACAGGTACTCGCCACGGCCATCTTCCGGCCAGCCGGCATGACCCAGTCGACGTTGGGAGGCGCGCCCACTGCCATCGGCGCCCTCCAGGCACCACCCTCGGCGCCGRTCCACCCTTCCGCGGCGGCCGGGGTGGTCTCCACCGCCCGCGACCTCGGTCGGTTCCTCACGGCGCTGACGCGCGGCAGGCTGGTTGCGAGAGCCACCCTCGCCACGATGACGACCAAGCGCTCCACCATGGTCGACGGTGGCTACGGGCTCGGGCTGGTGCTCTACCCGGTGCCGTGCGGGACCGCCATCGGCCACTTCGGCAGCAACGACCACTTCGCCTCCGGCGCGTTCGCCGTGCCGGAGACCGGCCGGGTGGTCGCGGTGACCGCGAACTCCCGCGCCAACGACGACCTCCAGTCGCTCGTCACCTTCGCCCTCTGCGCCTGAGCCGCCGCGACGACACGACGGGAGAGACACCTCCCATGACGAAGGTATGCCGCCCGCTCTGGTGAGCGGGCGGCATACCGGGTGGTGCGGTGTCGGGGACGACGCCCCGGGGCGGGTCAGTCCGCCAGGGTGCCCTTGCGCGAGAGCAGGACCTCGTCGATGAGGCCGTACTCGACGGCCTCGGCCGCGGAGAGGATCTTGTCGCGCTCGATGTCGTTGCGGACCTGCTCGGGGGTGCGACCCGAGTGCTCGGCCCAGGTCTCCTCGAGCCACGTGCGCATGCGCAGCACCTCGTTGGCCTGGATCTCGATGTCGGACGCCTGGCCGTAGTCGCCACCGACCAGCGCGGGCTGGTGGATGAGGATGCGCGCGTTGGGGAGCGCGAACCGCTTGCCCTTGGCGCCGGCCGACAGCAGCACCGCGGCAGCCGAGGCGGCCTGACCGATGACGAAGGTCTGCACGTCGGGCTTGATGTACTGCATCGTGTCGTAGATCGCGGCCATCGCGGTGAACGAGCCACCGGGGCTGTTGATGTACATCAGGATGTCGCGGTCGGGGTCCTGGGACTCGAGCACGATCAGCTGGGCGATGACGTCGTCAGCGGACGCGTCGTCGACCTGCACGCCGAGGAAGATGATGCGGTCCTCGAAGAGCTTGGTGTAGGGGTCGAGCCGCTTCATGCCGTAGGAGGTGCGCTCCTCGAACTGCGGCAGGATGTAGCGGCTGGACGGCCCCGGCACCTGCAGGCCACCACGGCCGGCCGAGTGCATCGAGGGGTTGATGTTCGCGTTCATGTGTCGATCCCTCACTTGTCCCCGGTGACCGGGTTGTCGTCGCTGCCGCTGCGGCCACCGGCCTGGGCGGCGCTGCTGAACACGTGGTCGACGAAGCCGTACTCCTTGGCCTCCTCGGCGCTGAACCAGCGGTCGCGGTCAGAGTCCTTCTCGATCTGTTCCTTGCTCTGGCCCGTGTGCTCGGCGATCAGCTCGGCCATCTGCTTCTTCACGTAGAGCATCTGCTCGGCCTGGATCTTGATGTCCGAGGCCGTCCCGCCGATGCCACCCGAGGGCTGGTGCATCATCACGCGGGCGTGGGGCGTGGCGTAGCGCTTGCCCTTCGTGCCCGCGGAGAGCAGKAACTGGCCCATCGAGGCGGCCATGCCCATCGCCACGGTCGCGACGTCGTTGGGGATCCACTTCATCGTGTCGTAGATCGCCATGCCGGCCGAGATCGACCCGCCGGGGCTGTTGATGTAGAGCCAGATGTCCTTGCTCGGGTCCTCGGCAGCCAACAGCAGCAGCTGGGCGCAGATGGCGTTCGCGTTGTCGTCGCGCACGTCGGAGCCGAGGAAGATGATCCGCTCCTTGAGCAGACGGTTGTAGATGTGGTCGTCCAGACCACCCTGCGGGCCCTCGCCCGCGCCGACAATCTCGTTCACCATGTCTCCATCACTTGAGGTCCTTGCCTGTCAGTGACCCTAACGCGGTCATGGTGGGCAGAAGTCCCCGTTTCCCTCCGTGTTCGCCCTGAGCRCACAGGACTCAAGGCGGCGGCACACAGGGCGAGGTGGTGTGGGGCGTCAGTCGGCGGAGCGGCCGGGCAGCTCCCGGGTGGCGGGGATGACCAGCATCGCCAGCGCCACCATCACGGTGACCGCCATGAGCGCGCGCAGCACGGTGAAGTGGTCGCCGAGGAAGCCCAGCAGTGGCGGTCCCGCGATGAAGGCGGTGTACCCGATGGTCGCGACGACCGACATGCGGGCAGCGGCGCGGGCGGGGTCGTCGGCCGACGCGCTCATGCCGACGGGGAAGCCGAGCGAGGCGCCGACCCCCCAGACGGCCGTCCCCAGGTAGGCCAGCCAGGCCGGGCCGAAGATCACCATCAGCGACCCGACGGCCGCCATCGCGAAGGTGACCCGCAGGACCGGGACCCGGCCGTGGGCGTCGAGCAGCCTGGTGCCGACCAGACGGCCCAGCGTCATGAAGGAGAGGAACGCGGCGAAAGCCAGCACCCCGGCCCAGGCGGGCACCCCGTGACCCTCGACGAAGCCGACCGAGATCCAGTCGTTGGCCGTGCCCTCGGTGAAGGCGGCGGCGAGCACGACCAGCCCGATCATCAGGGTCCGCGGCTCCAACCACGCAGACCGGGGCCGGGTGCCGGCCGCCGCGGCGGCCTCCTGCTCCTCGGTCTGGGTGACCTCGACGTCACGGGGCAGGAAGGAGCGCAGGGCCCACACGCCCAGGGCGGCGGAGACCACGATGGCGACCGAGAAGTGGACCAGCAGCGGCACGGATGCCCACGACATCCCGGCTCCGACGAGGGCACTGAGCACGGTGCCGCCGGAGAAGGCGGCGTGGAAGTGCGGCATGACCGTCTTGCCGAGCAACCGCTCGACGGCCGCCCCCTCGAGGTTCATCGCGACGTCCCAGACGCCCACCCCCATGCCCAGCAGGTAGAGGCCCACGGCCATGACCCAGCGCGACTCGAACAGGTCGACGGCGGCCGCGATGACCACGAGCCCCGCGAACCCGAACCCCATGCCGAGGTGGATGGTCCGGGTCGCTCCCAACCGCTCGGCGATCCGTCCGGCGGATGGCAGCGCCGTCAGCGACCCCGCGGACGCGGCGAACAGCGTCAGCCCCAGCTCGCCGGCACTCAGGCCGAGCTGCACCTTGCTGTCGGCGATGCGCGAGGCGAAGGTCGCGAACGCGATCCCGGCGAGCGCGAAGACGACGAAGACGGCGTTGCGGGCCTGGACCGCGCGGGCGGTGTCGAGGGTGGTTGCGGGGGCGGCGGACTGGCTCACTACGGCTCTCTCGGGATGGGGTCTGCGGAGCGGGATCTGGCAGATCGAATCGATTCGGTCGAATCGATTCGATAGTGTGTCGCCCATGAGCCGTCCTCGTCAACCTCGCCCCACCCTGCGCGCCGTCGCGCAGGCGGCCGGGGTCTCCACGTCGACGGCCTCACTCGCCTTCAGCGGCAAGGGACCGGTGGCCCCGGAGACCGTCGCCCGCGTCCGTGCCGCCGCCGAGCAGCTCGGGTATGCCGGCCCCGACCCCCTCGCGTCCTCGCTGCGGCAGGGGCGCTCCGGCGTGGTCGGCGTCATCGTCGAGGGACGCCTGCTGCACGCCTTCCGCGACCCGTTCGCCGTCAGCGTGCTCGACGGGCTCTCGCAGGTGCTCGACGAGATCCCCGCCGGGATGCTGCTCATCGCCCAGCCGGCGGGCACCCCGGAACGCGCGATCACCCAGCTGTCCGCCACCGCGCTCGACGCCGTGGTCTTCTCGCTCTGCGGGCCCGACACGAACCCGGCCGTCGACCACCTGGCCGCCCGCGGCATACCGATGCTCGGGGACGGCTCCCCCGCGGACCCTCGCATCACGCACCTCGCGCTCGACAACCGCGGTGCCACCGTCGAGCTGGGCAGGCACCTGGAGTCGCTGGGCCACCAGCGGGTGGCGCACGTGATGATGCCCCTGCGGCACGACTCCGTGACCGGGCGCGCCAGCCTCGACGACCTCGCCGCGGCAGAGTTCGCCGACACCCGTGACCGGGCGCTGGGCTACCTCGACGTCTTCGGCGACGCGGCGCGCGGCGCAGCCTCCTGCCTCGTGCAGACCTCGATCCCCGACGTGGAGCAGGGGGCCATCGCGGCCCGCCTGCTGCTCGACGTGCCCGCCGAACAGCGACCCACAGCGATCGTGGCGCAGTCGGACCTGCTCGCCATGGGGGTGGTCCGGGCCGCCGAGGAGCTGGGGCTGCGCGTGCCGGACGACCTGAGCGTCACCGGGTTCGACGGCGTGGAGCTGCCGTGGTTCGCGGGCACGCTGACCACCATCGACCAGCACGGCGGGGCGAAGGGGCGCCTGATGGGCGAGATGCTGCGCCGCCTGCTCGACGGCGAGCGCCCCGACGACGCCGTGCAGCGCACGGACCTGCGGGTGGGCACGACCACCGCCGCGGTGGGCGGGGCCGCCCACGCAGGGCGTTCGGTCAGGACCGCAGGACGCTGACGCCCGGCACCGGCGCCACGGCCTGCGCGGCCGCTTCCTGGGCCGCGAGCTCGGCGGCCCGCTCGGCCTCGGCGGCCTGGGCCGCCTGCGCTGCCTTCATCGCCTCCGAGGGCTCGGCCACGACGTGCACGGTGAGGTAGCGGCCCTTGTCGTCCACGGTCAGCGCACCCTCGAAGTCCATCAGGCTGTCGGTGCAGGACACCGTGTGGGCCTCCCAGGGCGAGTCGGCCGCGACGGTCTGCCACAGCCGCTCCAGGCCCATCCCGGCCTCCCAGGGGAGCACCCCGTCCGCACAGCGGCAGACCCCGATGACCAACTGGTCACGGTCGTCGGTGTGGCCGAGCTCGACCTCCGCGAACAGCCGACTCCCGGACAGGGCAGCCTGCAGCGAGTGCCGCAGGTGGGTGGCCAGGTCGGAGTCCGCCGGGCTGGCATTCTCCTGCACCGCGAGCCGAAGCTTGTGGAAAGAGGTGACGTCCATGGACCTCATGGTCGGGCGCAGCGGGGTGAGAGTGGTTCACCCAAATGTCGTAGGTCGCGCCCCCGGATGGAGGCGCGACCTACGGTTTGGCGCTGGTTGACGGCGTTCGCCGTCAGGGCGGTCAGGCGTGCTCGTGACCCTCGTGGTCGTGGCCCTCGTGGTCAGCGTGGTCGTGACCCTCGTGGTCGTGCTCCGACCCACCCTCGAAGAGCTGCGACGCGACGTCCGTGGCGGTGACCTCGTTGAGGTCGACGGTCTGGCCGGCGGTGTCGACGACCTTGGCCTGCTCGAGGACGGCGGCCAGCGCCTTGCGACGGGCCACCTCCGCGACCATCGCCGGGACCTGTCCCTGCTGGTCGATCGCCTGGGCGAACTGGTTGGGGTCCATGCCGTACTGCTGCGCGGACATCACGAGGTACTCGATCAGCTCGGGCTGCTCGACCTTGACCTCGGTCTTCTCGGCGATCGCGTCGAGGAGGAACTGCGCCTTGAGGGCCTTGCGGGTGTTGGCGTCGACCTCGGCACGGTGCTCGTCGTCGTCGAGGCGGTTCTCGCCCTCGAGGTGCTGGTGCACCTCGGCCTCGACCACGCCGTCCGGCACGGGGATCTCGATGGTCTCGAGCAGGTGCTCGAGGACCTTGTCGCGGGCCTGGACACCCTGCTCGAACTTCGCGGCCTGGTCGGCCTGCTTGGTGACGTCCTCGCGCAGCTCCTTGAGCGTGTCGAACTCCGACGCCAGCTGGGCGAAGTCGTCGTCCAGCGCGGGCAGCTCGCGCACCTTGACCGACTGCACGGTCACGACGACCTCGGCGTCCTCACCCTCGCGGTCGCCACCGGCCAGCGGCGCGGTGAACGACTTGGTCTCGTCGGCCGCCATGCCGGTGAGGGCCTCGTCGAGCCCGTCGAGCATGTTCCCGGAACCCACCTCGTAGGAGACGCCCGTGACGGAGTCGATCTCCTCGTCGCCGATGCTGGCCTTGAGGTCGATGGAGACGAAGTCACCGTTCTCGACGGTGCGCTCGACGCCCTTGAGGGTGCCGAACCGCTCCTGCAGGGCGATGAGCCGCGCCTCGACGTCCTCGTGGGACGCCTTCGCCTCGTCAACCTCGACGGTGATGCCGCTGAAGTCCTCGGGCAGGTCGACCTCGGGACGCACGTCGACCTCGACGGTGAACTTGAGGTCCTGGCCCTCCTCGGCCGGCACCTCGGTCACGTCGACCTCGGGCTGCCCGATCGGGCGCACCTTGTTCTCCTCGACGGCCTGGCCGTAGAACTGCGGAAGCGCCTCGTTGACGGCCTCCTGGAGGACCGCGCCGCGGCCGACCCGCTGGTCGATGATCCGCGAAGGGACCTTGCCCTTGCGGAAGCCGGGCACCTGGATCTGAGACCCGATGGTGGCGTAGGCGGCGTCGAGGCTCGGCTTGAGCTCCTCGAACGGCACCTCGACGGTCAGCTTGACCCGGGTCGGGTTGAGGGTCTCGACGGCACTCTTCACTGCGGGATACTCCAAGGTCGTGGGGGCGTGGGACGTGCGGGTGGTGCGGGGCACTGCGAGCCACCTCGCGGCGGGGCAATGCGAAGGCCCGCTGCGCCGGCTGTGACAGGCGGCGACCGGGCCAAAACCTCATGGTAGCCGCTGCGCGCCCGCGCTCCGAACCGGCGGCACACCAGCCTCAGGAGTATGCCGCGCGAGCACGCCGCCACCTCGGTCGCCGCAGCGCCCCTGACCTCCGTGCGCACCGGCCGCCGAGCACTCCCCGCACTCGCCGTCTACGTTGAGGTCATGCCTGAGGAGAGCCAGCCCAGCCTGCCCCCGGAGTGGGACGTCATCGTCATCGGCGCCGGACCGGTCGGCGAGAACGCAGCCGACCGGGCGCACCAGACCGGTCTCACGGTCGCGATCGTCGAGAAGCACCTCGTGGGTGGCGAGTGCAGCTTCTACGCCTGCTCGCCGAGCAAGGCGCTGCTGCGACCGATCCACGCCACCCGTGCCTCCCAGCGCGTGCAGGGCTCCGAGGGGGCGCGCATCGACCCCCAGGGGGTGCTCGCTCGCCGCGACGCCTGGATCAACCGGGTGGGCACCAGCAACACCCTCGACGACGGCGGTCAGGTCAGCTGGCTCGACCACGTGGGCATCACGCTGCTGCGCGGCGAGGCCCGCCTGACCGGTGAGCTGGCGGTCGAGGTGGACGGGACGCCCTACCGCGCGCGGCAGGCCGTGGTCCTGGCCACGGGCACCGAGGCCTCCGTGCCGCCGATCCCCGGGCTGCGCGAGGCGAAACCCTGGACCAACCGTGAGGCGACGACGAGCCGACGGATCCCCGACCGGCTGGCGGTCCTGGGGGGCGGCGTGGTGGCCTGTGAGCTGGCCCAGGTGTACGCGGCCCTCGGGTCGACGGTCACGATCATCGAGCTGACCGACGGGCTCCTCGGACGCCACGAGGAGTTCGCCGCGACGGCGGTCGCCGAGGCGCTGGAGCGCGACGGTGTCGACCTGCGGCTGGGCACCCGGGCCGAGTCCGTCAGCCGGTTGGGACCCACGGGCGAGGTGACCGTGCAGCTCTCTGACGGCGGCAGCGTCACCGCTGACGAGCTCCTCGTGGCCGTCGGTCGCACCCCGGCCACCCGCGACCTCGGGGTGCAGGAGGTCGGCGGAGAGCTCGACGACAACGGCTACGTCAGGGTCACCGACCGCATGGAGGTCGAGGGCCTCACGGGCGAGCAGCCCTGGCTGTATGCCGTCGGCGACGTCAACGGCCGGGCCCTGCTCACGCACATGGGCAAGTACCAGGCCCGCGCGGTCGGGGACCTGATCGGCGCCCGCGCTGCGGGTCGCGAGCCGGACCCCCGGACGACGGTCCCGTGGGCGGTCGGGATCGGGTCACCGCAGGTCGTCTTCACCGACCCCGAGGTCGCGGCGGCCGGGCTCACCGAGGCCGAGGCCCGCGAGCGCGGCCTCACGGTGCGGGTCATCGACCTGCCGATGGACTCCGCGGCAGGGGCGGGACTGCAGGCGGAGGGATACCTGGGGCAGGCCCGCATCGTCGTCGACGAGGATGCCGGGGTGGTCGTGGGCGCCACCTTCGTCGGCCAGGACGTCGCCGAGCTGGTCCACGCAGCCACCGTGGCCATCGTCGGCAAGGTGCCGCTGACGACGCTGTGGCACGCCGTCCCGTCCTACCCCACGATGAGCGAGATCTGGTTGCGCCTGCTGGAGGAGTACGGCGTCTGAGCTCACGGCGACGGACGCCTCCCGGCATCCGTCGGCATCCGTCGTCCCCGCCACGAGCCTCGCAAGCTCGGCTCTCTGTCGGGGTAGCCGGCGCCGCCGTCACGGTCCCGCCTCGTTCCTCGGCGCGCACGCTCCGGCTCCCGGCATCCGTCGTCCCCGCCACGAGCCTCGCAAGCTCGGCTCTCTGTCGGGGTAGCCGGATTTGAACCGGCGACCTTCCGCTCCCAAAGCGGACGCGCTACCAACCTGCGCCATACCCCGTCGAAGGCGAGCCGATTTCTGGCCACGCGATCGCGGGCATTAGGCTAACGCCTCGGACCTGACGCCCTCACGGCGGCCGGTCTCCGCGGGTGTAGCTCAATGGTAGAGCCCTAGTCTTCCAAACTAGCTACGCGAGTTCGATTCTCGTCACCCGCTCCGCACGAATCGCACGCTTCCCGAGAGGCATATACACAACACGTACACAACCGCGCTACGCTGAGCACATGCCAACGCCCAAGGAGTACGTCGCCACCGACGGCGCGCGGTCCTGGCGTGTGCGGTTCCGGCTCGGGCAGCGGGCCACCTCAGAGAC
>NZ_JBFUCW010000030.1:0-42177 GCF_056405035.1 Pedococcus sp. P2_A3 | reverse complement strand
GGGCACGAGGGGTCAGGGCAGCGTTAGCGTGGGACACGAGGGCCTCCTGTTTTGTGAGCGGATACCTAGGCAGTTCCACTCCACCGCGGGAGGCCCTCCCGCGCCACTGATCAGATCAGCGGATCACACCCACTCAACCAACGTCCCCGGTCAGTACAGCTAGCAAAGGTTCCTCGTGGGGGGAGGGGGTTTGGCGCGGGGCTGGGTCAGCGTCGGGCGTCGACCCGACGGACCGCTGCCTCGTCGAGCGCCCTGGCGTCGGCCAACGTCG
Organism: Pedococcus sp. P2_A3; assembly: GCF_056405035.1. NCBI lineage: Bacteria > Bacillati > Actinomycetota > Actinomycetes > Micrococcales > Intrasporangiaceae > Pedococcus > Pedococcus sp. P2_A3. The sequence goes on along the minus strand of NZ_JBFUCW010000030.1, from coordinate 41,906 downwards.
GCGCGGCACCTCCCCGGGCCGCTGGCCACCACCACGCGGCGGACGGGTCGGCAGGCGGCTGCGGGTAGCGCGCGAGGAGCTCGTCGACCAGGCCACTGAGGCGGTCGTGCAGCCGGGCGGTGAGGGCCTCGGCGTCCTCCCCGGGCAGCGGCACGAGTGGTTCACCGACCACCACCTCCACGGCCGTGCCCCGGCGTAGGGAGTAGCGCCCGTCGACCGTGAAGATGCGGTGGATGCCCCAGTGCGCCACCGGGACCAGCGGCGCCCCGGTGGCCAGCGCGAGGTAGGCCGCCCCTCGACGGAGGTCCTCGGCGTCCTTCACCACGAAGGCCCGCCCGATCGTCGCCTCGGGGTAGATGCCCACCACCTCACCGGACCGCAGGGCGCGGAGAGCCTGCCGAGCGGCCAACTCACCGTGGGCCCGGTCGACCGGGATGTGGGCCATCCCGCGCATCAGCGGGCCGGAGAGCCTGGACCGGAACACCGACTGCTTGGCCATGAACCGCACCAGCCGACCCCGCTGCACGGCGGCGAGCCCGACGAACATGAAGTCGAGGAAGCTGCTGTGGTTGGCTGCGACCACGACCGGCCCGGCGGCGGGCAGGTGCTCCACGCCAGACACGCGGATCTGCAGCCCGAGCGCCCGGAACAGCACGCGGCACAGCCGGATGACGATGCGGTAGGTGAGGTCGGGCACGGGGGTCATTCGGCGCCGGGGCCGCTGCTGGTTGGTCTGCGTGGCCGCGTGCCGGTGTCAGGCGATCTCGACCATCAACGCGGCCAGCTTGGCCCGCGAGGCGATCTCCAGCTTGCGGAAGATGTGGGACAGGTGGGCATCGACGGTGCGCGGCGAGACGAAGAGCTGCTCGGCGATCTGGCGGCTGGTCAGCCCCTCGGCGACGAGCTCGGCGACCGCGCGCTCCGCCCGGGTCAGCACCTGCAGCGGTGTCGGTGCCTGCTCCGCCGACTCCTGGCTGCCGACCAGTCCCGTCACCGCCGCGACCCCGCTCGGCGTGAGCTGGCCGGCCACCACCCACCCGGAAGGGCAGTCGCGGGCCGACCCCGCGGCATACGGCACCCCCGGGCGCTCGCGCCCGACCGCGCGGCGCCCCGCGCGCAGTGCCTCCGCGGCTCCCGCGATGGACCGGTATGCCGCCGTGCCCGACTCGGCCGCGATCGCCGCCAGCCCGTCGAGGGCGTCAGCGGCACGCAGCGGGAGGGGCACCTCGACGGACCGGCGCAGCACCGACAGGTACGAGGGACGCGCCTGGGCGGGTTCGCCGAGCGCCATCAGCGCATCGGCGACCAGCAGCCTGGCCTCGACGGCATCGCGCCCCAGCTTGCTGCTGTCGGCGAGCACCACGATGTCGGCGGCGCGACCCGCGGCGCGGCTGGCGTCGCCCTCCGCGAGCAGCTGGCGCGCGTCCTGGAGCTGCACGACGAGGCGCACGGCCCACGGCAGGGTCTCGGTGTCGACCTGCAGCCCCGGCCCCCCGACGACCATGCGGTGCACGGTGTCGGCGAGCAGCGCGATGCGGTCCTCCCGGATCTCCTCTGCCTGCGTGCGGGCGAACATCGCCAGCGACGCGGCCTCGACGAGCCGGCCCTGCTCCCAGGCGATCTTGGCCTGGAGGGTGCGGGCCGAGAGCGCGATCCAGAGCTCGTCGGCCGGGGGCGAGTCGACGATGAGGGTGGCGAGCTCCTCGGCCTCGGCGAAGTCGCCGGCCGACACGCAGACGTCCATCAGGGTGCGGCGCACCTGGCGGATGACGTAGGGGTCGCCGCCACCGAGGGCCAGGGTGCGCTCGGCATCGGTGCGGGCCGAGACGAGGTCGCCCGCGTCGAGGTGCATCTCGGCGCGGATGGCGGCGTTGCGCGCGAGCTCGAGGTCGCGCGTCACGCTGTCGAGCGCGGAGGCGTGTTCCTCGGCCCGCTCGAGGAGCCGCAGACCTTCGTAGGTGCCGCGCACCTCGGAGGCGCAGATCCCGGCTCGGCGCGCGAGCTGGGAGCCGATGATGGGTGGACCGTCGCCACTGGCCAGCGCCGCCTCCATCATGTCGAGGGCCTCGCGGGCCCGCATCGCCGCGGACAGCGACGGAAAGGCCCGGTTCGCGATGGCGTAACCGCGGGGGCGCGTGGTGTCGTCGGCACACGCCTGGCGCACCGTGGAGTCGACGAGCGCGAGCTGGGTGAGGAACGGCTCGTCGGCCGAACCAGCGTTCACCGCCTTCGGGACCACGCGGTCGGCCCAGGTGAGCAGTCCCTCCAGCGCCTTGGCCGCATCATCGGTCTCGCGGGCGAGCAGCCGTCCGGCCTCGCGCATCGGCGGCAGCAGGTCGAAGCGTCCGTCGGGCTGCACCTCGACCAGGCTCCGGCGGGCCAGCGCCGCCGCGAGCTGGACAGCCTGCGGCCGCGTCACCCCGCAGACGTCGGCGAGGACGTCGAGACCCACCGGACGGCCGATGACCGCCAGCCGCCGGAAGCACTCCTGCTGCGCCGGGTCGAGCAGGTCGTAGGACGTGCGGACGGCATCGGCGAGGGTGTCTGCCGGTGAGACGTCGCTGACGCCCACGAGGGCGATCTGCACCGCCAGCTGCTCGATCAGCGACGGGAGCCCACCGCTGGCCCGCAACAGCCCGCGCAGGATCCGGTCGTGCCGGTCGAGGTCGACCGAGTGGCCTCCCGCCGCGGCGACCCGGGCGAGCAGCAGCTCGACGGCCGGCCCCTCCAGGGGTTGGCGCGCGGAAGGGACCGGCAGCGGGGGGAGGCGGAGCACCTGCTCGTGCGGGCGGCCCGAGACGGTGGTCGCCGTGCACAGCAGACGCCAGTCCTCGGCGTCCTCGATGAGGTCGTTGAGCAGCTCGCCCAGCCCCTCGATCGCGTCCACTCCGTCGAGGACGACCAGCGTCTTGCGGCCGTCGAGGGCTCGCTTGAGGGCCAACGTGGGCGAGTCGCCGGGGGCGACCTCGGCATCAAGGGCATCGAGGCAGGCGGTGACGAGGGAGTCGACGTGCCCGTGCTGGTGCCCGGTGACCCAGGCGACGGCGCTCTCGCCGTTGGCGGTGTGCCGCGCGACGAGGGTCTTGCCACACCCCGGGGCGCCGGTCAGTGTCACCCACCGGTTGCTGCTGAGCAGGAGCCGAAGGCGTTCGAGGACGTCATCACGACCCACGCACGGAGTCAGCACCCCGACAGGCTATCCCGTACGTACCGGTGAATATCGGTGGTTTCACTGATGCCCGCCCCTGGCCGGCTCCGCCACTCTTGGGGGCAACGGAGATCACTGGTTCCGAGGTCACGTGAGGCGCGGAGGGGCGCTTCCCGAGATCGCGGAACAGGGATTGGCAGACCGGGGGGTCATGCCGAAAGGCCGGGTGCGGGTCCGGGGGGACACCACACCCGGCCTTCATCCGTCTCCGGGGAGGAGCGGGCTGAACCGGTCAGGCGATTCTGGCCAAGCCATCCTGGCTGGGTTGGTTCTGGCCAGGTGCGACTCGTCAGGCGAGGCCGTTCTTGGTCAGGAACTCCTTCGCCACGGTGTCGGCGTCCTTCTTGTCGACGACGACCTCCTTGAGCAGCGCGGCGAGGGTGGCCGTGTCGAGCTTGGCCGAGACCGCGTTGAGGGCGCCCTCGATGGTCGGGTTGCTCTTGCTCTTGGTGATGAGCGGCACGACGTTCTGCGCGGCATACATGTTCTTCGGGTCCTCGAGCGCGACGAGGTCGTTCGCAGCGATGCTCGGGTCGGTGGTGAACAGGTCACCGGCGTCGATCTGGCCGTTCTTCAGGGCCGCCAACGTGAGCGGGCCACCGGCGTCGAGCGGACGGAACGCCTTGAACTCGAGCCCGTAGATCTTCTTGAACCCGGGGATGCCGGTCATCCGGGTCTTCCACTCCGGCGGGCCACCGACGGTGAGCTTGTCGGCCTTGCCGGAGAGGTCGGCGATCGACTTGACGCCCAGCTCGTCGGCGCGGGACTTCTTCATGACGAGGGCGTCCTTGTCCTCGGCCGCCGACTTGTCGAGCACCGTGAGCGTGGCCGGGACCGCTGCCTTGAGCTCGCTGTACACGGCGTCGGCGTCGGTGCCCGGCTGGTCCTTCTTGAAGTAGTCGCGCAGCACACCGGTGTACTCGGGGATCAGGTCGATCGACCCGTCCTGGAGGGCCGGGATGTAGGCCTCGCGGGCACCGATGTTGAGCTTCTTCTCGACCTTGACGCCCTTGGCCTCGAGGGCCCCGGCGTAGATCTCCGCGAGCAGGGCGCTCTCGGGGAAGTCGGCCGAGCCGACCTTGATGGTGCCGCTGGCCGCGCCACCCGAGCTCGAGCTCGACGTGGTGGCGAGCGGGTCGCCACCGGAGTTGCCGCAGGCAGCCGTGGCCAGGAGGGCCGCCGCCGTCGCGATGGTCAGGGTGATCTTGGTGAGCTTCACGGTCCCGCTCCTACTGTTGATCAGGGGGTCTGAGGATCCACCGTACGTGCCGACGACGGAATGTCTACATCGAGGGGGGTATTACCTTGGTTACGGTTCGGTGACCACCGCCGGGAGCCTCGCGCGGCGCCGGTGCCACGGCCGGTCAGGCCCGGCGAGACCACGTAGCGCTGCACGACAGCCAGCAGGAGGTCGACCACCAGGGCGAGCACGGCGACCAGCAGCGCCCCGCCGGCCATCTGGGGGTAGTCCCGGATCTTCTGGCCGTCGATGAGGAACCGGCCGAGCCCGCCGGTGCCGGCCACGGCGGCCAGGGTCGCCGTGGCGATGACCTGGAGGGTGGCCGACCGGAACCCGGAGAAGATCAACGGGAGGGCGTTGGGCACCTCGACCTTGCCGAGCACCTGCATGCCGGTCATGCCCATGCCCTTCGCCGCGTCACGCGCCGCGGGGTCGACGCCCTCGACCCCGGCGTAGGCACCGGCCATGAGCGGCGGGATCGCCAGCACGATGAGCACGATGAGGCTGGGCACGAGGAAGGCCGAGTCGCCCTTGAGCTTCGGGAAGAGCCACAGGACCATGAGGTAGAGCAGGCCGAGGCTCGGGATCGCACGGGCGGCACCCGCGAGGTTGACCACGAAGAACCGGCCACGACCGGTGTGGCCGATGGCCAGCCCGAGGGGGATCGCGATGAGGCAGGCGAAGAACAGGGAGATCCCCGAGTACCAGAGGTGGGTCAGGGTCTGGCCGGGGATGCCGTCGGAGCCCGTCCAGTTGAGCGGGTCGGTGAGCCAGGTGATGACGCCGTTCACGCCCGGCCTCCCGTCGCCCGCTGCCACGGCGTGAGCAGCCGCGCCACGACGATGATGATGCCGTCGAAGAGCAGGGCGAGCACGACGCAGCCGATGATGCCGACGACCAGCGGGTCGTAGAAGTCGCGGTTGAACCCGTCGCTGAACAGCAGGCCGAGCTGTTGGACGCCGATGATCGTGCCGACGCTGACGATGCTGACGTTGCTCACGGCCGCGACGCGCAGCCCCGCCGCGATGACAGGGATGGCGAGCGGGAGCTCGATCGCGAAGAACCGCTTGCCCCGGGTGTAGCCCATGGCCGTGGCGGCGTTCTGGACGTGGTCGGGCACCGCCCCCAGGCCGTCGGCGACGGTCCGCACGAGCAGGGCCAGGGTGTAGAGGGACAGCGCGATCACGACGTTGACCGGGCTGAGGATGCCGTAGCCGGTGAAGAGGGGGAGCATGACGAAGAGCGCGAGGCTGGGGATCGTGTAGAGGAGGCCGAAGCCGGCCGTGAACGGGGCGTAGAGCCAGTGGTAGCGACGCGCCAGCCAGCCGAGCGGGAGGGCCAGGAGCAGCCCGACCACCAACGGGATCCCCGCGAGGTAGGCGTGCGTCCACGCCAGCCGCAGGACCTCCGGGACGTGGTCGAGGAACCAGGTCATGCCGCCGGCGCTCCGGGGTTGTCGGGGTTCGCGAGCTCGGGCCGGCTGGTCTCCTCGATCGCGGTGAGGACCTCGTGGGCCTGGACCGTGCCGAGCAGGGCGCCGGTGTCGTCGACGATCACGCCTCGCCTGCTCGGGCTCGACAGTGCGGCGTCGAGGGAGGCGCGCAGCGGCCCACTCGCGCGCGCGACGGTGCCACCGCGGTGGAGGGCCTCGCTGCGGACCTCGCCCTTGACCCGGGCCGGCTCGACCCAGCCCATCGGGTGGTTGTCCTCGTCGACCACGAGCACCCAGTCGGCGTCGATGCCGTCGACCCGCTCGCCCATCGCGACCGTGCGCTCCGCGGCGAGCGGGAGGCGCGGCGTCGGCTGGAACGACAGGGCGCGGTAGCCGCGGTCACGGCCGACGAAGTCGGCGACGAAGTCGTCGACCGGGTGTGACAGGAGGTAGGCCGGCGCGGCGATCTGGGCGAGGTGACCGCCGACCTTGAGGACGGCCACCTGGTCGCCCAGCTTGATCGCCTCGTCGATGTCGTGGGTGACGAAGATGATCGTCTTGCCGAGATCGCCCTGCAGGCGCAGGAACTCGTCCTGGAGCTGCTCGCGCACAACCGGGTCGACGGCGCTGAACGGCTCGTCCATGAGCATCACCGGCGGGTCGGCCGCCAGGGCGCGGGCGACGCCGACGCGCTGCTGCTGGCCACCGGAGAGCTGGGCGGGGTAGCGCTTGGCAAAGGCCGGGTCGAGGCCCACCCGCTCGAGCAGCTCCATCGAGCGCTTGCGGGTCTCGGTCTTGTCCATGCCCAGCAGCCGCGGAACGGTCGAGACGTTGTCGAGGACGGTGCGGTGGGGGAAGAGCCCGGCGTGCTGGATGACGTAGCCGATGCCGCGGCGCAGCTCGGACTCCTTCATCTGCCCGGTGTCCTTGCCGTCGAGCGTGATGGTCCCCGAGGACGGCCGGATCATCCGGTTGATCATGCGCAGCGAGGTCGTCTTGCCGCAGCCCGAAGGCCCCACCAGCACGGTGATCTTGCCGCTGGGCGCCTCGAAGCTGAGGTCGTCCACCGCCACGGTGCCGTCTGGATACTGCTTCGTGACACCGTCGAAGGCGATCATGCCGATCAACCTAACCCAGCGCACCGACAGACGCGATCCACCCAGACCCCGACCGAGCAGCGATACTTGGCGCCGTGACGGACCCGGTGCACCTCGACGGCCACAGCCTCGACCTCGACGCGTTGGAGCGCGCAGCCCGCGGGGCGCGGGTGTCGATCGACCCGGAGGCGATGGCCACGGCCGCCACGTCGCACCGCACTGCCGCCGAGGTCAGCAGCCTGCGCCCCGTCTACGGCCGCACGACGGGGGTCGGGGCAGCCCGCGACGAGAGCACCGACTCCAAGGTCGACCACGGCCTGCGGTTGCTGCGCTCGCATGCGGCCGGGTGGGGTGAGGTCATGTCGCCCCCCGTCGTGCGGGCCGCCCTGGCGGTGCGGGCCAACCAGCTCCTCGCGGGTGGCTCCGGCGCCAACCCCGCCCTCGCCCAGGCCCTCGCGGACCTGGTGGGCGCGCCGGAAGGCGACCTGCCCGTGGTGCACCGGTACGGCTCGCTCGGCACCGGCGACTTGACCGCCCTCGCCGAGGTCGGCCTGGCCCTGATCGGGGAGCGTGAGCGCGCCGGGGGAGCCAAGCGCTCCGACGTGCAGCTCACCTCGGCCGACGCCCTCCCCCTCATGTCGTCCAACGCGTTCGCGATCGCCGAGACCGCGCTGCACGCTGCGTCGCTCCACGAGCTGGCCCGCGCCGCGGACACCGTGTGCGCGCTGAGTTTCGTTGCGCTGCAGGGCAATCCGGAAGCAGTGAGCGAGACGGCCGCGGCGGCCACGCCCTTCCGCGGCGCCCAGGAGGTGATCCGTGTGCTGCGCGAGCTGCTCGCGGACCAGCCGGGAGAGCCCGCCCACCTCCAGGACTTCTTCGGACTGCGCACCTGGCCGCAGGTGCACGGCCCCGTCCTCGACACCGTCCTCGACCTCAAGCGGGTGGTCGAGACCGCCGCCAACACCGCGTCCGAGAACCCGCTCTTCACCGGCACCGACGGCGCGCCGGAGGTGACGCACCACGGCGGGTTCCACGCGGCATACCTGGTGTTGGCGGTGGACACGACGTTGCTCGCCCTGACGCGGTCGGCGCAGGCGGTGCAGTCGCGGATCAGCCACACCCTCACCGACTCCGACAGCGGGCTGCCGCTCTTCCTGTCGGACTCGACGATGGGGTCGTCGGGCGTGCTCATCGCGGAGTACGTCGCGGCCTCGGCGCTGTCGACGATCCGAGGGGTGGCCTCGACGCCGTCGAGCGTGCAGACGGCCGGGGTCTCCGCGGGCATCGAGGACGATGCGTCGTTCGCGGGGCAGGCGGCCCTGCGGCTCGGAGAAGCCACCGCCGCCTACCGACGGATGCTCGCTGTCGAGCTGGTGTGCACGGTGCGCGCCCTGCGGATGCGGGGCGTCGTGCCGGTGGGTGAGCTGGGCGAGGCGTTCGCGAGGTGCGCGGCGCTCCCCGCCGGCATCGAGGACCGCGACCTGTCGCCCGAGCTCGCGATCGCCGAGCGCATCGTCGAGCGGTATGCCGTGTCGACGCCGGAGGAGCGTTAGCGGCGTCCCCGCGTCGTGGCCTCCCTCCCTGCACGCGGTGCGGAGGTCAGGAGACCCGGTCGAGGAAGGCGATGACCCGGTCGGTGAGCACCCCTGCCTGCTCCGCGTCGTAGGTGGCAATGCTGGGGTCGGCGAAGAGGTGGACGCTGCCCGGGTAGACGAACAGCTCGCCGTCGGCCGCCTCGGCCACGAGCGCGCGCCCGGCGTCGAGGTCGCCCTCACCCGCGAAGATCGGGTCGTCTTCCATTCCGTGCACCTGCACGGGCACGTCATCGGGCCAGCCCTCACCGAACTCCGACGGCGGGACGCACGACTCCATGAGCAGCGCACCCGTGGCGCCGGGGCGGGTCTGGGCCAAGAGCTGGGCAGGCATGACGCCGAGCGAGAACCCCGCGTAGACCACCTCGGAAGGGAGCGCCTCGCCGGCGGTCCTGCCCCGCTCGAGGATGGTGTCGAAACCGACCTGCTTCAGGTACGAGAGTCCCTCGTCGAGGGTCTCGAAGGTCTGCCCGACGTAGAGGTCGGGGGTATGCACGGTGTGGCCGGCGTGCCGCAGGGTCTCCGCGAAGTCCGCGATCCCGGTGGTCAGCCCCTGCGCGTGGTGGAACAGCACTACCTCGGCCATGTCGTGTCCTCCTGGTCGCTGGGCCCCTGCTGAGCCCTTCCCGACACTATGGCGCGAGGGTCCGACAGGGCTGGTCGAGCAGGTGGCCGACGAGGAAGGCCGCGGCCTCACGGTGCCAGCGGGAGGCCTGGCGCAGCATGGCGTGGCTCTCCCCCTTGACCGACTCGTAGCTGACGACGGCACCGAGCCGGGCCATCGCCGTGGCCATGGCTCGTGACGCGCGAGGGGAGGTCATGCGGTCGAGGTCGCCGTGCATGAAGAGGACGTGCAGGCCCGGATGGCAGCGCGGCTGGTCCTGGGGCTCCACCCAGGGCGCGAGCGCCGCGATGGCGGTGACCCGCTCGTCGTCCGCGAGGTGCAGCGCGACGCGGCCGCCCATCGAGTGGCCGAGCAGCCCGATCCGCACGCCGGGATACTTCGCCTCGATCTGCTCGAGCGCCAGGCGGGCGTCGACGAGGGGACTCTGCTCCGCGCCGTTCCAGCCGCGCACGGCATACCGCAGCGTTGCCACGGCGATGGCGCCGGAGCCGGCGTCAGCGACGACCTTCGCGAAGGGGGCCATGCGCAGCACCGCCCCCTGCCACGGCCGCACGGGACGGCGGCTGCGCGACTTGCCCCCGTGGAGGACGAGGACGACAGCGCGCGGCTGGTCGACCTCGGCCGGCCAGAGCAGTCGGGGAGCGGGCACGGAGGCCTCCTTCGGGTGTGGGTCCGTGTCAGTCCTTCGTAGCGGAGAGGCCTGTGGATGCCGCAGGCCCTACCCACTCTCTGCACCGCTCAGACACACTGACGCGCGCTCGAGGTGAGCCCGCGGCATACCCAGTCGTCGGTCAGACGTCGGTGGTGTGGAAGTTCTTGAAGGAGCGGCTCGCCGTGGGGCCACGCTGGCCCTGGTAGTGCGAGCCGTACTTGGCCGAGCCGTAGGGGTTCTCGACGGGCGAGCTCAGGCGGAAGAAGCAGAGCTGGCCGATCTTCATCCCCGGCCAGAGCTTGATCGGGAGGGTGGCGACGTTGCTGAGCTCGAGGGTGACGTGGCCCGTGAAACCCGGGTCGACGAAGCCGGCCGTCGCGTGCGTGAGGAGACCCAGGCGGCCGAGGCTGGACTTGCCCTCGACGCGGGCGGCGACGTCATCGGGGAGCGTGACCGTCTCGTAGATCGAGCCGAGGACGAACTCGCCCGGGTGGAGGATGAAGGGCTCGCCCGGGTCGACCTCGACCAACCGGGTCAGGTCGGGCTGGTCCTCGGCGGGGTCGATGAACGGGTACTTGTGGTTGTCGAACAACCGGAAGTAGCGATCGAGGCGCACGTCGACGCTCGACGGCTGGACCATCTCCGGGTCCCAGGGGTCGAGGACGACTCGTCCGTTGTCGATCTCGGCCTTGATGTCGCGGTCGCTCAGCAGCACGGTGAGAGACTAACGCGACGGGTATGCCGGGGGCCGTCAGTCTCGTGCGCGCGTTCGGTTAGACTTCCTGCCGCACCGCCCGGTGGGCGGTGTTCACGACGCTTCGGCGCCGTGCGCCGGTGTAGCTCAATGGTAGAGCGCCAGCTTCCCAAGCTGGACACGCGAGTTCGATTCTCGTCACCGGCTCCATTGCATCAATGCAGGTCAGCGCCTTGCTGGCCATGCCGATTCTGACTGCTCAGGCCGGTCGGACGACGCCCTGGACAACTGATGGGCAACAAGCCACGGTGCCCCCGTCAATCCGAGGCTTCCCGCTGGGTGCGGATCAATGCGTCGAGGCGGTCTGCTATCTCCCTCGAGCGGGAGTCTGTAGCGTGCTGGTAGATCATCGCCGCACGGACAGTCGAGTGCCCCATCCGCTGCATCAACTCCCGGGTCGAGGCGCCCGTCTGCGCAGCCAGATGGTTGCCGGTGTGTCGAAGGTCGTGGAAGCGGAAGCCGTCTGGCAGACCGATTGCCTTGACGGCCTCCCTCCACCGGACGTTGGCCCGCCAGTTGCCGCGTCGTGGAACACCGCCGCGCTCGCCGCTGAACACCGGCCCTTCGGGATCTTGCGGAATCCTCGCCAGGTGAACTTTCAGTTCTTCGACCAGCACGGCCGGAAGGGCGACAGTTCGGCTGCGGTTGTTCTTCGGCTGCGAGATCTGTAGGTGTCGTCCGCGCTCGACCATGCTGCGGCGAACGAAGATGAGCCCTGCCTCCAGATCCAAGTCTCGCTGGCGTAAAGCGACGAGCTCACCCCATCGGAGGCTCGCGAGGGCTGCCGTGAGTACGAAGGCGCGGTAAGTAGGCCCGATCTGGTCGGCGAGCATGAAAACCTCGGGCACCGACGCCACCGGACGTTCTGGCGGGCTCTCCCGATCGGCGCCCTTGATCCGGCATGGGTTCTTTGAGATTCGACCATCATCGACTGCGGTGTTGAGGATGGCTCGGAGCAACCGATAGCACTTGGCCAGCGTGCTCTCCGAGCGCCCTTGGTCGCGCAACCGCGCACGCCAACTCCTCACTGCCTCTGTGGTGATCTGATCCAGAGGGAGGTGGCCAAGGAACGGATCGATGTGCAGCCGGAACAAGCTGGCATACAGGTCGCGTGTCCGGAGGCTTAGCTGGTGTTCAGCGATCCACTGCCCGCCGAAGTCGCCCAGCTTCCGACGCCCCAGTCTCGGATCGATCCAACTGGCGCTGCGCATCTGTGTCTGGTGTAGGGCGAGCCACGCCTGTGCGTCGGCCCTGGTAGCGAACGTTTGACCAGGGTAACGCCGCAAACCGTCGGGCCCGAGATAGCTGGCGCCGTACCGTCCAGACTCGCGCTTTCGGATGTTCCCGAACTCACGACGCTGCCTACTCACGACGCCCTCCCCTCCACATGCCGGACAACGACGTCCACCGTCCCGTGCTCCACGAAGTCCTCGATGGCGCTCTCAGGGATCCGCACATACCTGCCCACCTTGACGAACCGGATTCGGCGTTCGGCGACCAGCCGTCGAGGGAACCGCGCTGGGGTGCCGAGCACCTCAGCCGCTTCCTTTAAGGTGAAGAGTTTTTCCATTACTACTCCTGCAATTCGGATCTCAGCTCCCGAGAAGTCTCTAGAGGCTGGGCCCCAGGTCCGACGGGGACATTTGACGTACCTGCGAGGGATGCATGAGGGCCACGTTCGCCTGGAGGAAACGGTCCACGGCTTCATGCCAGGCGTGCATGAGGTCGCTGATGTCGTTCAGCGTGGCGGGGATGTGCCGGCCGTGCTTGCGGTCGCTGAGGCGATCCGGCGCCGGGGTGAGCGAGCGGGCTGGGGCGAACAGAAGCCCGGAGCATGCGAGCCGTTCGGGGAGCGTGCGAACGCTGATGAGCTGATGGCTCAGGTGGCTGGTAGCGCGCAGCAGGTCGCCCATGGCGGCGTCACGGTCTGCGCCGTCCAGCCCGGCTGCGCCGAGCCGGAGGGGTTCGAGGGCCTCATGCAGGTCGCGGCTGGCGTGGACGAATGCGTGGGTTGGACGGGTGAGTGTCGACGCGCCGCTGGGCCATGCCTGGTCGACATCGATCAGCGCCGTCACGGCCTCTCGGAGCCCGGTTGGGTCCTGAACGGTCCATGACCGCATGTCCGCTGCATAAGCGAGCTCTTCGATCGTGGCGAGCAGGTGGGTTCCCTGGCGGGTGAGGGTGCGCAAGGTGTCGACGCTGGGGACGGCGGCGTGCACCTCGGTCTCGGACGTGCGCGCCCACTCCGACATCACGATGTCCAGAGCCACGATGGGGCTGGCGGATGCGGCCTGGGCATGCGTTGCGGCCACGTCGTGAAGCCACCGGGCGACGGCGGGCTGGCCGGTGGTGAGTGAGTCGAGGAAGCCTTCGGCGTGCAGACCCACCGTCATCGGGCGTTCGGTGTTGGCGAGTGGGACGGAAGCCATCGTGTGGTGGGCGGCGAGCGCGGCGAGGGCCAGTACTCGTCGGGTGGTGTCGGTGAGGCCGTCGATGTCGTCATGGATTGGGTCGGGTCCGGGGTAGCCGTGGAGCAGGTCCGCGAGGGCGCCGAAGGTGCATGTCAGCCGGGCCATTGGGTGCGGATCGGTGATTTGTGGCAGGGTCTCGACGTCGAGGGCGAGCACTTCTGGTGCCGGGGCGGGGATTGACTGGAGATGCTGTCGGCGTGTGGAAGCCGCTGCCTGGCGTTCGAAGTGGTCGCGGGTGGTTGGCTGCGGCTCGGAGTGGGGCATGCGCAGTGGACCCGTGGGCGGTTGCGGGTACTGGTCGATCACGGCTCGCAGTGCGGTGTGTTCCTTCGGGACCGAGATCCCGTGCTCCCCGAGCATCTCGGTCAGGAGCCGGTGCAGTGTCACGTCGAACGCCGCCCATTGCTGCAGTGTCACCGGGCTCTCGTCGCGACGCAGGTCGCGGCTGAGCAGCTCGGCGCGGGCGAGGAGGTCGGCCGCTGTCGTGGTGCTCATGGCGTCCCCGTCGTTTTGCACTGGGTGCGGGCGATGCGGGCGAGTTCGTGGACGTGCCAGGCGCACAGCGGCAGGTCCGCTGGTCCGTCGAGGGGGTCGATCGTGTCGAGGGCGGTGATCGCGGCGAGCAGTTGGTGGACCAGCCGGGCGGCTCGCGGCGGGATGGGGTCGATGGGTCGGCTGGGTGGGGGCAGGGTGGCGGCGGCGAGCTCGATCTGGGCGGCGAACGTGTGGCTGGCGATCTGGTCGCCCGCTCGGGCTCGGGCCGCGGCGGCGGCCGCTGCGAGGTGCCGGTGTGCGAGGTCGATGAGGTCTTGGGCGCGGGTCGTGGTGGTGTGCATGGGTTCTCCTTCAGAGGGCTGAGCGGGTCGCGCCGCTGCGCTGGTTCGGGGCGGTGGACATGTTCGGGCTGGTGGGCCGGGTGGCGGGCGCGGGCGAGCAGGCCGCCGAGCGCGTGGGGGCCGTGGCCGGCGATCCAGTCCGCGGGGTCGCACGCGTCGGGGAGGTCGACCACGCGGACCGGGTGGCCGAGGCGGCCATGCAGGAGGTCGACCCAGCGGGCGCAGCCTTCGCGGCCGGCGGTGTCCCCGTCGAGGGCGACCAGCACCGACCCTCCTGATGACAGGGCGGCGACCCGGTCGGCCTGGGTGGGGGTGACCGCGACACCGGCGGCGGTGCAAGCCACCATGGGGATCCGCGTCGCGGCCGCGGCGGCGGTGACGGCGAGAGCGTCTAGCGGGCCTTCGACTACCAGGACCGTCCCGTTCGTCGGGGTCAGCGGTTGTGGGCTGTAGAGCATGGTGGCCTTATCGAAGACCGCGGTCTTGGTGGGGTTGCGGTACTTCGGTGCGCGCGGGTCGCCGGTGGTGTCGCGGCCTAGGAACCCGGTGATGTGCCCGGCGTCGTCACGCACGGGTACGACGAGCCGTCCGCGCATGGTGTCGATGAGGGTGCCGCCGCGGGTGGCGTGGGCAAGGTCGAGCGCGACCAGCTCGTCGGTGGTGACGCCGTGGCGGGCCAGGTGGCTGGTCATGCTTGTCCATGCGGTGCCGGTGTGCCCGACCAGCCGGTCGCCCCGCACGGCCTCGGCTGGGTCGAGGTCGATGCCGCGGTGCTGGCGGAGGTAGGCGAGGGCGAACTCGTGGTTCACCGGGCGGGTCCAGTGTTGCCACGCAAGGAGGTTCACGGCATACGCCCGGTCGGCAGGCATCTCCACCACGGCACGCGGGGTCGCGGGACGACCGGCGGCCGGTGGCGCGACCCGCGCTATCGGTGCGTGGTCCAGGTGCTCGACCGCCTCACGGAAGCTGAGCCTGTGCAGCCGGGCGATGTAGTCGATGACGTCGCCGGAGGCGCCGCAGCCGAAGCAGTGGAACCGGTCCGGGACGCCGCCCACGGACAGGGAGGCAGTTCGGTCGTCGTGGAACGGGCAGCAGCCCATGCGGGATCGTCCGGAGGCGTGCAGCTCGACACCGGAGGCGGCGACGACGTCCTCGATGCGGTGCCGGGCCCGGAGCTGGTCGACATCGACCCACGCCGCCGCCCCGTGGCCGGTCACAGTTCGGCTCCCCTGCTCGGGACCACGCGCCGGCAGGCTTCACGGGCCAGGTCGCGGTCGACGCAGGCGGCGATGACGGCGTACTCGTCCCAGAGCTGGTCGTAGGCGTAGAGCAACCCGACGTGTCGGCCGGGGTCGCGGCGCCACGAGATACGAATCGACGGATTGGGGCCAAGCGAGCCTGCCAGGTCCTCATCGGTGCCGACACGGCCGTGTCGTACCTGGAAGGTGCGCGGACCCGCCCAGTCCAGCCCCAGTCGCCCCGTGCCGGGGTTGCCGGCGGCCTGTAGCGCGAGCTGTAGCAGCTGGGGCGTGTCACACCGTTCGCTGGTAAGCGCGTCGGTCGATAGGTGCCGCACCTGGTCCGCGTCTCGGCCGGTCCCCTTGGTGAGGGTGAGTGCGACCACAGTGAGGCAGGTGTCGCGGATCCCCAGCTGGTACTCGTGATCCGCGGTGTCGCGGACGTGCTCCTGGGCCATGACGGCCAGTTGGAGCAGCAGCGCTTCGTGCGGGTGTTGTCCGTCCCGTCCCAACAGCGTGTCGGGTTCCATGTGCCGCTTGCCTTCCCGCGCGACCCGGTGCCGCGCCTCTGGAAGGTTTACGGCTCGCTCGGGGCACCACCGGCAGCCTCAGACGCCGGGAGGCTCAAGAGTGGGTCGCTCGGGATCGGGTCGGTGCTCGCGAGCAGTGCACTGTGTCAGCGCGCCTAGGTCGCGCAAGAACGCGAGGGCGTCACGCAGGGCGCGGAGCCAGTCGATCGCGGCTGTGGGGGGTGCGGTGCCGACAAAGGCGCCGCGTTCGTAGTCGCGCAGTCCGGCGAGGACCTCGACCATGCCGTTGTGCCGGTCCCAGCACGGCGGGAGCGTGCGCACGTCCAGGGCGAACCGGTGCGCGAGCGTGTCCACCCACGGCGCCAGGTGGCCGAGGAGCGCCACGCGGGCGGCTGAGGTGAGGGAGGGCACGTGGACGGGGCCGCCGACGAAGGGGTTTGGGGACGGGCCAGCCGGCAGGCTGGCGTACCCGTCCGTGGGCGGTCCGGTCACGACGACACCACTGGACGCCGCGGCATGGAGCGGGCCTGGGCCTCGGTGGCGTCCCGATCCGCCTCGAGCAAATGGGCGTCGCGCCGGCGGGTCCACGGGCGCAGGGTGAGGGCGATCGCGGGTGCGGCACGCATGAGCAGGATGGCGGTGCCGAACGGAAGAGTGCGCAGCTGTGCCGGCTCCAAGATCGGGGCCATCATGGTGGAGGTGGAGGTGGAGCGGCGGCCGTCGCCGCCGCGGCTGGTCGAGGTGGTGGCATGTTCGCGTTGCCCGATCAGGCGGGAGAGGTCGTCCAGGTCGCGGGCGTTCGAGCCGCCGCCGAGGATGACCTTGACGATCGCGGCGTCCCAGATAGCAGAGGCGGCGTGCTCACCCCACACGTGCCGCGCCTGCGCCAGGGACTGCAGCACCACAATGGTGGAGATGCCGGTGCCGCCGCCCTCGGACATCAGCGCCGGCAGCGACGGCAGCGGGTAGTTGGCGGCCTCGTCCAGCACGAGCGACAGCGGCGGGTCAAGGCGCGCACCCGGCGAGGCGGCGGCACTGCGGCGAGCCGCCTCGACGACATCTTCGACGAACGCTGCCACGATCCCCGCCGTCGCCGAGGCGCCGGTGGAGGTGCCCAGCAGGTAGACGGTGCCGCTCTCGCGCAGGAACACCTCGGGGTCGAACTCCTCCCCCGGCGCTGGTGACAGGGCCTCCAGCACCGTCGGGTCACCGAGGGCGGAGAACGCGATGGCGACCATTGCCCAGATCGAGTCTCGCTGCCTCGGGTCGGCCGACAGGATCGCCTCCAATGCCTCGCTCCACGCGTGCGCCACATCGGGGTGGTTGGTGAGGATGTGGACCGCGTCGTGGGCCCTCAGCGCGGACAGCGACCAGCGGTACAGCTCGCGCGTGGACCGGTCACCCAGGGCTGCGGCGTGCAGCAGGCATCGGACCACCTGCTCCGCCGAGGCCTGCCAGAAGTTCGCGTCCGTGGTGCCGTCCGCGGCACCGGCGGTGAGCGCCTTGGCGCGGACCATCGCCACATGCGGGTCCTGACAGCCCCGGATCGGCGACCATCGGGTGGAGGTCCGTATGCCGCGGGCTAACCCTTGAGGGTCGAACACGGCGACCGGGCCTGCCGCCGCGCGGCTTCGCAGCGTCACAGAAAGGTTGTCGGGGCGGGTGCTCGTAGTCACCACCGCGCCCGGCGCGTCCAAGATCAACGGGATCGCCAAATGAAGACCCTTGCCCGACCGCGGCGGACCCAACACCACCACCGAGTCCTCGATTGAGGCGAAACAGTCCACCCCCTTCGCCACCCCGATCCGGTACCCCACATCGCCCGGCGCCGGTCGCTGGACAGCCGGCCGCAGGGTCCGACTGCGCCGCATCACCTGACGACGACCCGCAACCCTCACCACCTCCCGCCGGCTGGCGCAATCCCGCTCGACATCACCGCGTGCCCGGCCCGCTCGTCCTGGACGGGCGCGCCCGGCGCCCAACATCAACGCGAAGCCCACCAGCCCGCACAACACCGCCACGATCGGCCAGACACCGACATCCAATTCCGCCACTCCGAAACCGTCCACATCGCCTCCAGCGTTAATCGGTCTGAAGAGGAAACGCGGCCAGCGGGGCACGATCGAGAGCCGCTGCCCAGAGGGCGTGAATCTCGTGCGCCGCGACGCAGCCGCGAGACGCCGGGGTGCACGGTGGTAGCTGACGATCGCCCTTAGTCCTAACGTCCGCTCATCTTCATATTTGGCACACGCCCCCCCCTGCCTGCCCCTAATGCGGCGCTGTGACGCACCTTCCGATGGGCTCAGAGGGCGGCGCGGCCCCGACGTGCTGCGAGAGGATCCTCACGCGAGCGTGCCGATTCGGGATCCTCAAGGCGGGTGATGCTTCCGGTGCGCGTCTTGGGGCTCAACGAATCCACRCACGCCGTTCCCTTGACTCATCCGTGGACAGCATTCACACTAGCAATGTGAACGCCATTCACAGAATAGGGGGGGCAGTGGAAACCGAGCTTGTCGGGCTCTACGAGGTGGCGGAGATGGCCCGGGTGAGCCGGACCGTCGTGTCGAACTGGCGCGCCCGCGACCCAGTGTTCCCCGCGCCGGTGGCCGACCTGAAGTCGGGCCCAGTATTCAACGCCGAGCAAGTGCAGYGGTACCTCAAGAGACGAAGGAAAGGTTCTATGGCGCACGTGATCTCGACAATCAACCTCAAGGGGGGAGTCGGCAAGACCACCATCACGATGGCCTTGGCGGAGATCCTGTCCGGCGAGTTCCGCAAGTCAGTCCTCGTGGTGGATCTTGACCCCCAGACCAACCTGACGACCGCGATGATCGGCGAGAGGGCCTGGCTTAAGCTCAACGCGGACGGTCACACTCTCGCAACGCTGTTTGAGGACGCACTGCGACCTGCCCATGAACCGGCCGAGTTCGACCTCGACCTGACTCGGCAACGGAACGCGTCTTCGGTGAGCGACGTGCGCCGGCTCGACCTGCTGCCCGGATCGCTGGACCTCATCGCGGTCCAGGACCGGTTGGGCACCATGTCCTCCGGCCGCTTCCACTCAGCCACGCCCACCGCTCTCCTCCGACGAGCGGTCAGCCCGATCATTGACGAGTACGACTACGTCCTAATCGACTGCCCGCCCAACCTCGGTCTGGTCACCCTTAACGGCCTCCGGATGTCCGATGGCTACATCATTCCGACGATCCCGGACGTGATGTCGACCTACGGCATCGACCAGATCCAGCGGCATATCGCGGAGTTTGCAGACGACATCGACCAGACGATAGACGAGCTCGGGATCATCGTCTCGAAATACCAGGCCAACTCCACCGTGCACGTCAACACCGTGAACCGCCTCCGCCGCAAGAAGGCCTATCCGCCGGTCTTTTCGACGGTCATCCCGCAGTCGAACGCTATCGCCGAGGCCGCCGACTCCGTCAAACGAGGAACTCTTCGCCAGAAGTGGGGCTACCAGGGCCAGTTCAACGCATTGCTCGACCTCACCAAGGAGTTCAAGGCAGCAGTGGAGGCAGCATGAGCCCCGCTCGGAAACGCAACGTGCACCCGGCGGCGGATGACCTGACCTCGCATGTTGCCGCAGCCGGACAGTCACTGCTCCACCTCGCCTCCCGAGACCAGGTCCTCGCCGGCCAGTTCTCCCGTCTGATCCAGGCTGTGGCGGACGAGGCTGCCCGCTCCCCCCGCTTCGCGCGCGCTCTCGCAGCGGCCGTGGCCGTGGACGCTCAGGCCGGCAACGACAGCGACGGGGGGACTGACACAACCCAGGCCCAGGATCCGCTTGAAGGGCGCGGCGACGAGGACCCACCGAAGCAGCGCAGCGCGCGCAGCCCTACCCGGGCGGCACGATCGGGGCGCCGAAGCCCCGGGCCACTCGACCCCTTCGCCGTCTACGCTGACACGGGCGCGAGCGGGCTGAGACAGGCGCTGGCCACGCTCGACCTAGAGCAGCTGCGCGACGTAGTCGCCGAGCACGGCATGGACCATGACCGCCTCGCCATGAGGTGGAAGAGCCCCGACAGAGTGATCGGACGCATTGTCGAGCGGGTGGAGGCCGTGTCAAGCAAGGGCTTTGCCTTCCGAAGTGGCGCCGAGGACTCGCCCGAAGGCGGCGGATAGACGAAGTGCCGCTTCGCGGCGCACACCGACGTGGAATCCGCGAAGCCGAGGACGGCCGTCGGTCGCCAGCCGTAGCATCGACGCATGGGAGCACCGAAGCCAGTCAGGGCATTCCGACGATCGTTCAGCCGAACTTGATCATGCCGTTGGACATCCAGGCACGCATCGACGCTGGTGAGCTCTACCGAATCGGAGGCGTCGTCCGCGACATCGCGACCAAGCAGATCGCGGCTCTTCTGGACGAGGCGCCAGGTCTCGAGCTGGCTGCCGAGGAAGTAGGCAAGAAACTCTCGAAGGTGAGCCTCCCGAAGTTCGACGTGTCGAAGCGGAACCTCTCGCAGGTTGACCCGAAGAAGGCTGCCGGTGTTTTTGCGGGTGCGGCGCTCCTCGGCATCGGCATCTCCTGGGGCTACGCCAAGTGGAAGCAGGCTGCCAAGTCGGGAGTTCCGGGTGAGGTCGAAGCCGAGGACCTGGTCGAGGCGTCCGCTGAGGTGCCGGAGTGCATGACCAACCTCGGGAGGTCGCTTGAGGCGTACCTGACCGGCGCCCGCGAAGCTCGTTTGAGTCCGGAGGTTGTCGAGCAACTTGCTTCCGATCTGACTGCTGTTGAGGCGTATTCGGAGGCGGGCAACGCCGTCTCGTTCACGCTCGACGAGTTGCTCCCGTTCTTCGAGGTCGTGACGGCCCACACGTCGAACCTGGCCGCCGCCTACTCGGTCGAGCTAGACGATCTGGACGATCAGGCTCCCGACGAAGGAGTCGTTCTGCACCTGGGCCGGCACCTCGAAACACAGAGGCAGATTCTCGCCAACGTCGCGTGAGCCGGCTCCCGCCTAGACGGTCGACACTGTGCACGGCTTGTTCGACGCCCTCCGCCCGGCTCGGCGCGATGCGTCCTGCAAGCGGCGGAGCGTCGCACCTCCGGCACTTCGTGAAGGATGGACAGACTGCGTCCTTGGAAGGCGGGCCGAGGGGTGAAGGCTAGGACTCGGCGTCTGCCTTTCCCCAATCCCGCTGTGCATCGTCGTACGCCTTGAGGAACTCCTCATGGGCGAGCACGGCGTTGCCGATGAAGTCGTTCCAAGTGATACGCCTGACCTGGCCGTCCTTCTCCGCCGCCTTGAAAGCTCGATTCGAGGTGGTGTCCGTGATGTTCACGCTGTCGGCAACGAGGTCGACCATCCACCCGTCCGGGAAGACCGAGACCAGGTCCTTGTTCTCCGTGAAGAATTGTTCGAAGGCTTCCAGGTAGTTTTGAAGGCGCTCGTAGTCCTTGTTCGCGAAGGCATGCTTGGGCTTCTTGATCTCCACGATGTGCAACTTCTGACCAATGTGAACGAGGGTGAAGTCGGGCTGCTTCGACTCAAACATGATCGCGATCTGGATGTCCCCGCCGGTCTTGTCGTGCCAAAACTTCGCGAAGCGGTCGCGAAAAGTCTTCAGCGCCTGGTTCTGCGTGATCACCGACCAGTCCGGCCGGATGAGCCATGGCGCCCGCTGGATGAGCTTCTGCAGGTCGCCCTCGACGACATCGGGCTTGTCGATGACCTCCTCGAGCTCCTTGATCGTCGACACGCGTTCCTGGGCGATCTGGGCGTAGCTTGCGAGTTCTGCGGTGCGGGTGTGGGAGAAGAGAGGAATCAACTGTTCGACGGTCTTGTCTTCCAGTTTCGCGATCGCCTGGAACGACCTGATCAGCGCCTGGTGGGGGCCGACGAGCAGCACGATGTCGACCAGCGAGTCGACGTAGTCCTTATCCTCTAGTTCGTCTTCGTGTGCTAGCCCGCCGATCTTCTTGCCGAAGTCCAGCACGGCGTCGATCACGGCCTTGTTGTCCCCGTACTTCTCCTCCGCACGCTTCTGCAGGTCGGAGTTCGCGAGGAAGATCTTGACCTTGGACTCCCGGCGCGGTCCGGCAGAGCTCTTGGCGATCTGTTTGATGAGGTCCGCCCCCCACACGCGCAGCGCCTCGCCGTACTCGGAGTCCCACAGGATTCCTTGGCGGTCGGTCCGGATCAGGTCCTCCCCGCCGTCCTCGTCCAACCATTCGGCGACGACCTTGCCCACTAGGTACGAGCGGGCTGTGAACTCTCCAGTGAAACCCGCCGGTTGCTCGAAGTCCCTCGTGTTCGCGACGATCTTGCCGCGGGCGTAGATTCGCACACCTGCTTCCTCCTCGTCCTTGAACGCGCGCTTGCCGAACGCCAGCCAGCCGGTCACGGGTAGGAACTTGCCGTCGTACGGAACGGGGTGCTTTGACACGTCCACCTTGGTGGGCTCGTTGACCTCGACCTGGAAGTCGGGCACTACGGTCGTCGTGTTCGTCTCGGTGTCGTACACCGTGATCTTGAAGTCGTCCTTCGTCAGGGCGAACCTGCGGGCCACTTGCCGCACGAACACGTCCTGGGCGGGCACACGCTTGGGCAGGAAGTGCCGCAGTGTGACCGTCGTACCGCGCGTGTCGGACCACGTCTTGTCGTCGGGGCCACTCTCGATGGGGACGTCCGTCTCCACATCCTGGACGAGCTTGTCGAACTCCAGGATCAGGTGGCTCACCCGGTAGCCCTGATCCGTCTTCGGGCCGCCAGCCGAGCGCACCTCGATCGTGGTGCAGATCCCGAACGGGGCGAGCTTTCCGATGCCCTTTCGTCCCATCACGGGGCGGTCCTTCTCCCGCGAGTGGGTCCCGGCGGTCTCGCGGCTGCGACGGTCCGTACCGACGAACAGGAAGTACTTCTGCACCTCGCCTGGAGTCATCCCGTGGCCGTCGTCGCTGACTGAGACGACGAATCCTAGGTCGTCCGTCTTGCCGTCGGCGGCCTTGCCGGCGAGCTGCTTTCCGAGCGGGAGGGTCACGATCACGTTCTCTGCGTCGGCGTCGTACGCGTTCGCGATCAACTCGGCCACGACAGCGCTCGCCCGGTCATACAGCTTGACCCCGAGCTTGTCGATCGTAAGCCGGGACAGGCGCATCTTGTATGACTCGGGCTCTGCAAGCTCCTCGGGTTCGCCAGTCACGCTGCGACTCTAGGACCTTGGGCGAGTCTGTGGGACATGACTCGACCAATGAGCGGGAGAGCGCACGACACCCAAACACAGCCCGCTACGATCCGAGGGTGCCAACGCCCACCGCAATCGACCTATACGCGGGCGCCGGCGGAGCCACCCGCGGGCTGCGCGACGCCGGCTACAAGGTGCTAGGCGCCGTCGAGAATGACTGTGTGGCCGCAAAGTCCTACACGGCTAACCACGCTGACGTGAAGTTGTGGACTCAGGACATTCGGACCCTCAAGGCGACCGAGGTCCTGAGGACCCTCAACCTCAAGCGTGGGGAACTCTCGTTGCTCAAGGCTTGCCCTCCCTGTCAGGGCTTCTCGAGCCTTGCCGAGGGTCGCGCCGATGTCGACGAGGAGCGGAACGACCTCGTGCTCCACACGATCAGGTTCGTTCGTGCGCTCCAGCCCAAGACGGTGATGCTGGAGAACGTCCCAGGTCTCGGTCGCGACCAGCGCGCCTCCACCCTGATGGGCGCCCTGCGCGGGCTCGGCTACGCCACGAAGCAGTACGCGGTGAACGCCGCGGACTACGGCGTTCCTCAGCGCCGCAAGCGGCTCATCATCATCGCGGCGCGCGGCCTGCGAACGCACCTCCCCGAGGACCTCAAGCCCAAGACGAACCAGAAGGTCCAGTCCACCGTCGGTGCGGCCTTCAAGGCTTTGGCTGCTGAGCAGGCCGCGGACGACGCCCTGGATCGCCACCGAAACCTTTCCGATAAGACGAAGCGCCGGGTCGAGGCCGTTCCGGTCAACGGCACGCGATTCGATCTACCTGAGGATCTCCGGCTGGACTGCCACGTCAAGCTCGGAAGGTCACGTTCGGCGACAGGGTCCTACGGACGCCTGCGTGCCGACGAACCAGCCCCGACGATGACGACGCGATGTACCACTCCCGCGTGCGGGTCCTTCATTCATCCCACGGAGCACCGAGGCATCACGCTCCGGGAGGCAGCCACTCTCCAAACCTTCCCGCACGACTACGAGTTTCACGGCTATTACGACCAGATCGAGCGCCAGATCGGCAACGCGGTCCCGGTGCGGATGGCCGCCGCTCTCGGCCAGATCGTTTGGGAGCTCACTTCCGGCGGAGGCCCCGCGCCCGTAGCCTCCTGACTCATGTCGTGTAGTCGTGTGGTCACCTCGCGCGGTCACACATCCGAGGACGGGACGACCGCGCGTCATTCTGGCGGAATGCCACGGCGCCTCGTGGACCAGCCGTCGCCCATCATGAGCGCTCTCATCGCTCGGTCCTAGGTTCGTTCGTGGCGCATGGCGATGGGTGGACTCGCCTGTACCACTAGTCGTGACGGATGGCAGCGCGGCGTGTTGTCGCGAGTGCCGAAGAATGTTGCGCAGGCGTCGCTGCCCACATCGCTACTCCAGGCCCATGCGCGAGTCTGTGTTGAAGATCGCTGACTCTCCGGCGGTGGGGGTGTGGCAAACGACGAAGGCGTGATTACCGACCCGCCAAAGGCCTTCCCCTCGTTGGAGATCCGGAAGTTGGTCGCGTTCGGCGGTGGTGAGCCCGAGCTGGCTCGCGGCGTGCTCAGCTTCGCTGACCTCTTGCTGGTAGACGATCTTGGTGGAGCAGTCGGCCAGCAGTCCACGTGCGAGGGCGCGGGCTTCGGAGCCGTGGTCGCCGACGGCG
Organism: Pedococcus sp. P2_A3; assembly: GCF_056405035.1. Lineage (NCBI taxonomy): Bacteria > Bacillati > Actinomycetota > Actinomycetes > Micrococcales > Intrasporangiaceae > Pedococcus > Pedococcus sp. P2_A3. Next base: position 17,387 of record NZ_JBFUCW010000030.1, on the reverse strand, counting down.
TCGAGGTCGGAGAGCCGGTGCACGATGAGCAGGTTCGCGATCCCGAGCCCGCGGGACAGTTTCCACTGCGACTGCATCCGGGCGAGCAGCGCCGGCTGCCGCATGAGTCGCCACGCTTCGTCGTAGATGACCCAGCGCTGCCCGCCGTGGGGGTCGGCTAGGGCTGCCTCCATCCACGCCGAGGCGCAGGTCATGAGCATGGCGATCATCTGTTCCGATCCCTGTACCCGGGCCAGGTCGAGGGTGACCATGGGCAGGGTTGGGTCGAGTTCGACGGTGGAGGGACCGTCGAACAGGCCCGCTAGGTCGCCGGCTACGAGTCGGCGCAGCGCGTGCCCGAGGTGCCGCCCGTCGTTGGCGAGCTCGCCGGCCGTCGCGCCGAGTACGGAGACGCGGGGTTGCAGCACGGCCTCGACCACCAGGGGCAGCGTCGGCTCGGCCGCGGCCTGGATGGCGTCGGCCAGGGCGACATCGAGGGCGGTGTGTTCGACAGCCTGCAGCGGCCGGCCGAGCGCGGACTCGGCGAGCGACCCGAGTAGGACCCGTCGGCGCAGGGCGGCCTCGTGGCGCCATTCCTCGTTGCTGGCCTGCGCACCGCGGGGGCCTGGGTCGAGGGGGTTGAGCCGGTGGCGGGTGCCGCCGCCGAGCTGGATGGACGCGCCGCCGACCGCTGCGGCGACAGCGGTCCATTCCCCTTTGGGGTCGCCGGGCACGTAGACGCGGCGGCCGAGGGCGATGGAACGGGTGGCGATCGACTTGGCCAGGAACGACTTGCCCTTGCCGACGACGCCCGCGAGGACGCAGTTGGGGTTGGTGAGCACCCCCTTGCGGTAGAGCACCCAGGGGTCGAAGCAGAAGCCGCCGCCGGACCAGGCGTCCTGTCCGATGTAGACGCCCTCCGAGCCGAGCCCGGCTTCGGCGAGGAACGGGTAGGCGCCCGCAACGATGTCGGAGGTGGCCCTGTGGGCTGGGAGCCGGAAGGGTCGCAGCGACCGGCCCGCCTCCGGTCCGGGCTCGCCGCGGGCGGGCAGGTACGCCGCGACGTCGGCGTCCGGCACTTGTTCGGGCGGCCGAGACTCCGGCCCGTTGCTGACGAGCGTCGGGGGGCCTTGCCGGCGCCGCGACATTCCTCGCCGCTTGTTGGTGGTGGAGTAGAAGGGGCTGGGCTTTGTCATCGGGCGACCTTGCGGGCCAGGGGCAGCGCGGCGGCGGTGAACGCGCGGGCCTGCTGCCCGAGCAGGCGCTGGGTTTCGCAGCCGGACTGGATGGCGGCGCGGGTGATCTCGGCGACGGCGGCCTCGAGCTGGTCCCGGGTGGGGGCGATGATGGTGAGCATTCCGGTGAACCGGATGTCGGCGTGCCCAGCGACCAGAGCGCGTTCGCGGTCGAGGACATCGGCGGCCTCGACGGAGTCGGACAGGTCGGCGAGCACCCCCAGCTTGGCCTTTTGCGCGGCGTCGGTGGCGTACTCGACCTTGGAGCGGCGGATGTCGCGCATGGCCTCATCGACCGGGATCGGTTCGTAGCTGATCGACAGGGTCTTGCGGATGGCCGGCTGGAAGATGAGGGCGTGCAGGAAGAACGGGGGCGCCGCGGTCTGCGGCCACTCCTTGACCCACAGCACGGCGGAGTAGGCGGTGTCGTGCCGCAGGTGGTCCCAGTGCTCGTCGACCGCGACCGGCCCAGCTGCCTCGAGGCGCGCGGGGATGTGGTCGCCCCCGCCGTAGCCGGGGTCGTAGGCGGTGCGCAGCGTCGCGGCGAGGTCGGCCTCCCCGAACCAGGTGTCGAGGATGAGGTCGGCGGCGCGCAGGTTGGCCTCGAGCGAGGTCATCTCCTGCTTCAGGAACGCCGCCGCTCCGCCCAGGCCGCGGCCGGACTGCCGGATGTGGGCGCGGGCCTTTCGCAGGTCCAGCGATAGGGCGACCAGCGTGCGGTGGGTGGCGGCCGCCGGGACGACGGTGGTCATGAGCTCCTCGTACTCCCGCACCGCCCACCCGTTGGAGTCTGCGGCGCGGTGGGTCTGCCACCAGCCAGTGATGCCGTGCCCGGCGTCGGGAAGCGAGATCTCCAGGACTTGGACGCGGGTGCCGCCGGTGGCGGCGAGGTGCGCCAAGGCGCGGGACCAGCCGTGCACCCGGCGCGCCTGCTCGTCCGGTGAGAGCAGCACGAACGCGGGATGCCGCACCAGCGCGACCGCGGTCAGGGTGTGTTGGTGCGGGTCGTGCAGCATCGCGGTGCCGGTCTCGGGGTCGGGCAGGAACCGCAGCGCGGCCGCGTCACCGGGTAGCGCCAGCGTGCCTGCGGGACGGGACCGTTCGGGGCGGGCGCGGTAGCGGGTCTGCCCGGTGCGGGCACGCCACAGGAAGTGCAGCGCTGTGGGTGCGAGCTCGACGAGGGTCTTGCCGCGCCAGCGGACCAGCGCGGTGGTGGCCGCGCCGGCCCACAGCGGGGTGGTGAGGGCAGCGCCCGTGGGGCCGGCCGCCAAGAGGGCGACCGCGAGCACCGCGGCCGCGATGCCCAGGCAGACGAGCCGCGGGGCGGAGAGTCCGAGGAGTATGCCGCGCTGGGGCAGTCGGGAGAAGCGGACCGCGGCGGGCGCAGCCGCGGGGCTGTGGCGGGCGTCGGTCAGGGTGTCGGTCATACTCGTGCCTCACTGTCGAGGGGGCGGCTGGTGCGGTGGCTGCGGGCCCGGCGCAGCGGCGTGCGGGTCCGGACCTGTGGGCGCCGATGCTCGATCGGCGTGCGGGCTCGTCCCGGTCGATGCCGCCGAGTGGCGGGCGGCGGCGGGCCCGGTTGAGGCGGTGGGCGTGGCCGAGGCTGCGACTCGGCCGGGTTGCTCGCCGGCCCCAACCGGGCGGCTCTGGGCGGGCTCGTCGCCGTGCGACGGTCCTCGGGGTGAGTTGTCGAGGGCGCCGGACGCGCTGCCGCCTTTGGCGGGCCCCCCGCCGCCTCCGGCGGCCGCCATGCCGAGCGCGACACCACCTGCAGCCCCGGCACCGGGGACGAGGGCGCGCGCGGTCGATGTCAGTGCGACGACCTTACGTGGGGCGCTGATCACGGCGCGGGCGCCGCTGGAGGAGTGAATGGCGCTGACGTGCGCGGCGTGCAGCGCCTCCCCGGCGAAGGTGCAGGTCTTGATCGCGATCCACGGCGCCAAGCCGCCCAGCAACAAGACCAGGGCGCCGCCGACCATCTGGGTGGTGGCTTGGGTGGCACCACCTGAGGCCTGTCCGGCGCCGTCGAGGACGGCGACCCCGATGGACAGGATGATGACGAGCAGCAGCTTGCAGACCACCATCGCGACGACGAACTCGATCCAGCGCCGCACCCACGCTCGGGAGAAGTCCGCGACGGCGCCGGCGAACGCGATCGGTGCCAGCACGGCGGCCACGAGCAGCATCAGCTTGCGGGCCAGCATCGCCGCCCACACGATCACCACCGCGGCCAGGATCACCAACGACAGCAGCAGCACGGTGGCCGGATTCCCGGTACTGGACAGCCGGACTGCGGTGAGCTTGGCACCTAGACCGGAGATGTTGGTGCCCATGGTGGCTTGGACGACGCCGGCGCTGAGCGCGTCGACCGCGGTCAGCAGGGCTTGGGTGGCGGCCAGGGCGAAGGTGGTGCCGATGGTCGCGACGACCAGTCCCGTCAGGGCGCGGCCGAGGGCGCCGGCTTCGCGGCGCAGGATCCCGCGGATCACCTGGATGACGAACAGGCCCATGCAGATCACGCCGGCGATCGCTCCGGTGATGGCGAGCTCGCGCAGCAGGTCTCGTGAGCGTAGGTCGAGGGTGGTGGCGTGGTCGATCTCCTTCCACAGCCATACGGTGGCGTGCTCGGCGGCGGTGCCGAAGTATCCGGCGATGTGGGTGAACGTCGACGTAGCGGCGGCGTTGGCCTGGTCCGCGACGGCGTTCGACACCACGCACAGGGGGTTGAGGGTGTTGGGGCTGGCGCAGCTCATGACGCGCTGACCGGGATGGCGGTGTAGGTGATCACCGCGATGACGCCCCAGGTGGGGCGAACCGGTGGGCCTTCCAGGTTGAGGCTGGCCGAGACGCTGATGGTCTGCGTCGTGGCCCCGGCCCGCCTGCTGACGGTGGCGCTCACCTGCCGGGCCGTGATGCCGGGGTCGGTGATGCGCCCGGACTGGACAGCCCCGATCCACGCGGTCGGTTCCTGCACCCGCTCGACCGTGGCGGTGTCGAGGGCGCGAGCCGCCCCGAGCCGCGCCCATTCGGTAGCCGGCTGCACCGGCGCCGGGCCGTCGGTCGCGTCGGTGACGGACCAGACGGCGAAGCGGTCACGCAGGTCTTCCGGCACGAGGCCGATGACGAGCGGTTCGGTGGTGGTGGCTGACTCGGCCTGCACCCAGCGCAGCTGCTCCTCGCGGGGTCTGGTGTAGTCCCGGGTCAGGAGGCGGCGGACGAACTCGGCGGCGTACAGGTCTGGCTGCTGGGCGGCGGCGCCGGTGATGCGGGTGGCGGCTGGGGCGGGCGGGTAGCGCGGTGTCCTGGCGATCGCCGCCACGGCGTCGTCGACCTCCTGCCCTGCGGCAGGTGGTGGGATGGCGCGGTCAGGCGCCGTGCTTGGAGTACTCGGGGCAGGCGCCGGAACGGCGGGGTCGGGTCGCTGAGCGGTGCTGTCGGTGCGGGTGAGCAGGCCGGCGACCGCGACCGTGATGGCCAGGAGGCTCACCACGGTCCCCACGTAGAGGCGGCGACGCCCGGGGTGTCGGCGGGGCGGCAAATCGAGGTCTCTCATCGGATCGAGGCTCCGGCGTTGTTGAAGAAGGTGACGATCGTGTTGGCGGCGCCGATCAGCAGGGCCGCGCCTCCGGCCACGAGGACGCCGGACTTGCCCTTGCCCGCCACGTGCGGGTTGGAGGAGTGCGCGCCGATCGCCCAGGCGGAGGCGGAGATGGCGACGCCAGCGACGGCGGCGATCAGCCCGAAGGTGAGCAGGGCGCCGACGATGGACTCCAGCGCGGCCAGTCCGGGCAGGCCGGTGGTGTTGGGTTGGATGTCGATGGTGGGTGCCGACATGGCGTTGCCTTTCGCAGCTGCGGCGGGCCGGTCCCGCGCACGTATCTGGTGTACGGGCCGCTCGGGGCACCATCGGCTCGGCCCGTTTACGCGATGTGCCGGATCGTGGAAACAACGCCGGAGACATACGAGGACAGGGTCACGACCTTGACCACGTCCCCCGTCCGTGGCGCCTCCACGACCCGGCCGTCGCCGATGTACATACCGACGTGACCCGGCGCGGCGGTGGTGCCGTCGCTGCCGGGGGTCAGGATCAGGTCCCCGGGGGCGAGGCCATGCAGGGTGGTGGCGGTGCCGTCGTGCACCTGCTCGTAGGTGGTGCGCCCGATCGTCACCCCGGCTGCTCGCCAGGCCGTGCTTGTCAGGCCCGAGCAGTCGTATGCCGCGGGGCCGGTCGCTCCCCACACGTACGGCTTGCCGAGCTGCGCCAGGGCGAAGGTGACCGCGACCCTCGCAGCTGGGGAGGTGTCGGCGGCCAGGGTGTACCGGGGGGGAAGCCCTGCGGGGACCGTGTCGGTGGGGCCGGCGCCGCAGTCCGGTGAGGTGGCCACGATGGTGTCGACGATGCTGGCGGCGTGCGCGGCGTTGGCCAGGTAGTTGCCGCCGACCACGTCGGACCAGCCGTTGACCTCGGTGGGGGTGCCGGTCCAGGCGGAGCGCTGCACCCGTTGGGCCGCGACCCACGGATCGGCCTGCCGCCATCCCGGCAAGAGCAGCAGCTGGTCGAGGAACAGGTTGGTCGAGGCGACCGGGTCCATCCGCTGCGCGGCGTTCCCCCACCCGGGGCGCTGCTGGAACAGGCCTAAGGAGTCGTGGTCGTAACCCAGGCCCTGGTTGGGCAGCGTGGTGCCGTCGCGGTCGTGGGGATTGCCCAGGATCAGCAGACTCGACTCGGTCATGGCGGTCATCACCGCGATCACCGCGGCCTGATGCCCCGCCCGGGTGGAGGCCGTGGCCACGACGGTGCGGGCGTTCCGTGCCTGCACGTCGCTGAGCCCGGCCACCGGACCGGTGCCGGCGCACACCGGCACCGGTGCCGCCTGGGGCAGCGCACCCGCGACCGCGGTCAGGCCCACGACCCCCACCGCGACGGCACCGGCGGCCAGCGCGGCGGCCGCGCGCATTGGTGTCATGGCCGGTGTACGGCCGGCACGGGGCACCACCGGCCCTGGGTTGCGCTGTCGTGACCGTGCGAGACAGTGTCAGGGAGCAAGAACCTTCAGGGAGGTGCGATGCGAACCAGGCTCCGAGCCAACAAGCCCGCCCCTGCGCCCACCTCTGCCCCCGGCCCGGCAGCGCAGGCCGCGGCGGCCGATGCTCGCGCCCTCGCCCTGGAGCTCGGTGGCCTGCGGGTACCCGAACACGTCGACGTCATGGGGCTCGGCATCGTCCTCGAGAACGGGGAGAACGCTCACCGCACCACCTGGTGTTGGGTGCGGTGGCGCTGCGACCGGCAGTGGAGTCCAGCCCTGTGGTGCCACGTCGTCGTCACCGACCACCGGCTGCTGGTGCGGCTGCCCGACGGCACCCTCCGCTCGCAATGGTGGTCGACCCTGGTCGGGTTCGAGGCGGACCTGGTCGCTGGTCACGTGGTCCTCGACTACGGCGACGGCCGGCCCCGGCTCTTCTCTGGACCGGAGGCCGCGGTGCTGGCGGTCGCCGGTGTCGCCATGCTGTACGGGCCAGAGGCACTCGTCTGCCACCCCGCACTGGGACCAATCCGCTCCACGGTCGCGCCAGCCTGAGTGCACCTGAGCCACAGCACCGGTCTAGCCGTGGTGGTCTCAATCGTTCAGCAGTCCCAGCTGGCGACGGGCGTAGGTCCGCTCCGCGTCGGTGACGTGGCGCTGTTCGCTGAAGATGCGCAGCAGTCCCGGCCAACCTGAGGGACTCCCGGCGAGCAGGCGATGCACTACTCGGCGGGCGCGCGGCTGCAGGCCAAGCTGCTCCAGCATCCGCTTGGTGCAGGCGCGCGAGTTCCCTCCGGCGCGTTTGGCGGTCACGGTGACGAGCGGGTCGTTCGCACCTCGCTGCGCGGCGGCAACCGCCCGGGACAGCAGGATGTCGGCCGCTGGCGCGACGACCGCCAGTCGGGGGTCGTGGTGCCCGAGCCGGAGTTCTTCTCGGATCCATTCGTCCAGCGTCGTAGCCATCACCAGGCCTCCATCGGGTCGCGGGTCAGCCACTGCACCGGATCGCCGGGGCGGACGTTCGTCATGCCGCGCAGGGCGTCCGCTTGGGCGGCCCGGGCGGAGCCGTGGTCGCGGCGCGTGGCGGCGCTGCGCAGGTGGGAGTAGAGGGCGTCGGCGGGCAGCCTGCGTGCCTTGGCCTCGTGCTTGAAGAGCCACTCCATGGCGCAGATCAGCTCCGCGGTGGCGTGGTCCTCGGTGACGGTGACCGCGGCCGTCGAACCGAGCGGGACGACCTCGGCACTGGTGCGGGTGCACACCTCGTCGCGGACGACCAGCCAAAGCCGGTCGCGTTGCCTGCTGGGCCTCTCGAGCCGCGGGCAGTCCGAAAGCGCTCGCATCACCGCCTCTGCCCTGCCTTGCTGTCTGAACGTCATCACTGCCTCCCATGTCCCGGATGCGGACCAGCGCTGGTGCCCTTTCAGGCAAGGGCCCCGGCCAGTGATCGGCAACCGAGGGCCAGCGTGCCTGTGGATGCTGCGACGGGTCGCGGGTTATCCACAGGTGCCTGCTCAGGTCTGCCGTTCACGGCGTCCATCCGCTTCACTAGTCATTGCCGCTCTCGCCGAGCGACCGCCGCTGATGCGGCGCATGATCAGGACAGCCGCTGGGGTGGGGACGCGATAACCGCGTCACGGGACGGTTCGGGACGTCCGGCGGCGCGGCACAGGTGACGGCACGTCCCGGTGAGGCAGGGAGGAACGGGATGGCGAACGAGCGACTGCGGTCGGCGCTGGTCGGCGCGAACCTGTCTGTCGGCGGCCTGAGCGAGATCGTCGGCGTGGACCCCAAGACCGTCGAACGGTGGATCACCAAGGACCGCGTGCCACATCGCGTTCACCGCATGGCGGTCGCTAGCGCGGTCGGCAAAGACGATGGCTTCCTATGGCCCACAGCGGTTTCGGAGGCGCAGCGTGGTGAGACGAGCCGCGAGGAGCTCGTGGGCATCCACCCCAGCCGTGGCGCCATCCCGATGGCGCTCTGGTCCGGTCTGCTGACTCAGGCGCAGCGCCAGATCGACATCCTTGCCTTTGCCGCCACCTTCCTGCACGACGCCGTCCCGGACTTCGACGCCACCCTCGCGCAACGGGCCGCAGACGGCGTCCAGGTGCGCCTGTGCCTCGGTGACCCGGCGTCAGACGCGGTGCGGCTGCGCGGTCTGGAGGAAGGCATCGGGTCCTCACTGGCCGATCGGTGCACCCTGACGTGGAAGTACTTCCGGCCCTTCCTCGACGAGCCGAACATCGCGGCCCGGATGCACGAGCAGACGCTCTACGCGTCAATGTTCCGGTTCGACGACGACCTGCTCGTCAACTCCCACGTCCTGGGAGCCGCCGCCGGCAGCTCGCCTGTGCTGCAACTGCACCACCTGCCCGGAGGACGCGTGTTCACCCACTACGTGGACGGTTTCGAACGCACTTGGGACAGCGGTCGGCCGGTGGAGGCCGCCGACATCACGTAGCGTGACCGCTATGGCCAGGATCGACTACATCGACGACCCGAACGCGCCCGCCGCCAACAGCGTCGTGCCGTCCGTGACCGCTGTCGTCGAGGACGACCAAGGCCGGATCCTTTTGATCCATAAGACAGACAACAACCTGTGGGCGCTTCCCGGTGGCGGGCACGACATCGGGGAGTCCATCGCTGACACCGTGATCCGCGAGGTCAGCGAGGAGACCGGCTACGAGGTGCGGGTGACCGGCCTGGTCGGCACCTACACCAACCCGGGGCATGTCATGGCCTACGACGACGGCGAGGTGCGGCAGCAGTTCTCGCTCTGCTTCAAGGCCCAGCTGCTGGGCGGCGAGGCGCGCACCAGCTCGGAGAGCAAGGCGGTCGAGTGGCTCGCCCCCGGAGACCTGCTCGACCTACCCATGCATCCCTCCATGCGGCTGCGGATCCAGCACTACCTCGAGCACCGCGACCAGCCGTTCATCGGCTGATCAGATCCCGGCTGCCCTGGCAAACCTTGTCGCGGCGCGCTGCGCGCACTCCCTCAGGTAGGGCGAGGACTTCTCGATCGCGCGATGCACCGGGTGGTCGTCCGGGTAGCGCTGGAGGATCTCGGCAAGACGCTCGTCCACCGCCACGACGCCGCCGGCCGGGTCGGTTGTCAGATCGGCCAAGGTGAGGGCGTCGAGGGCGGCCTGGTCCGGCCGGTCGAACGCGTGCATCTCGGTAGCAAGCCCGCGCTCGACAGCCTCGAACTCGGCACCGGTGTGGTAGGCGACGAGGGATACCACCTCGCGCGGTGCACCCAAGGCGCTCAGATAGCGGGCGCCATCGAGGGCGTGGAAATCTGTGCGCGCCACCGACGGGGCGTATCCGATGTCGTGCAACCACGCCGCAAGAGCAACCGTCGGGTCGGCGCCGGCCTCCACCAGCTGCTCGGCTCGGCCGGCGACCTGGACGGTATGCCGCCAGCGGCGCCCCAGCGGCCCCACCAGCGACTGGGCAATCGCTCGGGCCCGCTCCACAGTCCATGGCTCCACCGGGCCAGCGTAGAAGAGGCGCACCAGGGTCGCCGACCCGACAGCGATCACGGTGCGGATGGCCGCTGGGGTATGCCGCGCGGCTCAGAGGTCGGCCGAGCGCGTCGCTGGTGGGCGCGCCGGACGACGCCGACCGGCTGGCCCAACAGCTGTGCGGCGCGATCGACGCCGGAAACGTCGACCAAAGCCGCGACGGCGCGGTCGACCTCCCCCTGCGCGGTCTCGACCTTGCCCTCTGCGCGGGCGAGTGCCACATACGCCTTAGTCGTGGCCGCCACGGCCGCCGACTCGGCGCGCTGCGCGTCCTGCAAGCGGCGACGTGCGTCACTGCCAATCGGGATAGTTGTCATGCTCTGCTCCTTCGTTGGCGAACTGAGACGAGTACGCCGACGCCGGGGCACGAGGTCCGCAGCCGCCGTATCGCCGACCAGGACGCCGTCGCGCCGGAGCTAGTCGTACGCGCCCCGGCTCTGGAACGTCCACAGGGTCAGGCGCGCCCGTCGAGGTCTCGTGGCATGAGCCGCGGAGCGACGAACAACGGACGTCGCGGCAGTCGCTCGAACGCAGGCAGGCGATCCGGCAGTCCGACCTCTCGGCTCACGCGAATCCACACGGCGTCATCCTGACCCGACGCCCGACATCGCAACGCCTCCCACCACCCATCACCCCCCCGACCCGCGCACAGCCCTCCCCACGCACCGCACGCGACAGACCTGACCACCCACCATTCCCACCAACCACCTGCGCCACACTGTTGGCACCAAGGTGGCTCGCGTGGCCTCGGCGGTGCCCCGAGCGTCCCGTTAACCCGATGTGACGATGTCGATCAGGCGCATGACGCTCGGCGCCGGGTACCGGTACCTGATGTCGTCGGTGGCGCGGATGGACCAGGCCGGCCCGGCCGCCGGACTGGCCGGGTACTACGCCGCGGAGGGCACCCCGCCGGGAACATTCCTCGGCGCCGGCCTGGCCGGTCTCGCCCATGGTGCGGGCATCGAACCTGGGACCCTCGTCACCGAGGCGCAGCTGTGGCGGATGCTTGGGATGCTGCAGGATCCGGTCACCGGCGAGTCCCTCGGACGCCCACCAGTCGGGCCCCGGATGGTGGTCGTCGACCACCTTGGCCGGCGGCGGAGAGCTTCCCAGGCGGTGGCCGGGTTCGATCTCACCTTCTCCGTGCCCAAGTCCGTATCAGTGGCGTGGGCGCTGGGCGACGACGACACCCGGCAGCGGATTCACGCCGCGCACCGGCGGGCGCTGGAGGCAGTCATCGCATACGGGGAGTCTCAGGTGTTCGCCACGCGCACAGGGCGCGGCGGTGTGGTGTCCGAGGACGTGCGCGGGGTGGTGGCGGTGGCGTTCGACCACTGGGACTCCCGCGCCCACGATCCGCAGCTGCACACTCACGTGGTTGTCCTCAACCGCGCCCAGACCGTCACCGACGGCAAGTGGCGCACCCTCGACTCCAAGGCCCTGTTCCGCGCGACCGTCGGCATGTCCGCGCTATATAACGGGATCCTGGCCGACGAGCTCACCATCGACCTCGGCTGGGCCTGGATCCCGGAACAACGCCGCAGGTCGGCGGACCCGAGATGGGAGGTCGACGGCGTCCCTGCGCCCCTGCGGGACGTGTTCTCGCAGCGGACCACCGCAATCGAGGAGGCAACCAAGGACCTGGTGGCTGAGTTCCACGCCACCCGCGGGCGACCCCCGGTCGGGCCGGACATCCTCCGGCTGCGGCAGCAGGCCACCCTGGCCACGCGCGACGCCAAGACCCTGAAACCGCTAGGTCACCTGATCCAGGAGTGGCGTGATCGCGCCCGCCCGCACCTCGACACCGACCCACAGTCGTGGGTGGCCGGACTCGCCGGCCGCAACACCCAACCCCTACTGGCCGCGGCAGACCTCGACGTCGCAATCCTGCGCGACTTCGCCACCCTGGTGCTGGAGAAGGTGGGCGACAAGCGGGCCACATTCACCCGCGCGAACCTGCTCGCCGAGGCCCTGCGCCAGCTGCACGGGGTCCGGTTCGCAACCCCCGCCGACCGGGTCGCCATGGCGGAGAAGGCCGCCACATATGCCGCGGACCGGGCTGTGATGCTGACCCCACCGGAGGTCGGCGCCGTCCCAGAGGCGTTGCAGCGGGCGGACGGGTCCAGCAAGTTCCGGGCACGCAACAGTGAGGTCTACGCGACCGCCGAGCTGCTGGACGCCGAAGCCCGCCTGCTCGACCTCGGCCGCGCCACCGACGCCCCGACCGTGCCCGCCTCCGCAGCGATCCAGGTGGCCGGGTGGACCCCACACCACCGTCGGCCCCTTTCCGGCGAACAGGTCGACGCGGTGACGAGCGTGGTGACCTCCGGGCGGCGCCTCGATGTGCTCGTCGGCGCGGCCGGCACCGGGAAGTCCACCACAATGGCCGCCGTCCGGGCCGCGTGGGAAGCCACCCACGGGCCTGGGTCCGTGATCGGGCTCGCCCCGTCCGCAGCAGCAGCGGAGGTCCTCGCCGACGCCGTCGGCGTACCCACGGAGAACACCGCCAAATGGCTCGCCGAACACGAAAGCACCCCGCAACGACTCGCCGCCGTCCAGGAGTTTGACACCCAGTTGCGCCGCGCCTACGCCTCACCACAAACCCGCGTCCTGCAGCAGAAGGCCCGCACCGCGTGGGACAGCTATGCCCGATGGGCGCTACGGCCAGGGCAACTCGTCATCATCGACGAAGCCTCCATGGCCGCCACCAAAGACCTTCACCGCATCGCCACCCACGCCGCCCACATGGGCGCGAAGGTGCTGCTGGTCGGGGACTGGGCGCAGCTGTCGCCGGTGCAGGCCGGCGGCGCGTTCAAGCTCCTCGCCGACGACCGCGGGCAGGACGCTCCCAGCCTGCACGAGGTGAAACGGTTCCGACACGACTGGGAAGCCGACGCCACCCTCCGGCTTCGCCGCGGCGACCCCAGCGTCGCCGCCACCTACCTCCACCACGGCAGGGTGCAGGCGGGCGGGCGTGAGGACTTGCTCGACCTGATCTTTGACGGCTGGCGCACCGACACGACGGCGCGGCGTCGGTCGCTCATGCTCGCCGCCGACACCCAAACCGTGACCGACCTCAACACCCGAGCCCGAGAACACCGCGTTGCCACCGGCGAGGTCGCCGCCGGTGGGATACGGCTCTGGGACGGCAGCACCGCCGGGGTTGGTGACGTCGTCGTCACCCGGCTCAACCACCGCGCCCTGTCCACCGGCCGCGGGTGGGTCAAGAACGGCGACGACTGGGTCGTCAACAAGGTGCACCCGGACGGGTCGCTGCACGTCACCCGCGCCGATGGGCGAGCCGCGGCGGTGCTCCCGGCCGACTACGCCGCCGAGCACGTCGAACTCGGGTACGCCACCACCTCCCACCGCGCCCAAGGCCGCACCGTCGACACCGCGCACGCCTACATCACCGCCACCACCCTCCGCGAACCCCTCTACGTGATGGCCACCCGGGGCCGGGAGATCAACCGCTTGTACGTCGACACCGCCCACGACCCTGAGCACGCCACCAACCACGGTGAACCCGACCACACGGACCCCGCGGACGTGCTCCGCGCCGCCATCACCACCACCGGAGCAGACACCTCCGCCACCCATGTGTGGCGCGCTGAACAAGCGGCCGCCTGGGCGCCATGGCGGCTCGAAGCCCAAGGCGCGGCCACGCAGGATGCGCGACGATCCGCCGCCCAGGGCGTGCCTCAGATTTGACCTGCGACCTCTTGGCAAACTACTGCTACCGAACACCGCCGCTCGGTTCCCGGACCGGGATCTATACGGTCAGGCCGCGTGCGCGCCATGGGAAGGGGCCCCTGGATACCCCGGTTTTCGGGCTCAGAGACCTTGGCAGGACACATCTCGGCGCTTTTCGGCCTTGGCACTGGTCACCTCGACGGCGATCCCGGACGAGGCTGCAGGCCTTACCGTCGCCCGCGATGTTGCACGAGATGCCGCGCGATGCGGCCCCAAGGCGTCATTTGACCTGCACGTTCCCCTCTGCCTGAAGATCGGAAGGCCGGTCGGGACGTCTTGGAAACCGGAGGATCCACCGTGGCGGCCTCCTGCATCTCGGGACGGGACCAGCTAGACCAGCAGGAAGGTCGAGTCCGGCCTACTTGTCATCCCATCGCCTGAGGCTCAGACGCCAGACGTGTCGGCCGTCCACGTGGATCCATGCTCCACTCCGCTGACCATCGATCCACCAGAACTGCCACCCCTTCTCAGGCAACTCGTCACGCCACTCATCGAGGTCTTGCCCGAGCGAGGGGTCGAAATCAAAGAGTGCGTATCGCCACACGGCTGCATCACCCGACGCCGCGGCGGGCCTTGAGGCCGTCGAGCCCGATGTGCAGCTGGGTGGGCAGGGTGTCGCCGAACTTGGCGAACCACGCCTCGATCTGCGGGATCTCGGCCTTCCACTCCTCGGCGTCGACCTCGAGGGCGGCCTCGAGCTCGGCGTCGCTCAGGTCGAGGCCCGTGGTGTCCAGGGACTCCGGGCTGGGAACGTGACCGATCGGGGTCTCGACCGCGGCGGCCTTGCCCTCGATGCGCTCGATCGCCCACTTGAGGACGCGGCTGTTCTCGCCGAACATCGTGCGGCCCTTCATGCAGCTGGCGTAGAGCCCGCGCATCAGGTCCTTCATCTCCTCGGGGCCCATTCAGTTGTTGGTGGGCCCGGCGTCGACGGAGCAGATGTAGGTACGCTCCTCGACCCGGGCGACCTCGGTCGGGTCGGAGGCTGCGTAGAAGCTGTTCGGCTTCCTCGACTCGTCCAGCCGCACGAAGGTGCCGGCCTGCAAGAGCCTGTCGGTCAGTCGGGTCCACTCGGTGTCGGAGCCGGTGACCCACTCCCCCCGGTCGGGGGTGGTCATCGCGGCCACCTCATCGACCCATGCCTGCAGGCCGGCGTGCGTCGTGCCACCGCCAGAGGGCTCGGTTTTGCAATGAGCCAAGGTCATCCTTTCAAGCCCTCGTTTCTCGGTGCGCGCGGCCGTCCGGGCAATCAGATCTGCTTCGCTGCTACACCGAGGAGCAGATGAGATGCAGAGTCCTTGAACTCCTCCGGGCGACGGTACATCGCGTCGAAGTACTGCTCGGTGGGCGCCTGCAGCTGGTCGTACATGCGCCGCATTTTCTCAATCGCGCTCAGGTCGAAGTCGACTCGCATGTCGACCTTCGGGTAGGGGTTCTTGCCGTCGTAGACGGAGAGGGAGCAGAACAACTCCGGAATCGGCGCGCCCTCCCAGTACTGCCCGCCCGAGGCGCGGCCAGCCTCCAGGGTGCTCAGCAGACGTTCGGCAAGATCGGTACCAGCGCCGGCTTCGTATGCGGCACGCATCCCGTCCAGGGTGTCGACTCCGAGGCAGTTACCCATCACGAGGAAGTCGTCACCCACGTAATGTCCCTTCTCGGGAAAACAGTTCTCACCCGTGAACGCCCACACGTCACCGGCGGCCGTGACGATGCCGACCTGGCGGTATCCCAAGCCCTCGTCGCCAGCGGCAAACGCTCGTTCAATGTCGTCGAAGGACTTTCCCTGGTCAAGAAGCTCGAACGCACTGTAGGCGAGTGTGGGGTTGCACATTGATTGCGAGCACACAATGGCGCCCTTGGGATCGATCGTGGGCAGGAGGCCCTTCGTGTGGGGCAGGGTCTTCGAACAATTTGCGGAAGCCGTGGCGATGCCGATGCCGACCGCTCCGGTGTCCGGGCACTTAGCCATAACAGTGAACGTCATGAATACGATTCCTATTCGTTGTTGTCTTGGGTCGGCACTGGAGGTGGTTCGTCACGCCGCCACGATTCGACCAGCGCCTCGATCGCAAATCGGCGGCTCAGACCCTAGCCGTGCACTTGATCTCGACCAGCGTCTCTGGGAATGAGAGCCGCGACACCTGCACCATCGTCAACGTGCATGGCGCCGTACCGGCAAAGAGATCGCGCCGCACGATCGGCACCGACACCATCGCGGCATCGATATCGGTGACGAAGACGACGTCCTCAACAACATTGGCGAGCGTGGCGCCGTAGTGCTCGAGCACGGTCGCAACGTTCGCGTAGGCCTGCCGGATCTGCGCCTCCAGATCACCGATTCCCACCAGGTTTCCATCGGCGTCGTGATTGATCWGGCCCGACAGGTAGATGGTGTCTCCCACCTTCAGGCCTTGGGAGTAGTTGAAGTCCTTCTCCCACGGCATTCCGAACCCCGTCACTTCCACGTTAACTCCGTCAGACATAACTTCTCCTTGAACATTTTGTGGACACTTGTTAATAATCAGTCGATGCTGCGAGCTTCTGGAACTACTAACTCTGACGCCGACCCTTCGAACCGTTCAAGAGCCGCGAACCACCGCGTCTGCGGGCTGAGTGAAGACCTAACCGATGCCGTCGGTGGTCGCGGCGGGGAACTCGGGCTGGACGGTCTCGAAGAATGCGCGGTTGCCGTTGGTGTACTTGACGATCCGTAGCGGGGCGTCGAGCTGGATGTGTGCCTGGGGGGTGAACGTCAGCGGGCCGGAAAGGAACGGCTGCTGGTGGTTGAACGTGTTCAGCGCGGCCGCCAGCTTCGCTCCGTCGGTGGTTCCGGTCTTCTCGATGGCAATCTTGAGCGCCTCGATGATCGTGTTTCCACCCAAGGCACCCCCCACGGTCACAGGGTTACCGGTCTTCTTGTTGTACGCAGCGACCCAGGTGTTGACGGCCGGGTCGGGGTCGTCTCCGAGCACGGAGGCGGCCGTCGTGTGGAAGAAGTTGCTCAGGCCGGGGACAGCGCTGACCCAGTTGTTGCCGTCGAACGGGTCGCCGGACAGGATCGGGATGTCGATACCTGCCGCGCGGATCTGCCGCAGGGCCGAGGCGCCACCGGGCGGGTAGGAGGCCAGGAACAGCACGTCGGGCTGGGCCTGCTTGATCTTGTTGATCTGGACCGCGATCGAGCTGTCGTCGTTCTTGAAAGAGTCGGCGCCGACGATCGTGCCACCACCCTGCTTGAAGAACTTCGTGAAAGCCTGGTTCACGCCGCGGGTGTAGGAGATCGTGTCATCCAGGAGCGTGAACGCCTTGGCGTAGCCCTGCTTCTTGGCGAACGTCGCAAGGACCGACCCGGTGTTACCCGCCGACGCCGCGAACGAGAACGCCTTGTCCCCCACGCCCTGGACACCGAACTTCGGAGACTGCGCGCCCAGGGTGATGCTGACCATGCCGTTCTTCTGCGCGACCAGCGCCGCGGGACTGCCGAAGTCGAAGTCCTTGCTGACCAGCATGATCTGGGCGCCGTCGTCAATCAGCTGCTGCGCAACCTGCCCACCGCGCGCGATGTCGGACTTGGTGTCCAGGACCTGCAGCACCACCTGCCGACCGCCGATGCCACCCGCGGCGTTGATCTGATCGATCGAGTACTTGGCMACATCAAGAACCGGCCCGTCATAGTCCTTCAGGATGCCCGTCAGCCCCACCGCCGCACCGATCTTGATCGGCCCGCCCTTGCTGCTACCGCCTGCGCCGGGGCTGTCTGCACTGCCAGTCGACGCACACGCCGACAGAGCCAGCACGGCAACAACGGCACACGCCAGCCCCAACCTCGACCCCTGCCTGTGGCTCATCTTCATTCCCGTGGCCTTCCATCC
>NZ_JBFUCW010000029.1:0-43839 GCF_056405035.1 Pedococcus sp. P2_A3 | reverse complement strand
ACCCTGGGTAGCCCCACCACCCTCGTGTCCGACGCACACCGGGCCGGGCTGAAGGTCACGCCCTACACCTTCCGCGCGGAGAACACCTTCCTGCCGGTCGACTACCGGGTCGGCACCAACCCCGCCGACTTCGGCCGGATCATCGACGAGGTCGTGGCCTTCCTGCGCACGGGTGTCGACGGCGTCTTCTGCGACCAGCCCGACATCTGCGTCACCGCCCGCAAGGAGTTCCTCGGGCGCGACTGAGGCACTCCAGCCCAGCGAGCTACGAGCCGGCGTGCTCCCGCCAGGAGTGCGCCGGCTCGTAGCCCAGCAGCCTTCGCGCCTTGTCGATCCCGAGCAGGGTCTCGTGCTCGCCGAGGTCCTTGCGCACCTCGACGCCCGGGAACACCTCGGCCACCAGGTCGGCGCTGGACCGGCTCATGACCGTGTCGGCGTTGGCGATGATGAAGACCTCGCACCCGGGCTCGGTCCGCTCGAGCCCGAGCCGCACCGCCTGCGCGCCGTCACGTCCGTCGATGTAGCCCCAGAGGTTCCACTTGCGCAGCGACGGGTCGGCGTCGAACCCGGGGAAGGCCGCGTAGTCCGCGGGATCCATGACGTTGGAGAACCGCAGGCCCACCATCACCAGCTCGGGGTCCCAGCGACAGAAGTGCCGAGCCATCTCCTCCTCGAGCGCCTTGTTCAGGGAGTAGGTCGACTCGGGCCGGGGGTCGTACTCCTCGTCCACGGGGACGTAGGGCGGGGGAGTGTCGAAGGGCAGGCCGAGGACCGTCTCGCTCGAGGCCCAGACGACCCTGCGGATCCTGAGGGCGCGAGCGGCGGCGAACACGTTGTAGGTGGCGGCCGAGTTGTTCGCGAAGGTGGCCGCGTTGGTGGTCAGCCCCGGGGCGGGGATCGCGGCCAGGTGCACCACCGCGTCCACCGGTGTCGGGTGCTCGTCGACACCGCCGGACAATGCCTCGAGCACCTGGCCGTAGTCCGTGAGGTCGACGGCGACGAACGGCGTCGTCGGATCGGAGGGCCGGGCTCGGTCCAGGGCGAGCACGTCGTAGCCGTGCTCCGCGAGGTGGGCGACCACCGAGCGGCCGAGCTTCCCGGTGGAGCCGGTGACGGCGACGCGGACAGGGCGGCTGGGTTGCGGGGTCACCCACCCATCCTGCCCCACTCACAGGTATGCCGCCCGCTCAGCCGAGCGGACGGCATACCTTGTCGTGCAAAGGGTTTCACCAAGCACGCGGGACGAACTGAGGTCAGCTCTCGCCACCCGAGTTGCCGGAGGTGCCGGCCGTGACGTCGAGGAGGCGGTAGCGCGCGGCGGCCTCGCGGGCCACCCCGCCCTCGATCTCGCCGCGCTGGACCAGCATCTGCAGCGCGCGGACCGCGACCGATGGGCCGTCGATGTGGAAGAACCGCCGCGCGGCCGGGCGGGTGTCGGAGAACCCGAACCCGTCGGCGCCGAGCGAGGCGAAGTCTCCCGGCACCCACGGCTGGATCTGGTCCTGCACCTGGCGCATGTAGTCGGACACCGCGATGACCGGACCACGCGTGTCCCGCAGCCGCTCGGTGACGTAGGGAGTGCGGGCCTCGCCGTCCGGGTGGAGGAAGCGCTGCTCGTCACAGGCCATGCCGTCGCGACGCAGCTCGCTCCACGACGTCACCGACCACACGTCGGCCACGACGCCCCAGTCGTTGCGCAGCAGCTCCTGGGCCTCGAGCGCCCACGGCACCCCGACGCCCGACGCGAGCAGCTGCGCCCGGGGGGCGTCGTCCGGCAGGCCGTCCGTGATCCCCGGCGCGAAGAGGTGCATGCCACGCAGGATGCCCTCGCGGTCGACGTTCTCCGGCTCCTGCGGCTGGCTCATCGGCTCGTTGTAGACCGTCACGTAGTAGATGACGTTCTCCGGGTCGTCGCCGTACATCCGGCGCAGCCCGTCCTCCATGATGTGCCCGATCTCGAAGGCGAAGGCCGGGTCGTACGCCACCACCGCCGGGTTGGTCGCCGCGAGCAGCGGCGAGTGACCGTCCGCGTGCTGCAGCCCCTCACCGGTCAGCGTGGTGCGCCCTGCCGTGGCCCCGATGAGGAAGCCACGAGCCATCTGGTCGGCGGCCGCCCAGATCGAGTCGCCGGTGCGCTGGAAACCGAACATCGAGTAGAAGACGTAGATCGGGACCATCGGCTGGCCGTGCGTCGCGTAGGACGTGCCGGCTGCGGTGAACGCCGCCATCGAGCCTGCCTCGTTGATGCCGAGGTGCAGGATCTGGCCGTCCTTCGCCTCCTTGTAGGCCAGCATCAGCTCCGCGTCGACCGAGGTGTACTTCTGGCCGTGCGGGTTGTAGATCTTGATGGTCGGGAAGAACGAGTCCATGCCGAAGGTGCGGGCCTCGTCGGGGATGATCGGCACGACGCGCTGGCCGAACTCCTTGTCGCGCATCAGCTCCTTGAGCAGTCGCACGAACGCCATCGTCGTGGCGACCTGCTGCTTGCCGGTGCCCTTCTTGACGATGTCGTAGGAGGAGTGGTCGGGCAGCTTGAGCGGCTCGTGCTGGACGCGCCGCACCGGGATCGGGCCACCGAGCTTCTCGCGCCGCTCGCGCAGGTACCTGATGCTCGGGTCGTCGGGACCAGGGTGGAAGTACGGCGGTGCGTAGGGGTCGCGCTCGAGCACCTCGTCGGAGATCGGCAGCTTGAGGCTGTCGCGCAGGCCCTTGAGGTCGTCGAGGGTCAGCTTCTTCATCTGGTGGGTGGCGTTGCGGCCCGCGAAGTGGCTGCCCAGGCCGTAGCCCTTGATGGTCTTGGCGAGGATGACCGTCGGCTGGCCGGTGTGGTTCATCGCGGCCTGGTAGGCGGCGAAAACCTTGCGGTAGTCGTGGCCACCGCGCTTGAGCTTCCACCAGATGTCCTCGTCGGACCAGTCCTTGACCATCTCGCGGGTGCGCGGGTCGCGACCGAAGAAGAAGTCACGGACGTACTTGCCGTCGTTGGCTCGGAAGGTCTGGTAGTCGCCGTCGCTCGTGGTGTTCATGAGGTGGACGAGCGCGCCGTCACGGTCCTGGGCGAGCAGCGGGTCCCACCCGCGGCCCCAGACCACCTTGATGACGTTCCAGCCGGCGCCACGGAAGAACGCCTCCAGCTCCTGGACGATCTTGCCGTTGCCGCGGACCGGTCCGTCGAGGCGCTGCAGGTTGCAGTTGACGACGAAGGTGAGGTTGTCGAGCTCCTCGCCGGCGGCCAGCTGCAGCAAGCCACGCGACTCGGGCTCGTCCATCTCGCCGTCGCCGAGGAAGGCCCAGACGTGCTGCTGGCTGGTGTCCTTGATCCCGCGGTTGTGGAGGTACTTGTTGAACTGCGCCTGGTAGATGGCGTTCATCGGGCCGATGCCCATCGACACCGTCGGGAACTGCCAGAAGTCCGGCATCAGCCGAGGGTGCGGGTAGGACGGCAGGGCGAGCGGCTGACCCGCGACGAGGTGGCTCTTCTCCTGGCGGAAGCCGTCGAGCTGGTCCTCGCTGAGGCGGCCCTCGAGGAAGGCGCGGGCGTACATGCCGGGGGAGGCGTGGCCCTGGAAGAAGACCTGGTCGCCGCCGCCGGGGTGGTCCTGGCCGCGCCAGAAGTGGTTGAAACCCACCTCGTAGAGGGTGGCCGCCGAGGCGTACGTGGAGATGTGGCCGCCGACCCCGATGCCGGGACGCTGCGCGCGGTGCACCATGACGGCGGCGTTCCAGCGCAGGTAGGCGCGGTAGCGGCGCTCGACCTCCTCGTCACCGGGGAACCACGGCTCCTGCTCCGGCGAGATGGTGTTGATGTAGTCGGTGGCCGTCAGCGACGGCACCCCGACCTGCATCTCCCGGGCGCGCTCCAGGAGCTTGAGCATGACGTAGCGCGCCCGCTGCCGACCGCCCTCCTCGATCACCCCGTCGAGGGAGTCGAGCCACTCCTTGGTCTCCTCGGGGTCGATGTCCGGGAGCTGGCTGGGGATGCCGTTGAGAATCGGTCCGGCTTCCTCGCGTGCGGCCACGGTCGTGGGTCCTTTCTCGCGTCAGTGTTGACGAGGGGCCGCGGGGTTGCCTGCGACCTCCGTGTCCATCTTCCACCCGAAGGAGTCGCAGGTCACAACCGGACCGGCCTACTGGCCAGTATCCGGAGCGTCCGCCACATATATCTCAGCTGCGCTGCCCGGGGGCGGCCGGGAGCGAGGCGCCGCCGCAGATGAGGAGGTGCTGCCCGGTGACCATCGCCCCGGTGTCCTCGAGGAGGAACGAGGCGTATGCCGCGACCTCCTCCACCCGGACCAGCCGCCCCAGGAGTGGCGTTTGTGGCGGCGTCGCCGCCCGACGAGGGTCGGCGGTCATCGCGGTCTCGGTGGGGCCCGGCGCCAGCACGTTCACGGTGATGCCCCGCGGCGCCAGCTCGGCAGCCCACGAACGCCCGAGGGCACCGAGAGCCGCTTTGGTCGCGGCGTACTGGCTCTTGCCCCATGCCCCTTCAGCGGTGCGGCTGCCGATCAGCAGGATCCGGCCACCGTCGACGAGGCGGCCCTCGAGGCACGAGGCGAGCCGCACGGCAGCCCCGACGTGCACAGCGTGCATGCGGTCGCTCGCGTCCGGGTCGAGGTCGGTCAGCGGGCCGGACTCCTGGAAGCCGGCGGCGTGGACGAGCGCGTCGACGTCGCCGAGGTCGGCGACGGCTGCCGCGACCCCAGGTGCGGCCGCGGTGTCACCGAGGTCCACCCGGCGCCAGTCGAGCCCGGGCAGCTCGCCCGGCTCCGGCCGCCGCCGGGACAGCCCCACGACCGCCCAGCCGTCGTCGAGCAGGCGGCGGGCGATGGCGAGCCCGATGCCCGAGCTGACGCCGGTGACGACGGCGGTTCGACTCATTTGGAGGGCGTCGTGGCCGTCGCGGTCCGGGCGTCGAGGGCGGCTGCAGGGATCCGCACGTGCCGGATGGCACGGCGGTGGTACGTGTAGGCCACGTGCACCGTCCCAGCCGGGTCCTGGCACACGGACGGGTAGCTCAGCTCGCGGTTGACGCCGTCGCGCGAGTTGTTGCTCAGGCAGTAGCCGTCGCCGTCCTCGAGGACCCACCGCAGCGGCCAGCTCGCGCCGTCGTCACCCGAGACGGCGAGGGTCAGGGGCGCGCGGGGCGCTCCCCAGAAGGCCCCGCGGACCACGGCCAACTCCTCCTGAGACACCGGCTCGGGCTCGGCCGGCGTGGCGTCGCTGATGCCTTCGTCGTCGATCTCGTCGTAGAGGGAGACCCTGCGGGCCACGGCGTCGAGCCGGCTGCTCTCGTTGAGCACCAACGCGGTTCGTGCACCGGACAGTGGAGCGGCCTGGATCGAGGAGTTGTTGTTGGGCAGCTCGGTGGGGCGCGGGGCGGACCACCCGATCCCGTCGTCAGAGGCGCTGCGGTAGACGTGGTCGGCCCAGCGGCTGCGGTAGTACGCGGCATACCCACCAGCGGCGGTGGGCACGATGCTCATGTGGACACAGCCGGTCGAGTCCGGCACCTCGTGCTCGGTCCACGAGCCGCCCTGGTCGGTCGAGACCCACACGCTGCTGGTGTCGCTGTCGCCCACCCACTTCTCGCCCGGCACACGCACGCACGTGAAGGTCGGCAGCACCCAGGTGCCCGAGGGCAGGACGACGGGAGGTTGGCGGACGAAGACGCCGCCGCGCTCGGTCTCCAACAGGCTGCGGGTCGGGCCCCAGGTCGCGCCGTCGTCGTCGGAGGTGCGCGCGCGCACGAAGGACGTGTCCTGGTCGCCGGCGTGCTGTGCGGTGTGGAACAGCCAGAGCCGACCGTCGGGGGCCGGGAAAAGCACCGGGTTCTGCTCGGACCGGGTGGGGTCGTCGGAGAGGCGGACGGGCGCGGTCCATCGGTCGGCTCCCGGCACCAGGCGCGAGAACCACACGTCGATGTCGGCCACACCCTCCTGCGTGCCGCCGAACCACACGCAGCCGAGGCTGCCGTCGCCGAGCACGGCCAGGTTGGCCGCGTGCGACTGCACAGTCGGTGCGGGCAGGAAGGTCTCCTCGACGCCGCCGAGGCCGTCGACGCCCGACCGAGGCTGCAGGATGCCGTCGGTGACGAGCGTTGCTGGCGCCGTCATGACGCCCCGGCGGCTGCGGCCAGGTGGTCGGCAGCCGCCCGCTCGAGGTGGACGAGGTCGGACGAGACCGTGGCGAAGGTGAAGCCCTGCCCGAGGCGCCGGGCGGCGTCCGCCCCGGCGGGGGTGTGGATCCCGGCAGCCACGCCGGCTGCCTCAGCTGCTTGGCTGATCCGCACCAGCGCTGCCTCGAACTCGTCGGCCACCGCCGGGTCGCCGGGGAACGCGCCCCCGACGGCCAGGCAGAGGTCCGAGGGCCCCACGTAGATGCCGGTCAGCCCCGGCACGGCGCAGATCTCCTCGACGTTCGCCAGGCCCTCGGGTGTCTCGATCATGGCCAGGCAGGACA
Source organism: Pedococcus sp. P2_A3 (assembly GCF_056405035.1). NCBI lineage: Bacteria > Bacillati > Actinomycetota > Actinomycetes > Micrococcales > Intrasporangiaceae > Pedococcus > Pedococcus sp. P2_A3. The sequence continues at coordinate 37,380 of NZ_JBFUCW010000029.1, read as the reverse complement.
CCGAGGCATTCGCCTCGGCCGGGACGGGGCCGATGCGCAGGCCTGATCGCATGGGTCCGTACGACCGGACCCCGGTCGGTGGGTAGGTCGCAGCGGCCACGGCACGACGGGCGTCGTCGGCGGTGTTGACCAGGGGGACGATGACGCCGGCGGCTCCGGCGTCGAGGGCCTGCCCGATGTGGAACGGGTCGTTGGCGCCGACGCGGACCAGCCCGACCGACGAGCGGCCCGCGTCGACCGCCATGAGGCCGGCGAGGAGCCCGCTGTAGCCGAGCAGCCCGTGCTGTGCGTCGAGGCAGACGTAGTCGTAGCCGAGCCGCGCGATCCGCTCGGTGGCCACGGGTGCATCGAGGACGACCCAGTAGCCGACGGCGCGCTCGCGCCCAGCCAGCCTCCGGGTGAAGTCCTGTGCGGTGGGGGTGGGCTGCTGCTCGGAAGTCACCGAGGCTCCTATCGGTTGTAGGCCGGCATCGGACCGGCCAGGGTGGCGCCGACCTCGTCGCAGGCGCTGACGACGTCAGGGGACAGGGGGCCGCGCCCGGCGGCGGCGATGTTGCTCCGCAGCTGGTCGGGCTTGGACCCGCCGAGCAGGACCGCGTCGACCAGCGGACGGGAGAGCAGCCAGCGCAGGGCGAGCTCGGGCAGCCCCAGCCCCGCGTCCGCCGCGATGGTGGACAACGCGTCGACCGCCTCGAAGAGGCTGCGGTTCCAGTACCGGTCGCGGTACATGCTCGAGAGCGCCGATGAGCCGAACCGGCCCTCCCCGGGGGCGTCGTCGAAGCTGTGCCGGCCGGTCAGCAGACCGCCACCGAGGGGGTTGTAGACGATCGTGGCCAGCCCGTGGGTCGTGGCGAACTCGGCATACTCGTCCTCCACCCGGCGGGCGACGAGGTTGTAGAGCTGCTGGGCCACTACCGGCCGGGGGGTGCCGACCCGGTCACAGGCAGCCGCCAGGTCGGCGATCTGCCAAGCCGCGAAGTTGGACACCCCGACGGCCCTGGCCAAGCCGGTCGAGACGATGTCGGCGAGGGCTTCTGCGGTCTCGTCGACCGTCACCGAGCGGTCAGGCTGGTGGAGGTAGAAGAGGTCGACGTGGTCGGTGTCAAGACGGCGCAGGCTTGCCTCGAGGGAGGCACGAATTCCCTTGCGGGACAACAGTGGTTCGCCGCCGGCATCACCGGGGTAGATACCCGCCTTGGTGGCGAGCGAGACCTGGTCGCGGCGCCCGGCGAGGACCTCGCCGAGGATCGTCTCGGTGCGTGTCCCGGCATACCCGTTGGCGGTGTCCAGCCACGAGATCCCGGCGTCGAGGGCCGCGTGGACCATGGCGCGCGAGGTGGCGACGTCGGCGGTGTCGCCGAACGTCATCGTRCCCAGGACCAGCCGGGGGAGCGGGGAGTCCAGTCCGGCGAGCTCGGTCTGGCTCATGCGCTCGCAGCGCTCTCGGCGATGCGGGCTGCGGCGATGCCGCGGACGACCTCCCGCGGCTTGCGTCCGACCATCCGGGAGGGTTCGAGCGCGGACCGCCGCAGGCGGCGGGTGTAGGGGTCGCTGGGGGAGGCGAGCACCTGCTCGGTCTCACCCCGCTCGACGACCGTGCCGGCGCGGAGCACGAGCACCTCCTCGGAGATGGCCCGCACGACCCCGAGGTTGTGCGAGATGAAGAGATAGGTCAGGCCGGTGTCCTGGCGCAGCTGGGCGAGGATGTCGAGGACCTGCGCCTGAACTGACACGTCGAGGGCGCTGGTCGCCTCGTCGAGGACCAGCAGGTCGGGCTCGGAGGCGAGTGCCCGGGCGATACCGATCCGCTGTCGCTGGCCACCCGAGAACTCGTGCGGCTTGCGCTGGAGGGCCGAGGTCGGCAGGCCGACCCGGTCGAGGAGCTCGGCCGAGCGCTGCCGGCGCACGGCGGCGGAACGCTCGCCCCGCACCTGCATCGGCTCGGCCACGATCTGCTGGGCGGTGAGGTGCGGGTCGAGTGAGCCGTACGGGTCCTGGAACACCATCTGGATCCGGTGCCGCATCGGGCGCAGGTGGCGCTCGGACACCGTCGCCAGGTCGGTCCCGTCGAAGACCATCGAGCCGGCCGTCGGCTTGACCAGGCGGACGAGGGCCTTGGCGATCGTGGACTTGCCGCAGCCCGACTCGCCGACCACCGCGAGGCACCCTCCGCGGGGGACCGAGAACGACACCTGGTCGACGGCCCGGAACGTCTCGCCTCCCCGGCGGTACTCGACGACGAGGTCCTTGACGTCGAGCAGCGGGGTGCCGGTGGCCGCCGGGGTCACGTGGGGCTGGCGCGCGGCGGTGGTCATGGTCGTGGCCCTCCGTTGGTGGCGGGTATGCCGGCCTGCTCGGGTGCGATCGGCGCGGCCGCGGTCTCGGCGACCGGCTCGATGTACTCGGGGTGGTCAGGGTCCTCGGGGTCGTCCCACTCGCCCAGCTCGGGGATCGCTGCGAGCAGGGCGCGGGTGTAGTCGTGCGTCGGGTGGTCGACGACCTGCTCGACCGGTCCGTCCTCCACGAACTGTCCGCGGTGCATGACGTGGATCCGGTCGCTCATCAGCCGAGCGACGCCCAGGTCGTGCGTGATGAGGASGACGGCGACGCCGGTGCGCTCCTGCATCTCGAGGAGCAGGTCGAGGATGCCGGCCTGGACGGTGACGTCGAGGGCCGAGGTCGGCTCGTCCGCGACGATGAGCCGAGGCTCGGTCGACAGCGCCATCGCGATGAGCACCCGCTGGAGCATCCCACCGGAGAGCTCGTGCGGGTAGGACTTGATCCGCCGCTCGGGCGCGCTGAGGTGCACCTGGCGCAGCAGCTCGAGGGCACGCTCGCGGGCCTGCGCCTTGGAGAGCGAGGGGTGGGCGTGCCGGATGGCCTCGACCATCTGTGTGCCGACGGTCGCGATCGGGTTGAGGGCGGTCATCGGGTCCTGGGGGATCAGGGCCACCGAGCGACCCCGCAGGTTGCCGATGTGCTTGCGCGTGCCGACGACGTCCTGTCCGTCGATCTGGGCCGACCCGGAGATGACGGCGAGGTCGTCGGGCAGCAGCCGCAGGAGGGCCATCGCCGTGGTCGACTTGCCGGAACCGGACTCGCCGATGATGGTCACGGTCTCCCCGGCGTCGATGTCGAAGCTGACGCCGTCGACGGCCCTGATCACCCCACGCGGGGTCATGAGCTCCACGACGAGGTCGCGGACGGACAGGACGGCCTGGACTGGCTGGGTGGACCGGGTGGTCTGGGTGGTCTGGGTGGGCATCACGCGTCACCGGCCTTGGTGCGACGGGTGCGGTCGCGCAGCCCGTCACCGAGCAGGTTGACCCCGATGACCAACAGGGCGATGGCCACACCGGGGAGGGTGACGAGCCACCACTTGCCGGTCACGAAGAGCTCGCGGCCGTCGGAGATGATCCCGCCCCAGGTGGGGTAGGGGCGTTGCACGCCGGCGCCGAGGAAGCTCAGGGCGCTCTCGAGGAGGACGGCCTGGGCGAGCAGCAGGAAGACGACGACGAGCACCTGGGGGAGGATGTTCGGGATGATGTGGCGGCCGATGACCGTCGGGCGACGCAGGCCCAGCACCTGGGCCGCGGCGACGTAGGGCTTCTCGCGTTCGACGAGCACGAGGGCACGGGTGAGGCGGGCTGGTTCCGGCCACTGGGCCAGGGCGATGACGACCGTGATGACCGGCACCGAGGGGCCGAAGAGGGCCACCACGAGCAGCAGCATCAGCAGCAGCGGCAGTGACATCTGGGCCTCGAGGGCGCGGGAGACGATCGTGTCGACCCAGCCGCCGTAGTAGCCGGCCACGGAACCCAGGACGATGCCGACGAGCCCCGAGATCACGATGGCCAGCAAGCCGATGACGAGGCTGGTCTGGCCGCCGAACAGGATGCGGGAGAGCAGGTCGCGACCGTTGGGGTCGGTGCCGAGCAGGTGGCCCTGGGAGAGCGGGGGCAGCGAGCTCTCGCGCAGCACGCCGCGCACGGGGTCGGGCAGGGGCAGCACCCGCGCGAGGGCCACAGGGATCACGATGATGGACGCGCAGAGGGCGCCCAGCCAGATCTTGATCGTGCTGTGCCTGGCCTTGCGCTGCGCGGCCGATCGGCGCAGCTGCCGCGGGCTGACCGCGGTCGGCGTCGTGGGGTGGTCGGTGGTTGCGTGGAGGGCCATCAGCGGGCCGCCTCTCCGAGCCGGACCCGCGGATCGAGCAGCGGGTAGATCAGGTCGACCGCCAGCTGGACGAAGAGCGCCAGGAGCACGGTGACGAGGACTGTTGCCTGGATGACGGGCAGGTCGCGGCGCTCCAGGGCGTCGACGACGAGCTGTCCGACACCGGGCCACCGGAACACCACCTCGACGATCACCACACCGTTCAGCATGGCCGCGAACCGGGTGCCGAGCGCGGTGACGACGGGGATCGCCGAGTTGGAGAAGGCGTAGCGCCACGTGAGTCGACGCTCGGAGACCCCGCGGGAGCGCGCGATCGTGACGTACGGCGCCCCCAGGTTCGCCGACATCTCCCGCCGCACGAGGCGGGAGATGAGGGCGACCTGGAGGACGACGATGGTGGCCGTCGGCAGGACCAGTGAGGTGACGGACGTGAAGCCGGACGAGGGGAACCACTGGAGGTTCACCGCGAAGAGGATGAGCAGCACGAACCCGATCCAGAAGTCCGGCATCGACTGGCCGGCGATCGTCGCGATGTTGGCCCCGAGCTCGCCTGCGGTGTTGGCCCGTCGGGCCATCCAGACCCCCAGCGGGATGGCGAGCAGCGCCGTGATGACGATGGCCGCCACCGCCAGGGTGATCGTGTAGGGGAGCCGGTCGAGCACGACGGTCAGGGCCGACTGCCGGAACTGGAAGGACTGGCCGACGTCCCCGTGGAGCAGGTGGTTCAGGAAGGTCCAGTACTGGCTCAGCAGTGGTTGGTCCAGCCCGAACTCCTTGCGGATCGCCTCCAGCTGCTCCGAGCTGGGGTTCGGCGGTGCGTAGCTGACTGCGGGGTCGCCGGGGGCGAGACGCAGCAGCACGAACACCACCGTCACCGTGAACCAGGCGGTCAGGATCGTCTGGGCGACCCTCTTGAGGACGTAGCGGCCCATCGGTCAGCCGGAGACCTTGACGGTGGACAGGTCGTAGAAGTTGCCCGGCGACAGGTCCAGCGTGGTGACGCGCTTGCGCCGCGCGAGCAGGTTGTTCGGGGTCCACGCCCACATGGCCGGCCACAGGGCCCAGATCTTCTCCTGGGCCTCCTTGAGCTGCGCGTTGCGCGAGGCCAGGTCGGGGTTCTGCGATGCCTTGTCGAGCAGCGAGCTCACCTCGGGGAAGACGAACCCGTGGTAGGTGTCGCGGGTCTTCTCCTTCGCCGCGGTGCCGCCGTACTGGCCCTGGAGGTTCGTGATGGCCAGCCCGGTCTGGTTGCCGTAGCCGTTGCCCAGGATGTCCCAGTCGCCGGCCTCGCCGCGACGCCAGGCGTTGATGTCGCCGCCCTTGGGGATCTGCTTGAGCTCCAGGGTGACGCCGACGTCGGCGAGCATGCCGACGATGGCCTCCATGACCCGGGCCGCACCGGCGAACTCCGAGTCCTCCCAGATGGCCCGGAGCTTGAGCCCGGAGACTCCCTCGGCGGCCAGCATCGACTTCGCCTTGGCGACGTCGAAGGTGTAGGAACCGGTGGCCGCGAATCCCGCCAGCGTGGACGGGACCACGCCCTCGGCGGACGTCACCTGACCGGCCATCAGCGAGCTGATCAGGGCGTCGTGGTCGATGGCGTGCGACAGGGCCTCGCGGACCGCAGGCTTGGTGAGCGGGTGCCCGGCCGGCTTGCGGAAGTTGTAGAAGAGGTGGATCAGGCGGGTGCCCTTGGTCTGGAGCACCTCGATGTCCTTGTTGGTCTTGAGGCTTGCGGCGGACTCAGGGGTGATCGTGTCGATGACGTCGGTCTGCCCCGAGGTGAGGGCGATGACGCGCGCGCCCTCCTCCTCCTGGTAGCTGACGTTGACCTCGTCGAGGAGCGCCTTCTCGCCCCAGTAGTTCTCGTTGCGGACCAGGCGGTAGGTCCCGGTGCCCGAGTCGGCTGCGGCCACCGTGAACGGGCCGGAGCCGATGCCGTCGCGCAGCTCCTCGGCCTTGTTGGCCGCCGCGGGGGTGATGAGGATGTTGGACATCAGCGAGTCGAGGGTCACGACGGGCTTGGTGGTCGTGAGGGTGAAGCTCTTGTCGTCGATCTTGGCGAAGGTGGGCTGCTCCGGGAACTGCGAGGCGACGTAGCCGGCCTTCACCTGGAAGTACAGCTTGATCGCGGTCTCGACGTCGGCGACGGTGACCGGCGACTTGTCGGAGTAGTGGATGTCGTCGCGCAGGGCCACGGTCCAGACGGTGGGGGAGGTCTGCGTGAACGACTTCGCCAGCACCAGCTCGGGCTTGAGGTCGAGACCGATCCGGGTGAGCGCCTGGCGCACGGCCCGCTGGACGGTGACGGCTGCGTCGTACTGGTTGAGCTTGTTGTCCAGGCTCACGAGGTTGCGGTTGAGCGTGATGCTCAGCTTGCCACCGGTGCCGCCCGTGGCGGACCCGCCGCCACCGCTGCTCTGCGGCCCAGCGCACGCGACCAAGGTCGGGCCGAGCAGGGTGCCGGCCCCGAGGAACGCGGCGAGCTGAAGGATCGAGCGGCGGGACACGCCGCCCTCGGCGACAACCTCTGCGCCGCTCGTGCCACCCATGGGGATGTTGTGGGTCATCGAACTTCCTCCTTGAAGTCTGTGAGCGGCCCTGACGACGGGCGCCGTATTTCGCGTTCCAAACATTGACACAGTTGCGCGTTGTGCGCAATACCTGTAGCGTCATTCGCGTCGGAAATCTCGCCCAATGGGCCGCCCAGTGCGATTCCAGGCCAGGTCGATGGACCGGCATACAGCCTCAAAGATGTTGCTGTATATAGAGATTGCGCGACTTTCCGGAGGAGGTCACCGTGCTCGAACGGCTAGTCGTCGCCGATGATCTCTCTGGTGCGGCCGAGTCCGCAGCCACCTTTCTCCTGCGCACAACGCGCATTCAAGTCCAGCTCGCGCAGGACGCCTCCGACGTGTTCGAGCCGGCCGACGAGCAGCCCAGGGTGGTCGTGGTCGACTCCGACACCCGCCACGCGTCACCGGCCGCCGCGGGTGCGGCAGTGGCCCGGTATGCCGCGGAGCTGGTCGGCGCGTCGTCGAGAGCCACGCGGGTGGTCAAGAAGGTCGACTCGCTGCTGCGTGGCAACCTCGGTGCCGAGGTGCGCGCGCTGTCGTCCTTGCTCGACGCCACCCCCGTGATCGCGACCGCCCTCCCGTCCGCGGGGCGCACCGTGGTGGGCGGAGTGCCGATGGTCGACGGCCTTCCCCTTGCGGCGACCGACCTCTGGGGCGCCGAGGGCAGCCGACCCCCCGAGACGGTCGCCGACGTGCTGGCCACCCTCGACCACACCACCGTCCCGCTGGGTGTCGTCCGCGACTCCTCCGGGCTCCGGGCCGCGCTGGTCGCGGCCGAGGAGCGCGGTCGCGCGGCGGTCTGCGACGCGGAGACCGACGCAGACCTCGACGCCGTCGTGACCGCCGCATCGGCGCTCCGGAGGCCCCTGCTCGTGGGGTCGTCAGCCCTCGTCGCGGCCGATGCGCGGCAGCTCGCACCGGACGGCGCCGAGACCGCCCACCCCACCGCTGCGCCATCCTCGCCGGACGACTACGTCGTGGTCGCGGTCGTCGGTTCCGCCGCACCCGGAATCTCCGAGCAGGTGGCCCGCCTGGCCGAGCTGGGCCTCCCCGTCCTCGCCCTCGACCCGGCTCGACTCCTCGGCTCGCCGGAGGAGTCCGCCCAACGGGTCACGCAGTCGCTCGGTCCCCGTGGCCTGGTGCTCTCCCTCGACCAGTCGGACCGCGTGGGCGTCGCCCCCGCCTCGGCGCGACGCCTCACCGCCGCGTTGGCCGTGGCGGCGGCGCCGGCGACGGCGCGGGCCACCGTCCTGCTGCTGACGGGCGGGGAGACGGCCCGGGCCGTCCTCGACTCCCTGGCGGTGCGCAGCCTCACGCCCCTGTCGACCCACGCCTCAGCCGTGACGTCACGGACGCCGGACGGACTGGTCGTGATCACCAGACCCGGGAGCCACGGCGCTTCCGCGGGCTCGCTGCGCGACGCGCTGGCCCCCTTCGCAGCCGCCCCTCACCCCGCCCCTCACCCCGCCCCCTCCACCACCGACCTGCACTGACTTTCCGCCCGCACACCTGACCTAGGAGCCACGATGACCGTCCTGCCCAGCATTGCCGTGACGATGGGGGATGCCGCCGGCATCGGACCCGAGGTGATCGTGCGTGCCCTGCTCGACCCCGAGTGCGTGGGTCGCTCGAACTGCGTCGTCGTCGGTGACGCCGCCCGGCTGCGTCGCGCCGCCGAGCTCGTCGGGCTCGAGCCCGACATCGTCACCGTGGCCGACCTGTCCGAGTGCGAGTTCGTGCCCGGCCGGATCAACGTCATCGACCTCGGCCTGATCCCCGAGGACCTGCCCTTCGGCGAGCTCTCCGCCGTGGCCGGCGACGCCGCCTACCACTACGTCCGGGTGGCGTCCGAGCTGGCCATGGCCCACGAGGTCCAAGCCATCTGCACCGCGCCGCTCAACAAGGAGGCGCTGCACGCAGGCGGGCACATCTTCCCCGGGCACACCGAGCTGCTGGCCAAGCTCACCGGCACCGCCGAGGTGTCCATGATGCTGGCAACTCCGCGGGTGCGCGTCATCCACGTGACCACCCACATCGGGCTGGTCGACGCCGTCGACCGCATCGAGCCCGGCCTCGTCGAGCGCACCATCAGGCGCGGCCACGGGGCGCTCGTCGACGCCGGCGTCAGCCACCCCAAGATCGGGGTCTGCGGGATCAACCCGCACGCCGGTGAGGGCGGCCTGTTCGGGCGGGGCGAGGAGGAGGACAAGATCGCCCCCGGTGTCCTGGCCGCACAGGAGGCCGGGATCGACGTCGTCGGCCCCCTGCCCGCAGACACCCTGTTCTTCCTCGCCGGCCGCGGGGACTACGACCTCGTCGTGGCGATGTACCACGACCAGGGGCACGGACCGGTGAAGATCCTCGGGCTCGAGGCCGGCGTCAACATCACGGTCGGCCTGCCGGTGATCCGCACCTCGGTCGACCATGGCACCGCCTTCGACATCGCCGGCAAGGGCATCGCCGACCACCGCTCGATGGTGGAGGCCCTGCGGCTGGCCGCCGAGATGGCGCCGACCCCCACCTGCCCACCACCCCAGAACCCGCTCGGTGACCCGACGATGTCGGGTAGGGTGCGCGACTGATGGCACGGTTGAGGTCTGAGCGCCGCCGCAACGAGATCGCACGGCTCGCGGCGTCCCACGGGCTGACCAGCGTCGAGGAGCTCTCGGCCCGGTTCGGGGTGACCGCCTCGACCATCCGCCGTGACCTGGCCCTGCTCACCGCCCAGGGCAAGCTCGCGCGCACCTACGGCGGCGCACTCAGCCTCGAGCCCCACCCCGAGGCGTCGCTGCGCCAGCGGCTGGGCGAGGCGCACGAGGCCAAGCAGGCCATCGCCGCCTGGGCAGCCACCCAGGTCATCCCCGGTGAGAACGTCGTCCTCGACGGCGGCTCGACCAACGCCGCGCTCGCCGCCGAGCTCAAGGAGTTCCGCGGCCTGTCCGTGGCGACCATCGGCCTGCCCTCGCTCGAGGCCCTCGCGGACGCCGAGGACATCGAGGTGATCTTCCTCGGTGGACGGCTCCGGACCGTGAGCCAGAGCTTCGTGGGGCCGGTCACCGAGGCCGCGCTCGAGCGGATGTCGTTCGACCGGGCCTTCATCGGCGCCGACGGGGTGCGGGCGGACCGCGGCATCTGCGAGAAGGACCTGGAACAGACCAGGCTCAAGGAGCTCATGATGAGCCGGGCCGACCACGTCTACGTCCTGGCCCACGGCGCGAAGCTCGGCGAGGCGCCCTTCCACGCCTGGGCCGTCATGCCGGCCCGCTGGACCCTGGTCACCGACGACTCCGCGACGCCGCAGCAGATCCGCCCCTTCGAGGCGGCCGGGGTCGAGGTCGTCGTCGTGCGGGTCGTCCCCGAGGGCCTGGAGGACACCGGGGCCTGAGCGGTCCGGCGTCCTAGAGCCCGAGCCGGTGGGCTCCGCTGTAGACGGTCAGCCGTGGGGCCCGGGCGAAGCCGACCAGCGTGAGCCCCGACTCGTCCGCGAGCTCTGCCGCCAGTGACGAGGGAGCCGACACCGCGACCAGAGCCGGCAGCCCCGCCATGACGGCCTTCTGCACCAGCTCGAAGCTGGCCCGTCCGCTGACCACCAGCACGTGTCCGGTCAGGGGCAGGCGACCTTCGCGAGCGGCCCACCCCACCACCTTGTCGACGGCGTTGTGACGTCCGACGTCCTCGCGCACCACGAGCACCTCGCCGGCGGCGGTGAAGAGGCCGGCTGCGTGCAACCCACCGGTCTTGTCGAAGACCTTCTGGCCGGCCCGCATGACGTCGGGCAGGCCCGCGACCACGCCGGGCGAGAGGCGCACGGGGTCGTCGGCCACGGCATACGGGCTGGTGGCGGTGATGGCGTCGATGCTCGTCTTGCCGCACACGCCGCAGGCGCTGCTCTGGTAGCCGGAGCGGGCGCTGCGCCCGAGGTCGGGCACGACGCCGGGCGCCAGCGTGACGTCGACGACGTTGTAGGTGGGAGAGCCGGACTCGTCCTCGTCGAGGCAGTGCATCAGCTGGGCCACGTCAGCACCACGGCGGATCACGCCCTCGGTGAGCAGGTTGCCGATGGCGAGGTCGAAGTCGTCGCCGGGCGTGCGCATCGTCACGGTGACGGACGTGCCACCCACCCGGATCTCCAGCGGTTCCTCGACCGCGAGCGTGTCAGGACGGGCGCTGCTGCGCGCGCCGTCCAGGGTCACCTCGACCCTCACCGCCGGCGTCCGCCTCGTCACCCGTCCCACGCCTGCAATGTATGCCGCGCCGTGCGCACCGGGCGTGCCGGGTCGGCGGTTAGGTTGGAGGGGTGAGCGACACCCCCCACGACGAGTCCCTGTCATCGGCCGAGGTGCGCCTCTTCGGCGACACCGGTATGCCGTGGCGCCCGGTGTCGCCGAAGCTCGCCACCGCCAGGCTCCTGGTGCTGTCGGTGTTCCTCGTGCCACCCCTGCTGGTGCTGGTCGGCCTCGCGGCCTTCGTGTGGCAGGGCTTCTGGGTGGGGGCCGTGGTGGTCGCGCTGGCCCTCGCCGCCGGCACGTGGGTGATCCGCCGCCAGGTCCCTGCGATCACCTGGGCCGAGGGGGCCGAGGAGCTGGTCGTCCGGCGCGGGCGGATGTTCCGCACCCTGGTCAGCGTGCCCTACGGCCGGCTCCAGTTCGTCGACGTCCAGTCCGGGCCGCTGGAGCGACGCTTCGACATGGCGACGGTCGAGCTGCACACCGCGTCACCGCAGAGCGGTGGTCAGATCCCGGGGCTCCCGACCGCCGAGGCGGAGGCGCTGCGCGAGCGGCTCGCGGCGCGCGGCGAGTCGCAGCGGGCCGGTCTGTGAGCACCAGCGACCCGGGACCGGCTCCGGTGCCCGACCCCGCCCCCGAGGGGCAGTGGCGGCACCTGCACCCGCTGTCGCCACTGCTCAAGGGTGGGATCGCCTTTCTCGCGGTCGTCGCCTACATCGCGTCGCAACAAGCTGACTCGTTGTTCGGCGCCAACCGTGAYGACCCCACCCAGGGGCACCTCGGGCTCGCGGCAGTCGGCGTGCTGCTCGTCCTCCTTGCGATCATCGGCGGCGCGTGGGTGTCGTGGCGATTCTCGCGCTTCCGCGTCGCCCAGACCCTCATCGAGCTGCGCACCGGGGTGCTCTTCCGGCAGCACCGCCAGGTCCGGTTCGACCGGATCCAGGCGGTCGACCTCGGACGACCGCTGCTCGCCCGGCTCACGGGGTTGTCCGAGGTCGTGGTCCAGTCGGCCGGGGGCAAGGACTCCCACCTGAAGCTGTCGTTCCTCACCGACGCCCAGGCCCAGCAGGTGCGCGGGCAGCTGATGGCACTCGCTGGCCGCAGCGACGAGGCCCCGGGCTCCTGGGCCGCCGCGAGCGGCGTCGAGGGGCCAGGGGGGTGGGTCCGCACCGATGCGTCCGGCCTGACCGATGCCGACTACGCCGACGTGCCGGTGCCGCCTCCGGTGGGTGACCGGGTGCTGGCCATCCCCAACGCGCGCATCCTCCAGTCGGTCCTCTACAGCGGTCCCGGGCTGGCCATCGTGGTCGCGCTGCCCGCCCTCGTGCTCTCCGTCGTGCTCGGCGTGCCCGAGATGGTGGCCTGGCTCGGGCCGATGACCCTGGCGATCGGTAGCGCACACCTCAAGCGGCTCACCCGGGAGTGCAACTTCGAGCTGCTCCACCAAGGTGACCGGCTGCGCATCCGGCACGGCCTCACCGACCTGCGCACCACGACCGTGCCGGTGCACCGCATCCAGGCCGTCGAGGTCACCCAGTCGCTGCCGTGGCGGCTCACCGGCTGGTGGCGGATCCAGGTGAACGTCGCGGGCGCTGGCGCGGGCTCCGGTGACGACGAGACCCAGACCGTGCTGATGCCCGTCGGCAACCGCGAGGAAGCCGTGCGCGTGCTCACCCTGGTGCACCCCGGCATACCGCGGGCCGCGGCGCTGGCCGCGCTGGAGGGCGAGGGCGGCACGGGGGGCTTTGTGACCACGACCGGGCGTGCTCGCCCCCTCGACCCGTTGAGCTGGCGGCGTCAGGGGTATGCCGTGCTCCCGGACGGCCTCCTCACGCGCCGGGGGGCGTTGTACCGGGCTGCACAGTTCGTGCCGCACGCCCGGATCCAGTCCCTGACGGTGGAGCAGGGGCCGGTGCAACGCCGGCGTGGCGTGGCCACCGTGAAGATCGTCTCCACGGTCGGGCCGGTGTCACCAGCGGTCGCCCACCTCGACGAGCCCGACGCCGTGAGGCTGCTCAACGAGCAGGTGGTGCGCTCCGGCCGCGCGCGTCAGCGGGTCCGGTAGCCCCGACCGGGCGGTGACCGTTGGCCTGCGGGACGACCGCCCGGGTCCGGACTAGCGGGCCTCGAACCGGACGACCAGTGCCTTCGCCACCGGGGTGTTCGAGCGCAGGGCGACGTGGTCCGCCGACATGAGCACGTTGGTCTCCGGGTAGTACGACGCGGCGCAGCCGGCGGCCGTGGGGTAGGCGACCAGCGTGAAGCCCTCGGCCCGGCGGTCGACGCCCTCGAACTCGCTGACGACGTCGACCACCTGTCCAGCGTGGAAGCCGAGCCGGTGCAGGTCGTCCGGGTTCACCAGCACCACCCGGCGGTTGCCGGAGATCCCGCGGTAGCGGTCGGCGTGGCCGTAGATGGTGGTGTTGAACTGGTCGTGGCTGCGGATGGTCTGCAGCAGCAGCCGCCCTTCGGGCACCTCGAGGGGCGGCACGCTCCCGGCGAGGAACTCCGCCTTGCCGCTCGGGGTGTCGAACTCGCGCAGGTCGCGAGGCTTGTGGGGGAGCAGGAACCCGCCCGGCTCGCGCACCCGGTCGTTGTAGTCGGCGAAGTCCGGGACGACGCGGGCGATGTGGTCGCGGATGAGGTCGTTGTCCTCACCCAGCGCGCGCCAGTCGATCGTGCCGACGCCCGGCACGATCTGGTGGGCCAGCCCGGCGACGATCGCGACCTCGGAGCGGCAGTGCTCGGAGGGTGGGTCGAGCCGTCCTCGCGAGAGGTGCACCTGGCCCTGCGAGTCCTCGACCGTGACGCCCTGGTCGCCGCGCGAGGTGGAGTCACGGTCGGTCCGGCCGAGGCAGGGCAGGATCAGTGCCTCGGTGCCGGTGACGGTGTGCGACCGGTTGAGCTTCGTCGAGACGTGGACCGTCAGGTCGCACGCGCGCAGCCCCTCGTGCACCACGGGGGTGTCGGGCGTGGCCATCGCGAAGTTGCCGCCCATGCCGAAGAACACCCGCACCGACTTGTCGCGCAGTCGCTGGACGGTCGCCGTCGCATCGATGCCGTGGGCGGTGGGTGGGGTGAACCCGAACTCCGCCTCGAGGGCGTCGAGGAAGCTCTGGGGCATCTGCTCCCAGATGCCCATCGTGCGGTCTCCCTGCACGTTCGAGTGGCCCCGGACCGGGCAGGGGCCGGCGCCATCCTTCCCGATGTTGCCCTGCAGGAGCAGCACGTTGACGATCTCCTGGATCGTCATCACGGCATGGACGTGCTGGGTCAGCCCCATCGCCCAGCAGACCACGGTGGCCTTCGACCCGGTGAAGCGCCGGGCCAGCGCCTCGATCTCCGAGCGCTGTAGGCCGGTCGCGAGCTCCGTTGCGGCCCAGTCGATCTCGCGCACCGCCTCGACGTAGGCGTCATAACCCGCGGTGTAGTCGTTGATGAACGCGCGGTCGACGACCGTGCCCGGAGCAGCCAGCTCCGCCGCCACGAGGAGGTGGCCGACGGCGCGGAAGAGGGCGTGGTCGCCCCCCAGCCGGATCTGCAGGTGGTCGTCGGCCAGGGCGGTGCCCGGACCGACCAGACCACGGGGGGTCTGGGGGTTCTTGAAGCGGATCAGGCCGGCCTCGGGCAGCGGGTTGACCGCGACGATGACGGCGCCGTTCTCCTTGGCCCGCTCGAGGTGGGTCAGCATGCGGGGCGCGTTCGTGCCGGGGTTCTGCCCGGCGATGACGATGAGCTCGGCCTTCTCCAGCGACTCGAGTGTCACGGCGCCCTTGCCGATCCCGATCTGCTCGCTCATGGCAGTCCCGGACGACTCGTGGCACATGTTGGAGCAGTCGGGCAGGTTGTTCGTGCCGTACGCCCGGACCATCAGCTGGTAGAGGAACGCGGCCTCGTTGCTCGTGCGCCCCGACGTGTAGAAGACGGCGTCGTCCGCCGACGGGAGGGCCCGCAGGTGGCGGGCTATGATCGAGTTCGCCTCGTCCCACGAGACCGGCTCGTAGTGGGTCCCGCCCGCGCGCAGGTACATCGGCTCGGTCAGCCGACCCTGTTGCCCCAGCCACCACTCGCTCTGCTCGTCGAGCTCGGCCACCGGGTGACGGGCGAAGAACTCACGATCGACCCGGCGCTTGGTGGCTTCCCAGGCGACGGCCTTGGCCCCCGACTCGCAGAACTCGGCGACGTGGCGGTGTCCGGCCTCCGGGTCGGGCCAGGCGCATGACGGGCAGTCGAAGCCGCGGTCCTGGTTCAGCCGGCCGAAGACACGGGCGGTGCGGGGCAGTCCCATCTGCTCGATGCCGTGGCGGAACGAGTTGGCCACCGCCGGGATCCCGGCCGCCCACTGCTTCGGCTCGTGGGCATCCACCGCGCCGGTCGGGTCCACGATGCTCGCGGCGTCGGAGGCAGTGGAGGCAGTGGCGGGGTCCGCGCCGGAACGGTGCTGGTCAGCCATGGTTCCGACCCTAACCCCCGCCACAACCTGTCCACGCGGTGGGAATGTGTGCGTATTCCGGCGACTCGGTTGAAAAACCCGGCCCAACCCGATGGACTTACCCGCAACTGACCGCTTCGAGGGGATGGAGAAGGGTGTGACCACGCCAGCGCACTCCGCGCTGCAGACATCGGTGGGCCGACTGGGCTTCACCGCCGGACAGGTGATCCAGGAGTTCGGCTACGACTCAGACGTCGACGACGACTTCCGCTTCGCCATCGAGGACCACACCGGCACCGACCTCGAGGACGAGGACTACCAGGACGTCGCCGACGCGTCCCTGATCTGGTGGCGCAAGGACGACGGTGACCTCGTCGACGCGGTCGTCGACGGCCTCACCAACCTCGGCGACGGCGGTTCCGTCGTCGTGCTCACGCTCAAGGCTGGGCGGCCGGGCCACGTCGAGGCGAGCGACATCGAGGAGGCCGCCACCACTGCCGGGCTGCACACCTCGGGCACCGTGAACGCCTGTGACGACTGGACCGCCACCAAGCTGGTCGCCCCCAAGACCGGACGGCGTTGACCTCGCTGGCAGACTGCCGACCATGACGTCACCGATCGCAGTGGGCACCCCGGCTCCGGACTTCACCCTCAGGGACCAGAACGGCCAGGAGTTCTCGCTGGCCGACTTCCGTGGGACGAAGAACGTCGTGCTGGTCTTCTACCCGTTCGCCTTCTCCGGCATCTGCACCGGAGAGCTCTGCGAGATCCGCGACGACCTCGGCGGGTTCGTCGGCGACGACGTGCAGGTGCTCGCCGTCTCGTGCGACCACATGTTCAGCCAGCGGGCCTGGGCCGACAAGGAGGGCTACTTCTTCCCCCTCCTGTCCGACTTCTGGCCCCACGGCGGCGTGGCGCAGCAGTACGGCGTGTTCAACGAGCAGGCCGGCGCCGCCCTGCGCGGCACCTTCCTCATCGACACCGAGGGGATCGTGCGGTGGACCCTGGTCAACGAGATCGGCCAGGCCCGCGACTTCACCGGCTACCACGCCGCCCTGGCCGAGCTGCGCGGCTGACAGCCCTGCACGACTGACACCCCTGCACGACTGGCCGCACCGGTCGCGGCGACCTGACAGAATGACGCCGCTGTCCGAACCCGGCCTGCTCGCCGGCGTGACGACACGGGGCCTGTAGCTCAGTTGGTAGAGCGCCACGTTTACACCGTGGATGTCGTCGGTTCGAGCCCGGCCGGGCCCACATGCACACCACCCTCGCCGAGGTCGTCCGGGTGCTCGACCACCTCTACCCGCCGTCGACCGCCCACTCCTGGGACCAGGTGGGGCTGGTGGCGGGCGACCTGGCGCAACCGGTCCGCCGGGTCCACTTCGCGGTCGACCCGACGCTGGCCGTCGTGGAGGAGGCGCGGGCGCTCGGGGCCGACCTGCTGGTGACGCACCACCCGTTGCTGCTGCGCGGCATACACAGTGTCGCCACGACGGGCGCCAAGGGAGCCACGGTCACGGCGCTCGTGGTCAACGACCTGGCGCTCTACGTGGCCCACACCAACGCCGACGTCGCCCAACCCGGGGTCAACGACGCCCTGGCGCAGGCCTGCGGCCTCACCGACGTCGAGCCCCTCGCCGTGGTCGAGGGCCAGGAGCTCGGCCGGGTGGGCCGGCTGAACCCCCCGACCACCTTGGCGGAGTTCACCGCCTCGCTGTATGCCGCCCTGCCGCGGTCCCCGGGCGGGCTGCGGGTCGCGGGGCCGGCCGATGCCTGGGTCGAGCGCGTCGCGGTCATGGGGGGCGCGGGCGACGACCTGTTCGACCAGGTGCGGGCCAGCCACGCCGACGTCTACGTCACCGCCGACCTGCGTCACCACCCGGTGCTCGAGGCCCGCGAGGAGGCCCGGGGCGGGCCGCCCTACATCGTGGACGCCGGCCACTGGGCGACCGAGTCGCTCTGGCTGACCGGTGCGGCCGAGCGGCTGCGGGCGGCGGTTGCGGCCAGCGGGGACGGGGCATCTAAGGTGGAGACCCACATCTCAACACTGCGCACCGACCCGTGGGACTTCGTGGTCGGCGCCGAACCGCCCGCTGGCCCTGGAGGTACGTCCTGAAAGCCGACCCGTCCCGTCAGTGGCGACTGCTCGACCTGCAGGCGATAGACACCCGTCTCGACCAGATCGAGCACGCTCGCAAGACCCTGCCCGAGCACGCGCGGCTGGCCGAGCTCGAGACCAAGGCCGAGGGGCTCGACTCCCTGCTGGTGCGCGCCCGGACCGAGCTGGGCGACATCCAGCGCGAGGTCGCCAAGGCCGAGTCCGACGTGCAGCTGGTCCGCGACCGTGCGGCGCGTGACCAGGCCAGGCTCGACGCCGGCACCGGCTCCGCCAAGGACCTCCAGGCGATCCAGCACGAGCTGGCCTCGCTGGTCCGCCGGCAGTCCGAGCTGGAGGACGTCGAGCTCGAGGTCATGGAACGAGCGGAGGACGCCGAGTCGGCGGTCACCCAGCTGGACGCCGAGCGGGCCACCCTCACCGCCCAGCTGACCGCGGCCACCGAGGCCCGCGATGCCGCGCTCGCCGACCTCGAGGCCGAGGCGGTGAAGGTTGCTGCCCCGCGCGCCGACATCGTCGCGGGGGTCGGCGACGACCTGGTCGCCCTCTACGACAAGATCCGCGCCCAGAGCGGTGGGCTCGGTGCTGCTCCGCTGCGTCAGCGCCGCTGCGGTGGCTGCCAGCTCGAGCTCAACAACGTGGACATGAACCGCATCAAGGCGGCCCCCGCTGACGAGCTCCTCCGCTGCGAGGAGTGCCGCCGGATCCTCGTGCGCACCGCCGAGTCCGGCCTCTGACCCGTGCCGCTGAGTGGGCGCAGGGTGGACGCAGGAGTGCACCGATGAGTGGGCGCGCGCTCGTCGTCGAGGCTGACGGCGGGTCGCGGGGCAACCCCGGGGTCGCCGGCTACGGCGCACTCGTGCGTGACGGTGCGAGCGGCCGCGTGCTCTGGGAGGGCGCCGCCCCGCTGGGCAAGGAGTCGAACAACGTCGCCGAGTACTCCGGCCTGATCGCGGGACTGGGCGCGGTCCTGCGGATCGACGCCGCCGCCGACGTCGAGGTGCGGATGGACTCCAAGCTGGTCGTCGAGCAGATGGCCGGGCGCTGGAAGATCAAGCACCCCGACATGCGCCAGCTCGCGCTCCAGGCCCGCGACCTCGCGGCGCAGATCAGCGCCGCCGGCGGCTCGGTGTCGTTCACGTGGATCCCCCGGGACCGCAACAAGGACGCCGACGCGCTCTCCAACGACGGCATGGACGGCCGGACGATCGACCGGATGCTCGCCGCCGCGGGCGAGTCGCCCGACAGTGCCGCCATGGCCGAGGTCATCGACGAGGTCATCGACCCGGTGCCCAGCCCGGCGCCACCCGGCCCGGGGGAGGGCACCCCGACCCGCATCGTGCTGGTGCGGCACGGCGTCACCGACTTCACGGTGGCTTCGCGACTCGACGGCCGTGGTGGCGCCGATCCGTCGCTGAACACCGCCGGACTCGCCCAGGCGRCCGCAGCCGGTCGGGCCACCGCCCACCTGCTCGGTGGTGCCACGGCCCGGGTGGTCACGTCGTCGCTGGCCAGGGCGAAGCAGACCGGTGCGGCGATCGCCGAGGCCATCGGTGTCGAGCCGTCCGTGGACCCGGACTGGGACGAGCAGGACTTCGGCGACTGGGACGGCGTGAGCATTCCCGACCTCGTCCGCGACCAGGCCGAGGCGCTCACCGCGCTCCGCGTCGACCCGGCCTACGCGCGTCCTGGCGGGGAGTCCCACGAGCAGCTGGCCGCCCGCGTGGTCGCAGCGTTCGACCGTGTCGTCGCGGCAGGCGGCACGACCGTCGTCGTCTGCCACCGCAAGCCCATCATGTGCGTGCTCGCCCACGTGCTCGGCATCCCGCACGACAAGGTGTGGCGGCTCGCTGCCGCCCCGGGCTCACTGACGGCCCTCGAGGTCTGGCCCGACGGCAACGTCTCCGTCGCGTTCACCAACCGCACCTGACCGCGTCGGCCCCCTGCGGATGCGTCCACGAGGTGGGCCGCTCGTCTCGCCATGTGGCGGGAGTTCTACGCTGACGCCATGAGCGCGGAGTCGATCGACGCTGAGTCCACCCCCGCTGCGTCGAGCAGCTATGCCGGAGACGTCACCCCCGAGGCCGCGTATGCCGCGCTGGCGGCTGACGACGACGCCGTCCTCGTCGACGTCCGCACGAGGGCCGAGTGGAGCTATGTCGGGCTGCCCGACCTGGGCGCCCTCGGCAAGCGCGTGGTCTGCGTCGAGTGGCAGCGGTTCCCCGACGGAGCCGTCAACGGCGACTTCGTCGAGCAGCTGCAGGATGCCGGCCTGCCCGACGGTGCACCGATCTACTTCCTGTGCCGGTCCGGGGTGCGGTCGGTCGCGGCGGCCAAGGCCGCCACGCAGGCCGGGCTGGGCCCCGCCTACAACGTCCTCGAGGGCTTCGAGGGGCCCCACGACGAACACCACCACCGGGCCGTCTCGGGGTGGAAGAACGCCGGCCTGCCCTGGCGGCAGGGATGAGCGGGGTCACCCCCGGGTGGGGAGACGACCAGGTGGAGGGCCACGGGCTGCGCCCGGACACGGTTGCCGTGCGAGGTGGTTTGGCGCGCAGCAACTTCGACGAGACCGCCGAGGCGCTCTACCTGACCTCCGGGTTCGTCTACGAGAGCGCCGAGCAGGCCGAGGCGGCCTTCAAGGACGAGGTCGACCACTTCATCTACAGCAGGTACGGCAACCCCACCGTCACCAT
The DNA here is from genome assembly GCF_056405035.1 of Pedococcus sp. P2_A3. NCBI lineage: Bacteria > Bacillati > Actinomycetota > Actinomycetes > Micrococcales > Intrasporangiaceae > Pedococcus > Pedococcus sp. P2_A3. The sequence continues at coordinate 17,155 of NZ_JBFUCW010000029.1, read as the reverse complement.
GTTCGAGGAGCGGTTGCGCCAGCTCGAGGGGGCGCAGGCCTGCTTCGCCACGGCCTCGGGGATGTCGGCGGTGTTCGTCGCGCTGGCTGCCCTGCTCGGCCAAGGAGACCGGGTCGTCTCCTCGCGCGGCCTCTTCGGTTCGTGCTTCGTGATCCTCGACGAGATCCTGCCGCGCTGGGGGGTCGAGACCGTGTTCGTCGACGGACCCGACCTCGACCAGTGGCGTGCGGCGTTGTCGGTGCCGACCCAGGCGGTCTTCTTCGAGACGCCGAGCAACCCGATGCAGGAGCTCGTCGACATGCGCGCGGTGTCTGACCTCGCGCACGCGGCGGGGGCCCAGGTCGTCGTCGACAACGTGTTCGGCACGCCTGTCTTCTCCAAGCCCCTCGAGCACGGGGCCGACGTCGTCGTCTACTCCGCGACCAAGCACATCGACGGGCAAGGGCGCACCCTGGGCGGGGCGGTGCTGGGCACGTCCGAGTTCGTCAACGGCCCGGTCAAGAACCTCATGCGGCACACGGGTCCGTCGATGTCTCCCTTCAACGCCTGGGTCCTGGTCAAGGGCCTCGAGACGCTCTCGCTGCGGGTGGAGAAGCAGGCGGCGAACGCGCTGGCGGTGGCCGAGGCGCTCGAGGCCCACCCCCGGGTCACGAAGGTGCTCTACCCGTGGCTGCCCTCGCACCCCCAGCACGACCTCGCCCGGCGCCAGATGCTGGGTGGCGGCACGGTGGTGACCTTCGAGCTCGACGGTGGCAAGGACGAGGCCTTCGCGCTGATGAACGGCCTCCGGGTCGTCGACATCAGCAACAACCTCGGTGACGCCAAGTCGATGGTGACCCACCCGGCCACCACCACGCACCGCCGGCTCACCCCGGAGGCTCGGGCGGCCGTGGGCATCACCGACGGGACGGTTCGCATCTCCGTCGGCCTCGAGGACCCCCTGGACGTGATCGAGGACCTCGTCCGCGGCCTCGGCTGAGGCGGTCAGGCGCTGAGCACCAGGGCGCCCAGCGCCAGCCCGCCCGCGACGAGTGCGCACAGCAGGCCCTGCACGCTGAGCGACCGCAGGGAGATGTGTATGCCGCGGGCGCGGCAGCGCTGCGCCCACAGCAGGGTGGCCAGCGAGGCCCAGGGCGTCACCAGGGGCGCGACGTTGACCCCGATCAACAGGGCCATCAGCCGCTGCGGGGCGTCCGCGGTCACTGCCTCGAGGGCGATGTAGGCGGGAAGGTTGTTGACGGCGTTGGCCGCCAAGGCTCCCGCGCCGGCCACCTGCGCCAGGTCGGTGGCCGAGGTGCCCTGACCAGCGAGGGACGCGAGGGCGGGCCTGAGCCCGAGCTGGAGGGCCGCGTCGATCACGACGAAGAGCACGGCGACGGCCAGGGCCATCTTCCACGGCACAGCCACGTGTCGCACGAGGTCGCGGTCGCGCGTCCACGCCGCGGCGACCAGGACCACCGCGGCCACGCCCGACACCCACGCGGGCGGGAGCCCCACCGCGAAGAGCGGTCCCACGGCCACGCACACGGCCGCGGAGACCCTGAGGAGCACCTGGTCGTGCGGATCCGGTGGGGCGTCCGGCAGGTAGCGACCTGCGAGGTCGCGTCGGTGCAGGACGGAGAGGACCAGCACCGTGCCGACGACCGCGGCCACCGCCGGGAGCACGGCGAGCCGGACGTACCCGGCGTGTCCGACCCCCAGCAGCTGGAAGTGGTGCAGGGCAAGGAGGTTGGTGAGGTTGGAGACCGGCAGCAGCAGGCTCGCCGTGTTGGCGATCCACAGCGTGGTGAGGGCGAACGGCACGGGGGAGAGGCCGAGCTGAGCGGCGATGGCCAAGCCCACCGGTGTGAGCAGGACCGCCGTGGTGTCGAGGCTGAGGACGACCGTGCACGTCACCGCGACGAGGACGAAGAGCAGCCACAGCACGGGGGTGCGGTGCCGGCCGGCCCTCGATGCCCAGTGCCCTGCGACGTCGAAGACCCCTGCGGCGTCGGCGATCTCGGCCACCACCGTGATCGCGACGAAGAAGACGAGGACGGGCAGCACCCGGAGCAGGACGTCGCCCAGCTCTGCGCCGTTCACGCGGACCGCCGGGTCGCGCTGGTCTCGAGCGGGTTGGTCACGAGCGGGCGGGTCACGAGCGTGCGGTGGCGTCGATGACCCACGGTCGTCCGGTCCTGCCCGGCGGGGTGAGCTCGACCTCGAAGGCGTCCTCGAGCACTCGGGCCAGGTCGGGCACCCGGCGGACGTCGCGACCCACTCGGCACAGCTCGCGGGCAACCAGGCCCCTGGTGTGCTTGGCCATGTGGGTGGCGCCCGGGACCCGCACGTGCACCCATCGGTCGGCGAGGTCGCCCGTGGGTGTCCACGCCGCGGCATACGTGCTGGAGCGGCAGTCGACCACGACGCCACGGCCGGCGACGTCCGGGAGGACCGCGGTGAGCTCGGGTTTCCAGGCGCTCGCGAGTGGCCCGACCCCGGGGAGGTTCACGGCCATCGACAGCCGGTACGGGGCGATCGCGTCGGTGGGGCGGACCGCGCCGTAGAGGGCCGAGATGACGACGAGCCACCGGTTGGCCCTGCGCTTCGCGGCGGGGTCGAGGTCGGCGTAGCCGAGCGCGTCGTAGAGCACCCCGGAGTAGACCCGGGAGGCAGGGAGGGCGGGGGCGGTGTGGAGCACGAGGTTGCGGGCGATCTCCGCGGTGAGGTTGGCGCTGACCCCCAGCGTGGCAGCGGCATCGGGGTGCGCGCTGACCTCGGAGAGCGCCGCCGCGACAGCCTGCCGGGTGGGCGCGAGCTCGGGGAAGGAGAGGTGCTCGTGGACCACCGACCGGCCGCGGGTGCGCCCGGTCTTGGACTCCGACGGCGGCAGCAGGATCAGCACGGGCACCAGCGTAGGTGCAGCGTTGTCCCGGTTCGCCGACGGTTCGGGCACGGCGGGTCTGGGTAGGTTGGGGCCATGCCCAAGCGCAGCATCCACGTCCAGGAACCCACCGGCGAACAGGCGGTCCAACAGTCCGCCGCGCTGGCGGCGAGGTTCGACGCCATCCGCGCCGAGTTCTCGGTGCCGGAGGCCTTCCCGCCCGAGGTCGAGGCCGAGGCGAAGGGCGCCGCCGGGGCACCCGAGCTGCCCGACCGCGACGAGACGGCCGTGCCCTTCCTCACCATCGACCCCCCGGGGTCGATGGACCTCGACCAGGCCCTCCACATCGAGCGCGCCGGTGACGGCTACCGCGTCAGGTATGCCATCGCCGACGTGCCCGCGTTCGTGCGGGCGGGCGGCGCCGTCGACGCCGAGACCCGACGCCGCGGGCAGACGGTCTACGCGCCCGACCAGCGGACCCCGCTCCACCCCCCGGTGCTCAGTGAGGACGCCGCGAGCCTGCTGGCCGGCCAGACGCGGCCGGCGTTCGTCTGGGACATGACCCTCAAGGCCGATGGCGAGGGCACCGACGTCACGGTCTACCGCGCCATGGTGCGCAGCACCGACCGCCTCGACTACGAGGGGGTGCAGAAGGCGATCGACGACGGCTCGGCCGACGATCGGCTGCTCCTGCTCAAGGAGGTCGGGCTGAAGCGGATCGAGTTCGAGCGTCGTCGCGGGGGCGCGAGCCTGCCGATGCCGGAGCAGGAGGTCAACGAGGACGACCAGGGCCACTACCGGCTCTACTTCCGGCCGCCGTTGCAGGTCGAGGACTGGAACGCCCAGATCTCGCTCATGACCGGGATGGCCGCCGCCGAGATGATGCTGAAGGCCAAGGTCGGCATCCTGCGCACCATGCCCGCCCCTGACCAGAACGCGGTCGGCCGGTTCCGGCACGCGAGCCGGGCGCTCGGGGTCGAGTGGCAGAAGGGCACGCCGTACGGCGAGTTCCTGCGCACCCTCGACCGCACCAACCCCAAGCACCTCGCCCTGATCCACGAGGCGACGGCGCTCTTCCGCGGCGCCGGCTACACCCCGTTCGACGGCGCGCTCCCCGAGCAGACCGACCACGCGGCCGTCGCCGCCCCCTACGCCCACGTGACGGCACCGCTGCGCCGGCTCGTGGACCGGTTCGGCCTCGCCATCTGCGAGGCGCTCAGCTCCGGCGCCGAGGTGCCCGCCTGGGCTCGCGAGGCCCTGCCGTCGCTGCCCGAGGTCATGTCGGCCTCGGACAAGGTCGCCAACGGGGTGGAGCGGGCCTGCGCCGATGCCGTCGAGGCGGCGGCGCTCGAAGACCGGGTAGGCGAGGTGTTCGACGCGATGGTGGTCGACGAGCGGGAGAAGGGCCGCGCCGTCGTGCAGATCCAGGACCCTGCGGTGCTCGCCAACGCCGACGGGCAGAACGAGCTCGGCACGTGGGTCAAGGTGAGGCTCACCGAGGCCACGGTGGCGACCGGCACCGTGCGGTTCGAGATCGTCCGCTGACCCGACCCGTCCGGGGGACGGGTATGCCGCGTGGCCGGCCACGCGGCATACCTGCCCTATCCTTGGCGACGGATGAGTCGGTCAGGCGGTCGCGTCGGTGAGCAATCACCGCCGAGGAACGTCCGGGCTCCGAAGGGCAAGGTGGTGGCTAACGGCCACCCGGGGTGACCCGCGGGACAGTGCCACAGAGAACAGACCGCCACGGTGGACCACCCGGCTCCGGCCGGACAGGCACCGCGGTAAGGGTGAAACGGTGGTGTAAGAGACCACCAGCGGGCCAGGTGACTGGTTCGGCTAGGTAAACCCCACCTGGAGCAAGCTCAGACAGTGCACGTTCGAGGGCGGCCCGCCCGAGTGCACGGGTAGGGCGCTGGAGGCAGTCGGCAACGGCTGTCCTAGATGGATGACCGTCTCCCGCTGGCCGGCAACGACCAGCGGTGACAGAACCCGGCGTATCGACCGACTCATCCACCCACCCGGACGGCTCGCCGGGTGAGGTCGGGGCGGGGTGCCGAGTCAGGTGCTTTGTGCCTACGGTGAGGTCATGCGAATCACCCACCTCGGCCACGCCAGCTTGCTCGTCGAGATCGCGGACACCCGCCTCCTGCTCGACCCCGGTGCGTGGTCGCCGGCGGCGCAGGAGCTCCGCGACCTCGACGCGGTGCTGGTGACCCACCAGCACCCCGACCACCTCGACCAGGAACGGCTCCCCGACCTGCTGCGCGCGAACCCGGGGGCGCAGGTCGTCACCGACCCGGACACCGCCACGATCCTCGAGGGCAAGGGCATCGACGTCACGGCGTTCGGGGCGGGCGACACCGCCACGGTCGGCCCGGTCACCCTAACCGGGGTGGGGGAGATGCACGCGCTCATCCACGAGGAGATCCCCCTGATCCACAACACCGGGATGCGGATCAGTGCCGACGGCGAGCCCGTCTTCTTCCACCCGGGTGACTCGCTCGACGCCGAGCCGGAGGGAGTCGAGGTGCTGGCCTTCCCGCTCAACGCCCCGTGGGCACGCAGTCGCGAGATGACCGCCTTCCTGCGCCGGTTGGCGGCCCCGCACGCCATCCCGGTGCACGACGGGCTGCTCAACGCGGCCGGGCGCACCCTCTACCTCACCCAGGCCGGCAACCTCGGGTCGAAGCAGACCCGGATCCACGACCTGGCCGGGGGAGGGTCGGAGGAGTTCGGCGCGGGCTGACCGGTCCGACCGGCGAGCCGAATTTTGTTCTTAGGTTAGCCTCACCTACTCTCCTTGCGTGCCCAAGAACCCCAAGGCCCCCAAGGGAGCCACGGTCGCCAAGGCGAAGAAGAAGTGCTGCAAGGACAAGCCACGCTGCGCGTCGTGTCCTGTGGTGCTCATGCGCCTGGAGAAGATGGGCTACGCAGAGCGTGACGCCGAGAGGCCGCGCCGCTACACGGTCGACAAATCGGTGCCAAAGAAGGCAATGCTCATCGCGCGACAGCGGTGAAAGGTTAGCGTCGACACCATGTCGGACCCGCAGACCGCTCCCGAGCCCGCCGTAGCGGCCTCGCCCGTGACGACCCGGCCCCCGCAGGTAGCCCTGCGCCTGCGTGGGCTCACCAAGCGGTTCGGCCAGACCACGGCCGTCGACCGTCTCGACCTCGACGTCCCGCGCGGCTCGTTCTACGGCCTCGTGGGGCCCAACGGGGCTGGCAAGACCACGACCCTCTCGATGGCCACCGGGCTGCTGCGCCCTGACGCCGGCACGGCCCACGTCCTCGGCGTCGACGTGTGGGACGACGCCGTCGCCGCCAAGTCGCAGATCGGCATCCTGCCCGACGGCCTGCGCCTGTTCGACCGCCTCACCGGACAACAGCTCGTGACGTATGCCGGCCTGTTGCGTGGCATGGAGCGGCAGCTCGTCGCCGACCGCACCGGCGAGCTCCTGGCAGCCCTGGGCCTGACCGACGCGCGCGACAAGCTCGTCATCGACTACTCGGCGGGTATGACGAAGAAGATCACGCTCGCCTGCGCGCTCGTCCACGCCCCGAGGCTGCTCGTGCTGGACGAGCCGTTCGAGGCCGTCGACCCGGTGTCGGCCCGGACGATCAGGGGGATCCTCGAGGACTTCGCCGCCAACGGCGGGACGGTCGTCCTCTCGAGCCACGTGATGGACCTCGTCGAGCGGATCTGCACCGACGTGGCGATCATCGCGGCCGGCGTGGTCCGCGACTCCGGCACCCTCGACGACGTGCGGGCCGGCTCGAGCCTGGAGGACCGCTTCCTCGACCTCGTCGGAGGGAACACCCACGTGGAGGGGTTGGCGTGGTTGCGCACCTCCTCCGACTGAAGCTCCACCTGCTGCGCAACGGGCTGCGGCGCAGCGTCGCCGCCGTCGTGGGCATGGTCCTGGGGCTGGTCTACGGCGGCGGGTTCGTCGTCCTCCTCCTCGCGGGCCTGGTCACCGTGCGGGCGCACGACGACCCGGCGCTCGGGCGCGCCCTGGTGGTCGTGGTGGGCTCCGCCCTCGTCGCGGGCTGGGCGGTGCTCCCGATCATCCTGTTCGGCGTCGATCCGACCCTCGACCCCACCCGGTTCGCGACCTTCGCCGTGCGCGAGCGCACGCTGGCCGTCGGCCTGGTCCTGAGCGCCCTGGTCGGACTACCGGGAGTCGCCACCATCGTGCTGGTGCTCGGGACCGTGGTGGCTGGTTCACGGTCCGTCCCGGCCACCCTGGCTGCCCTCGTGGGCGGGTTGGCGGGGCTGCTCACCTGCGTCCTGCTCAGCAGGATCGTGACCGCTGCGGCATCCGCCATCCTCGCGACCCGCAGGGGACGTGACGTGGCGGGGGTCGGAGGACTGCTGCTGTTCGTCGTGGCCGGACCGCTCATCGGCGGCCTCTCCGACGGCGGTTTCGACCGTGCCAGCCTGGACCGTGCGGCCTCCGTGCTGGCGTGGACACCACTGGGCTGGGCCTGGGCGCCTGCGGGTGACCTCGCCCTCGGTGAATGGAGGACCGGCCTGACCCGTCTCGCACTGGCGGCGGTCCTGTGCCTGGTCCTGCTGGTGGCCTGGGAACGGCTCCTCGTCTCGGTGCTGCGCAACCCGCGGTCGGCGGCCGCCGGCGGCGGCAAGGTCTCCGCCGGGCTCGGGCTGTTCGGGAGGCTGCCGGCCACCCCCATGGGGGCGATCGCCGCGCGGGCCGGGACCTACTGGGTCCGCGACCCCCGGTTCAACGTCCCGGCGATCATGACCATCCTCCTGCCCGCCGGCCTCCTCATCCCCGGTCTGGGGTCCGGGTCGGACCTGGCTCTGCTGGGGATGCCGCTCGCATCGGCATACCTCATCGGCTGGGGACAGCACAACGACGTCGGCTACGACTCCACGGCGTTCTGGATGCACGTGGCCTCGGGGGTGGACGGTGTCAGCGACCGGCTGGGTCGTCTCTTTCCGTCAGGGCTGATGGCGCTCGTCTGCGTCCCCGTCTACGCGGTGCTCGGCCCTGTGCTCGGCGCACCGTGGCGGATGCTGCCGGCAACCTTCGGCACCGCCTGTGCCTTGGCCCTCAACGGTTTCGCGGTCGCCTGCGTCACCAGCGCGGTCAAGCAGTATGCCGTGCCGGCACCGGGGGAGAATCCCTTCACCAGCCGTCCGGGCTCGGCCGGGGTGACCCTCGGCGTGCAGGCCGTGTGCGGCGCGGCGGTGTGGACGCTGTCGCTCCCGGAGCTCGGCCTCGCCGTCGCCGCCTACCTCGGCGTCGACTGGGCGGCATGGGTGGCGCTCGCACTCGGACCCCTGCTCGGTGGGGTGGCGTTGCTGATCGGCACGCGCCTGGGCGCCGACCTGTTCCGCCGTCGTCAGGCGCTCCTGCTGCAGGACCTCGTCTCGATGCGCTGAGCGCGCTACCGAGCCGTCCGCTCCGTCCTACTTGTGGGCAGCGAGGTGGGCGGCCCCGATGATGCCGGCCTTGTTCTCCAGCGTGGCCGGCACGATGGGGGTCTTGAGCTTGAGGAGCGGCAGGAACTGCTCCGCGTCCTTGGAGACCCCGCCCCCGACCACGATGAGGTCGGGCCACAGCAGCGCCTCGAGGTGGCTGTAGTAGCGCTGCAGCCGTTCGGCCCACACGGGGTACGACAGGCCCTCCTTGTCCTTGATCGAGGAGGCTGCCCGCGTCTCGGCGTCGTAACCGTCGATCTCGAGGTGCCCGAGCTCGGAGTTGGGGATGAGCACGCCGTCATAGATCAGCGCGGTGCCGATACCGGTGCCCAGGGTCGTCAGGACCACCAGACCCTTCTGGCCCTTCGCTGCGCCGTAGTACAGCTCCGCCACCCCGGCGGCATCGGCGTCGTTGACCAGGATGATGTCGTGTTCCAGGACCTTCTCCAGCATCGGCTCCGCGTCGAAGTCCAGCCACGACTTGTCGATGTTGGCGGCGGACCGGACCATGCCGTGGGTCACCACGCCCGGGATCGTCACGCCGATGGGGGAGTCGCCGCGCACGTCGTCGAAGTGGTCGACGATCTGGTCGATCACCGCGGCGATGGCCTCGGGAGTCGAGGGGACCGGGGTGTCGATCCGCATCCGCTTGGCGGCGAACGTGCCGTCCGTGAGGTCGACGGGCGCACCCTTGATGCCGCTGCCACCCACGTCGATCCCCAGGGGGAGCCCGTGCTTGGCCTGCTTGGCTTCCTTCGCCATCGATCCGCCTTCCTTGCGGGGTTGCCTGCTATGCCAGCGTGAGGATCTCGTTGCCGGTCTCGGTGATGAGGATGGTGTGCTCGAACTGTGCCGAACGACGGCGGTCCGCGGTGACGACCGTCCACCCGTCGTCCCACATCTCCCACTCGGGGGTCCCGAGGTTGAGCATGGGCTCGATGGTGAACGTCATGCCGGGCTCGATCAGCGTGCTGTACGACGGGGCCGCATCGTAGTGGGGAATGACCAGCCCGCTGTGGAAGGTCCGGCCGATGCCGTGACCGGTGAAGTCACGGACGACGCCGTAGCCGAAGCGGCGGGCGTAGCTCTGGATCACCCGCCCGATGACATTGATCTCGCGGCCGGGGATGGCGGCCTTGATCCCGCGCATCATCGCCTCGCGGGTGCGGTCGACCAGCAGCCGCGACTCCTCGTCGACGTCTCCGCAGAGGTAGGTCGCATCCGTGTCGCCGTGCACGCCGCCGATGAAGGCCGTGATGTCGATGTTGACGATGTCGCCGTCCTCGAGCCGGCGGTCGTCCGGGATGCCGTGGCAGACCACCTCGTTCACCGAGGTGCACAGCGACTTCGGGAACCCCTTGTAGCCCAAGGTCGAGGGGTAGGCGCCGTGGTCGAGCAGGAACTCGTGGCCGACGCGGTCGATCTCGTCGGTGGTGACCCCCGGGGCGATCACTGCGGCGGCCGCGGCCATGGCCTGCGCCGCGATCCGTCCCGCGACGCGCATCCGCTCGATGGTCTCGGGGTCCTTCACCTCCGGCCCGGTGTCCTTTGCGGGGGCGGGTCGGTCGACGTACTCGGGCCGCACGATCGAGGCGGGCACCGGGCGGCGTGGGGACACCACGCCCGGCGCCACGCTTGCGTACGTCAACGGCATACGGTGGAGTCTAGGGACGTACGCAGATCCGTCGAGTTGGAGGGCACCCCATGGCCTACTGGTACAACGTCAGCAGCGGTCAGGTCGAGAGCGATGACAACAAGAGCCAGGGGGACGACCTCATGGGTCCCTACGACTCGCAGGAAGAGGCGTCCAAGGCACTCCAGACCGCTCGCGAGCGCACCGAGAAGTGGGACGCCGAGGACAAGGCGTGGGAGGAAGGCGAGGACTGAGCCGCTCCCGGGTCCCACGCACCGCGTGGGCGGACTGAGCCGCTCCCGGGTCCCACGCTCCGCGTGGGCGGACTGAGCCGCTCCCGGGTCCCACGCTCCGCGTGGGCGGACTGAGCGCCAGAGCGGTGAGCGGCTCGCGCGTGGTCGTCGTGCCCTCGTCGTGCTCTCGCCGGCGGGGCCGGGTCTCAGTCGCCCAGGAGGTGGACCGAGACGGCATAGCCGGAGTCGGGCCGCCAGGGCTCGCGGTCCCAGGTGCCGTGTCGTCGCAGGAGGCTCAGTCCGGCCACCTCACACGCGCGGTCGTAGTCGTCGAGCGGGGTGACCGGGCACCCCTGCGGCAGGTGGGCGGCATCGAGCCCGAAGCCCGCGACGAGCAAGCCGCCTGGCTGCAGGTGCGCGGCCAGCCTCTCCACGGTGGCGAGCAGCGTGCCGGGGGCCAGGAGCGGGATGACGTTGCCGGCGAGGACGGCGAGCTCGAAGGCCTGCGACCGCAGCTGCAGCCGGCTGAGGTCCTGCCGCACCCAGGTCGTCGAGGGGTCGCGCTGCTCCGCCACCTCGATCATCGCGGCATCGGCGTCGACGCCGACGCAGTGGTAGCCCAGGGCGGTGAGCTGGATGGCGACCCGGCCGGTGCCGCACCCAGCGTCGAGGACCCTGGCCGGTGGCGACAGCAGCGAGGCCACGAAGGCCGCCTCGCCGTGGATGTCCATGCCCTGGGCCGCGAGGTCGTCGAACCTGCGCTGGTACGCGGTCGCGGCACCCGGCCCACCGGACACCTCCGACCACAGGGTGCGGGGCTCCATCTCGGTCACCCCTCCACCCTAGGTTCGCAGTGGGCGCAGCGGAACCCGATCAGCCGAGCTCGCGCAGGCCGGGCAGCACCCGGTCGGCGAAGGTGGTGAGGAAGCGCGCCTGGTCGTGGCCCGGCCCGTGGAACACCAGGTGGTTGAAACCCCAGTCGACGTAAGGCTTCACGGCCGCGACGACCTCCTCCGGGTCGTCGGAGACGATCCACCGGGAGGCGATCTGCTCGTCGGACAGCTCGTCGCCGAGCCGCTGCAGCTCGAGGGGGTCGCTCGTGCCGTGCTTCTGGTCGGCAGTGAGCGACAAGGGGGCCCAGAAGCGGCAGTTCGTCACTGCCTGCTCACGGTCGGGGTCCCACGACAGCTTGATCTCGATCATCCGGTCGAGGTCGTCGCGCGTGCGGCCCGACTTGGCCAGCCCCTCGTCGACCGCGGGCAGGAGCTTGTCGCGGTAGAGCTCCTCGCCCTTGCCGGAGGTGCAGATGAACCCGTCACCCGACCGACCGGCATACCGGGCCACCAGCGGGCCGCCCGCGGCGACGTAGACCGGGACCGGTTGGTCGGGACGGTCGTAGACGGTCGCGTCCACGACGCGGTAGTAGTCGCCCTCCAGCGTCACGCGGTCCTCGGTCCACAGCCGGCGCATCAGGGTCACCGCCTCACGCAGGCGCGCGAACCGCTCCTTGAACTCGGGCCATTCGTCCACCGAGCCGACGACGACCTCGTTGAGCGCTTCCCCGGTGCCGATGCCGAGCATCACGCGCCCCGGGTACAACGACCCCAGGGTGCCGAAGGCCTGGGCCACCACCGCCGGGTTGTAGCGGAACGTGGGGGTCATGACGGAGGTGCCGACCTGGACGCGTTCGGTCCGCTCGCCGAGCGCCGCGAGCCACGCGAGCGAGAACGGCGCGTGCCCTCCGTCGTGCCGCCAGGGCTGGAAGTGGTCGGAGATGAGCACGCTGTCGAGCCCGACCTGCTCGGCCAGCACGCCGAAGTCGAGCAGCTCTCGGGGCGCGAACTGTTCTGCCGAGGCCTTGTAACCGATGCGCAGGGTCATGGCCCCACCGTATGCCGCGAGGCCCCGAGACCGGCGACCGGCGCCGGCCCGCGGTGCCGGGGCATGGCAGGCTCGGTGCATGGCTGGGCCGAATGCGCACGAGCAGCGGGTCGTCGACGCGGTGGACGTTGATGCCCTCGTCGCCGACCTGGCCGAGCTGGTCGAGGGCGCGCCCTACGGCTCGGACCTGCGGCACTACGCGGCCCACGGCATACCGACCGTGCAGTTCGGGCCGGGAGAGCTCGCTCAGGCGCACGCCGTCGACGAGTCCGTGCGCCTCGCTGACGTGGTCGCCTGCGCGCGGGCGTATGCCGTGCTCGCGCTGCGGCGGTGCGGGGCACCGCCGCAGCGGCAGGGCTAGAAGCTGATGCCGCGGGCGGCGAAGCGCGCCTTGACGAGCGCGGCGGCCTGCGCACCGTCACGCGCCAGGGCGGTGTCATAGGTCGCCTTGGCGGCAGCCGAGAACGACGTGTCGGGTGCGAAGCGGAACTGCGCGTCGATGAGGGTGGTGTCCCAGGCGCGAGTCGTCTTGCCCATCGCGACGTAGCCGAGCCGGATCTCCCAGAGCGCCTGGCTCCAGATCTGGCCGTCGGCGTGGACCTCGCCCTCGCGAGTGGCCACCGTCATGTTCGTGTCGAACCGTCGGATGCAGTGGGGCGCCTTGGTGTACGACGTGGCGTCCCAGTCCATCGGGCAGGCCTGCTCGGCCTTCACCGGCCAGCCGTACTGACCGGCTGCGTCGAGCCCGACCGACACGGCGAGGTAGTCGCCGAACGACTCACCGATCGAGCCCGCGTCCAGGCTGGTGCCGTAGCCGGGGACCTGCGAGGCGTGCACGGCGTGGCCGTACTCGTGCACGATCACCTCGGCGTCCTCCGCGTCGTCGACCCCGCCCTTGCCCAGACGGATCCGGTAGGGCTTGTCGGTCTGGTAGGAGTTGTCGCCGCCGTACTGGTCGATCTTGACGACGAAGGGCTGCTTGACGATGCCCGGCAGGGTCGAGCCGAAGCCGAGCGACTGCAGGTACTCCTGCGCCTGGTTGACCCAGAAGTACCCCATCACCTGCTCGAACTGGTCCTGGTGACGGGTGTAGCTGAAAGTGTTCGTCGTGCTGAATGCCGGTGTGCCCGTAGCGGACTGGACGGTGGCCCACGAGCCGCGCAGGTAGCCCGAGCCATCGAGGTTGCGCAGCGGGACCGTGGCGTAGGCGCTGCTGGGCACCGCGGCGTCGGCGTCCTTCTGGTCGGTCAGCGACTGGTCGCCCGATGACTGGACGGGGTTCACCATGAAGACCGCCCCGCTGCCCGTGGTGCTGCCGCTGCCGGGCTTCGTGGCTGACGCGGGCGTGGCCACCGCGAGGCCGAGGGCGGCGCAGGCGGCGGTGACAGTGACGAGTGCGGTGGTGCGAAGGCGCTGGGGCACGGGGTGTCCTCCTCGGTGTGTGGGCGGGTCCGGTCGGGACCCATCGGTGGACGCTAGCGGGTGAGATGCCCGGCTCGGGTCCTACCGGTGGAGGAGTTTCGGCTCACTCGAGGAACGAGTTCTCCGACGCCGGGAACGAGCCGGAGGCGACATCCGCGGCATATGCGGCGGCCGCGCGGCTCAGCTCGCCGCGGAGGTCGGCGTACTTCTTGACGAAGCGCGGTGCCTTCCCGCCCCGTAGGCCGGCCATGTCCTGCCAGACGAGCACCTGGGCGTCGCAGTCCGGTCCGGCACCGATGCCGATGGTCGGGATCGAGAGCACCTCGGTGACCCGCGCGGCCAACGGCGCCGGGACCATCTCCATGACGACGGCGAAGCAGCCGGCCTTCTCCAGCGCCACGGCGTCCTCGACCAGGCGGTCGCCCGAGTCGCCGCGGCCCTGGACGCGGTAGCCGCCAAGGACGTGCTCGCTCTGCGGCGTGAAGCCGATGTGTCCCATCACCGGGATGCCGGCGCGGACCAACAGCTCCACCTCGGGCACCATCGGCTTGCCGCCCTCGAGCTTCACGGCATGGGCGAGGCCTTCCTTCATCATCCGCGTCGCGGTGGCGAGGGCCTGCTGTGGACTGGCCTGGTAGGACCCGAACGGCAGGTCGGCCACGACCATCGCGTGCTTGGCCGCCGACGTCACCGCCCGCACCAAGGGCACGAGGTGGTCGACCGTGACCGGCACAGTCGTCTCGAACCCGAAGACGTTGTTGCCCGCCGAGTCGCCGACCAAGAGCACGGGGATGCCGGCCTCGTCGAAGATCTCCGCGGAGTACATGTCGTATGCCGTGAGCATCGCCCACTTCTCGCCCTTCTCCTTCATCGCCTGGAGGTGCGGGATGCGGATGCGGCGCTGGGGGGCGGCCTGGGCCCCGGTGCCGTAGGGCGCGGCAACCTCCCCGGCTGCGGCGGTGGGGCCGGGGACCGGCGCGGAACTCGGGGGCTGCTCGCTCATGCAAGGACCTTATCGACGGGTCGGACCCTGCGGGAGTCGACCACCACCGGCCGGAGGTTCCGGGTATCCGCTCGTTCCCGGACGAGAGCGACAGTTGCGGTCTTGTCGGGCATCGGGCTGATGGACCGTTGATCCTTCGGAATGGGCCGGGCTTCAGTTCTGGTTCTCCGCCGTTCGGTGGTTTCTTTACCAAGTTCTTAACCGCTGAACCATTGGTCTGGTAGCGCAACCGTGTTTGGGTCGCCCTTGTGTGTCCGAACAAGGACCGCCAATTTCAACTGGAGGATTTGTGAAGAGACGTCATCTGAGCGCTCTCTCGGGTGCGGCCATCGCGGCCGTCACCTTGAGCCTGGTTTCCGCTCCTGCGCAGGCGACCCCCGCGCCCAAGGACTCGGAGCCCAAGGCCGCCAACCGGGAGCACGACCTGCCCAACCCGTTGGGGGACGCCGCACGCGCCCTCCGCAAGGAGGCTGTCGACAAGCTCGTGAAGGGGGAGGCCACCACCGAGATGCGTGGGGGCCAGCGCGTCATCAAGCTCGCCGGTAACGCCAAGGCGCCCAAGGGCAGCGCGGCCGCCCGGGATCGCTTCGTGTCCTACCCGGTCGAGCGGGAGGAGGACATCTTCACCGTCCTCACCGACTTCGGCACGCAGACCAAGACCGGTTTCGACGCCACGCCGGGCCCGGTGCACAACCAGATCCCGTCGCCCGACCGCGTCTGGGACGGCAACAGCACCGACGACAACTCGACCTACTGGACCGCGGACTTCAACCGCGCTCACTACCAGGACATGATGTTCGGCGCCGGTGAGTCGTTCAAGGACTTCTACCTGAAGCAGTCGAACGGTCGCTTCGTGGCCAAGGGTGACGTCTCCGACTGGGTCACCGTGCCCTACAACGGGGCTCGCTACGGCCGGAGCAACAACGCCGATGGCTACTGGAACTACGTCAAGGACACCGCAACCGCCTGGTACGACGCCCAGAAGGCAGCAGGCAAGAGCGACGCCGAGATCACGACCTACCTGAAGCAGTTCGACAAGGTCGACCGCTACGACGCAGACCACGACGGCAACTTCAACGAGCCCGACGGCTACATCGACCACTTCCAGGCCATCCACGCCGGTGAGGGCGAAGAAGCCGGTGGTGGCGCCCAGGGCACCAACGCCATCTGGTCGCACCGGTGGTACGCCTACTCCACCGACGCCGGCAAGACCGGCCCGGAGGGCGCCAAGCTCGGTGGCGTGCCGCTGGGCAACTCCGGCATCTGGATCGGTGACTACACCACCGAGCCGGAGAACGGTGGCCTCGGTGTCTTCACCCACGAGTTCGGTCACGACCTCGGTCTACCGGACTACTACGACACCGCGGGTGGCGACAACGGCACCGGCTTCTGGACGCTGATGTCCGGTGGCTCGTGGCTCAACCACGGCACGGACTCGATCGGCACCACCCCGGGCTACATGGGTCCGCTCGAGAAGCTGCAGCTCGGCTGGCTCGACTACAAGACCGTGCCCTACGGCCAGGACATGACGGTCAAGCTCGGCTCGGCGGACCAGCCGAAGGGCACGTCGTMCTACCAGGCCCTCGCGGTCACGCTGCCGGACAAGACGGTCAAGACCGACTACAACACCCCCCGCTCGGGTTCCTACGAGTGGTGGGGCGGGGCGAACGACAGCCTCAACAACACGCTGACCCGCACGGTGGACCTCACCGGCGCGACCAGCGGTTCGGTCTCGGCCTGGCTCCAGTACAACATCGAGCAGGACTACGACTACCTCTACGCCGAGGTGAGCACCGACGGTGGTGCGACCTGGAAGGACGCGGCGGCTCCGATCTCCGGTCCGTCCGACAACGCCGGTCTGACCCCGTGGGCCCAGAAGACCTGGGACCTCACGCCCTACGCCGGCCAGAGCGTCCAGTTCCGCTTCCGCTACGCCACCGACGGCGGCCTGCACTTCGAGGGCCCGTTCCTCGACGATCTGGCCATCACGGTCGGCGGCACCACGGTCACCGACGACGTCGAGGGCGGCACGGACGGCTGGACGGCCAACGGGTTCACCCGCATGACCGGCTCCACGTCCGAGGTCGTCAGCCACTACTACCTGGCTGAGAACCGCACGTACACCGGTTACGACAACACCCTCAAGACCGGCCCGTACAACTTCGGCTGGGCGAACACCAGGCCCGACTGGGTGGAGCGGTTCCCCTACCAGAACGGCCTGCTCGTCTGGTACGTCGACGGTGAGTTCACCGACAACAACACCTCGGGCCACCCCGGTGGCGGCCAGTCGCTGCCAGTGGATGCCCGTCCGGCCCCGGTGAGGTTCGCCGACGGTGTGAAGCTGGGCAACCGGCGCCAGCCGTGGGACGCCACGTTCGGGCTCGAGCGCACCGACGCAGTGACCTTCCACCGCAACGGCACCGCCCTGACTGTTCCGTCGCAGCCGGCCATCCCGGTCTTCGACGACAGCAACCCGGACCAGTACTGGTCCGCGGCCAACCCCTGGTCGTCGGTGAAGGTCGCCGGCTCGGGCACGGTCATGAAGGTGAACAAGTCGGAGGACGGCGGCAACCTGCTGCAGGTCCAGGTCAGCTTCAAGTGACCTGACCGCGCTGGCACCCGTCAGCGCGCGCACGACACGGCGGGGCCCCGGGATCACTGATCCCGGGGC
>NZ_JBFUCW010000028.1:0-46512 GCF_056405035.1 Pedococcus sp. P2_A3 | reverse complement strand
GCGCAGCCCTCGCCCTCGGCGCAGCCCTCGCCCACGACGCAGCCCACGACGCAGCCCTCGACCTCGACGCAGCCCTCGACCTCGGCGCAGCCCTCGCCCACGACGCAGCCCACGACGCAGCCCTCAACCTCGGCGCAGCCCTCGACCCCGACCTCGACCGGGCTGGGGGCGTCGGCGGCATACGGCGTCTCGCCCCAGCCCGCGCGGACCCTGGTCGTCGTCGGCGACCTCCCGGAGCCCGACCAGTTCGAGCGGGCAGTCCAGTGGGCCACGGCCAGGGGGTGGCCGGTGCTGGCTGAACCGTTCGGCACCCACCCCCGAGGCGACGTCCTGCCGCACGGTCCGCTGGTCCTGTCCGATGCGTCATGGCTGGACGAGCACGCCCCCGCCCGGGTGATCGCGGTCGGACGACTGACCCTCTCGCGCCCGGTGGCAGCGCTCCTGCGGCGGCCCGGGGTCAGGGTCGAGGCCGTGGGCGCGCACGCCTGGATCGTGTCGCGCCCGCAGGTCCACACCGTCCACCCGGCCGCGGTCCTCGACGCGCCGGTGGGTCCAGAGGACGCCGTGGGCGCAGACGGCGACGGCGACTGGGCGCAGGTCTGGCGTGCCGCGGGCGAGCGGGTGGGCCGTGCCATGGCGCAGGAGTCACCGCCCTGGCCCAGCGGCGCGGCCGTGGCTGGCGCGGTGCTGGCAGGGGTGCCGGCCGGCGCCACGCTCTTCCTCGGCTCGTCGAACTCGGCCCGTGACGTCGACCTCGCGAGTCCTCGGTCCGAGCGGCTGCGGGTGGTGGCCAGCCGTGGCCTGGCGGGCATCGACGGCTGCGTGTCGACCGCGACCGGACTGGCCCTGGCGGACTCGACCCCGACCTACGCGCTGATGGGTGACCTGACCTTCCTCCACGACTCCAACGGGCTGCTCGTCGGGCCCCTGGAGCGGCGTCCCGACCTCACGGTCGTCGTGACCAACGACGACGGGGGTGGGATCTTCACGCTCCTCGAGCCGGGCGAGCCGCAGCGGGCGGCCGACTTCGAGCGGCTCTTCGGCACGCCGACCGGCACCGACCTGGGCGCGCTGTGCGCGGCCCACCACGTCCGGCACCAGCTGGTCGCGACCCGTGACGAGCTCGTGGCCGCCCTCGCGGAGCGGCCTTCCGGCCTGGCCGTCCTCGAGGTGCCGGTCGACCGCGGCACCCACCGAGGTCTCCACGCCCACCTGCGCGAGCGCGCCGCAGCCGCCCTCCGGTCCTGACCCTGCCGCGACCCGGAGTCTTTGAGCGATCCGACGGGTCCTGGTCCGCCGGATCGCTCAAAGACTCCGGGCTGGGGTGGTGCCTCAGGGGTGGCGGCGCAGCGGCATACCGCGGGCGAGGAGGTCCTCGCGCAGGTGGTCGGGACCGGTGAAGTGCACCGCGTCCAGACCGGTCTCGGCGGCGGCCACGACGTTGGCGGGGCTGTCGTCGATGAAGATGCAGTCGTCGAGCCCCGCGCGGTGGCTGACCCGCTCCTCGAGCACCTCGAAGATCTCGGGGTCGGGTTTGGCCACGCCCTCCTCGCCGGAGACGATGATGTCCTCGAAGAGGTCGAGGAAGTCGAACCGGTCGAGGGCCACCGGGAAGAGGTCGGCTGACCAGTTGGTCAGGGCGAACAGCGGCACCTCGGCCTCGTGYAGCTCCCGCAGGATCTCGACGCTCCCCGCGATCTCGCCGACGAGCGAGGTGCCGAAGTGCTCGCGGTAGGCGACGATCTCCTCGGCGTAGTGCGGGTGCGACTCGAGGGCGACTCGCTCGGCCTCGTCGAGACCGCGGCCGGCGTCGTTGGCGCGGTTCCACGCGGCGAAGTCGAAGTCGGGGTCCGCCACGAAGGCCCGTGCCCGTTCTGGACCGACCGCGACGGCGACGGCTTCGACCGGGTCCCAGGTGATGAGGACGTTCCCGAGGTCGAAGACCACCGCGTCAGCGGGACGCGGCCCAGGGCTCCCGGACACGCGTCAACCAGCCGTCAGGGCGTCGCGCATCGGCACGAGCTTCGCGTCGGACTCGGCGACCTCCGAGTCGGGGTCCGACCCGGCGACGATCCCGCACCCGGCGAACAGTCGCATCGCAGACGGGTCGGAGGGCTCGAAAGCCCCGCACCGCAACGCGATTCCCCACTCGCCGTCTCCGCTGGCGTCCATCCAGCCCACCGGCCCGGCATAGCGCCCACGGTCCATGTCCTCCAGCTCGCTGATCAGCTCGTCGGCCACGGCGGACGGAGTCCCGCACACGGCGGCGCTGGGGTGGAGCGAGGCGGCGAGCCCGAGCGACGTGGTCCGGTCGGCCAGCACCCCGGCGACGTCGGTGGCCAGGTGCATGACGTTGGACAGGTGCAGCACGAACGGCGCCTCGGGGACGTTGGTCGACGAGCAGTGCGGGCGGAGGGCGTCGGCCACCGAACRCACGGCGTACTCGTGCTCCTCGAGGTCCTTGCTCGACCGCGCGAGCGAGGCGGCCAGCGCGAGGTCGTGCTCGTCGTCGCCGGTGCGTCGGATGGTGCCGGCCAGGACGCGGGAGGTGACCAGGCCCTTCTCGAGCCGCACCAGCATCTCGGGGGTCGCGCCCACGAGGCCGTCGACGGCGAAGACCCACGTGGTGTCGTAGCGCTCGGCGAGCCGGGCGAGCAGCCAGCGCGGGTCGATCGGCGCCTCGGCGCTGACCTGCAGGTCACGGGCGAGCACCACCTTGTCGAGGCTGCCACCGGTGATCCGCTCGACCGCGCGCCCGACCGCCCCCGCCCACTCGGCCGGCGCGAGCGCTCCGTCGGCGAAGCGCACGCCTGCGGGCTCGCGCGGCTCGGACTGCTGGGGCACCACGGGCGTGGGCAGCTCCGCGCCGGTGCCGATGGTGGTCACCCACCACTGGCCGTCCCGCGACCCGACCACCACCTCCGGTACGACGAGGGTCGCCCCGGCAGGGGAGTCCGCGGCATACGAGATCGAGCCGAAGGCGACCGGCCCGGTCCCGGGGAGGTTGACGTCGTTGCGCACCACGGCGCGGTCGACGACGTCGCGCCACCACTCCTCGGCCCGCTCGAAGCGGTCGGGTCCGTGGGCGGTGAACTCCAGCGCCCGTCCCCACCCGACCAGGCCCTCACCACGGCGCACCCAGCTGAACAGCTCCGTGGGGTCGGCGCGGTCCGGCAGCAGGCCCAGCAGCGTGCCGGGGTCGTGCAGGGCCACGGTGCGGGCGACCACGGGCGAACCCTGCGGTCGGCCCGCCTGTTGGGGCGTGGGGAGGCTGGTCATGTCGGGGGAAAGCCTACGGCGCGACCCCCGGGCAGCCGCGGGAGGTGGCCGCGGGGTCGGATGGGAGGATGACGCCATGACCCGCGCCAGCCTCGACAAGGACCCCCGTGACGTCGCCGCGATGTTCGACGACGTGGCCGGGAAGTACGACCTGACGAACGACGTCCTGTCGCTGGGCCAGGACCGCCTCTGGCGGCGGGCTGTCCTCAAGGCGGTCGACGCGCAACGCGGCGAGACCGTGCTCGACATCGCCGCCGGCACCGGCACGAGCAGCGAGCCGTTCGCCGCCCACGGCGTCAACGTGGTGCCGGCCGACTTCTCGCTCGGGATGCTCCGGGTCGGCAACCGTCGTCGTCCCGACCTGGGGTTCACGGCGGCCGACGCGATGCGCTTGCCCTTCGCGGACAACAGCTTCGACGCCGTGACCATGTCGTTCGGCCTGCGCAACGTCGCGAGCGTCGAGCAGGCGCTCGGCGAGTTCCTCCGCGTCACCCGGCCGGGTGGACGGCTCGTGGTGTGCGAGTTCAGCCAGCCGGTCAACGGCGCCTTCCGCAAGGTCTACTCCGAGTACCTCATGCGCTCGCTGCCCCCGATCGCGCGCAAGGTCAGCAGCAACCCCGAGTCGTACGTCTACCTCGCCGAGTCGATCCAGGCGTGGCCGGCGCAGCGTGAGCTGGGGGAGCGGATCGCCGCCGCCGGGTGGGGTGAGGTGGGCTGGCGCAACCTGACGGGTGGCATCGTGGCCCTGCACCGGGCGACCAAACCCTGAGTCGTGTGGGCCAGCACGCGCCCGGCCGCGGGCTGGCACCCACGACCCGTCGCTGGGGTAAGGCTCGCCTTACTGGTGACCCGGCGGCCGGTCGGGAATAGACTCCCCCGAGGTAGTTCGTGAAGACGTTCACAAGCGTGTGAGGCAGGCGTGACAGACACCATCAGCGAGGCCACCGGAGCCCCCGGCGCCGGCGCACCCACGGAGACCGCCGACGTGATCGTCGTCGGTGCCGGTCCTGCGGGGTCGGCCACCGCGGCGTACCTCGCCATGGCGGGGCTGGACGTCATGGTCCTCGAGAAGACGGCCTTCCCCCGCGAGAAGGTCTGCGGCGACGGGCTCACCCCGCGCGCGGTCAAGGAGCTCATCACCCTCGGCATCCCCACGCCCGAGGAGGACGGCTGGATCAAGAACCACGGTCTGCGGATCATCGGCGGTGGCATGCGGCTGTCCCTGCCGTGGCCCGACCTCGCGAGCTTCCCGCCGTACGGCCTGGTGCGCACCCGCCAGGACTTCGACGACATCCTGGCCAAGCACGCGGTGAAGCACGGCGCGCGCCTGCGCGAGTCCACCAACGTGACCGGCCCGATCCTCGACGCCAAGGGCTCGATCGTCGGCGTCACCGCCAAGGCGGTGGACGACAAGGGCCGTTCGACCGGCCCCGAGCTCCGGTATGCCGCGCCGCTGGTCGTCGCCGCGGACGGCAACTCCTCGAGGCTGTCGCTGTCGATGGGCCGCGAGAAGCGTGAGGACCGCCCGATGGGCGTGGCCGTGCGCACCTACTACACGAGCCCCCGCCACGACGACGACTACCTCGAGTCCTGGCTCGAGCTGTGGTCCACCGACGACAACGGCAAGAAGGTCCTCCTGCCCGGTTACGGCTGGATCTTCGGTGTCGGCGACGGCACCTCCAACGTCGGCCTCGGCATCCTCAACACCTCCAGCGCCTTCGGCAAGACCGACTACAAGGACGTCATGCGTCGCTGGGTCGCGACGATGCCCGAGGACTGGACCTACAACGAGGAGACGATGGTCGGCCCGATCCGCGGGGCCGCCCTGCCGATGGGCTTCAACCGGCAGCCGCACTACGACAACGGCCTCCTCCTCGTCGGTGACGCGGGCGGCATGGTCAACCCGTTCAACGGCGAAGGCATCGCCTACGCCATGGAGTCCGGGCGCCTCGCCGCCGAGGTGATCGCGCAGGCGTTCGCCCGCGGCACCGACGCGCAGCGCGAGCGGGTCCTGCAGTCCTACCCGAAGGTCATGGCCGACGCCCTCGGTGGCTACTACACCTTGGGGCGCTACTTCGCGAAGATGATCGGCAACCCCGAGGTCATGCGGCTGGCGACCAAGTACGGCCTGCCAAGGACCACCTTGATGAAGTTCCTCCTGAAGGTGATGGCCAACCTCGCCGAGCCCCACGGTGGCGACGCGTCGGACCGCCTCATCACCGCGCTGTCGAAGATGGCGCCGGACGCATGACCCGGCGTGCATTCTGTGGCGGCGCCCCTAGGATTGGGCCGCACCGCCAGCATGTGACCGGCGACACACCTCACAACCGCAGCGACGACAGAAAGGGAGTGGCACGGCGATGAGCAACCCCTACGTCCCGTTGCTTTTCCTCTT
Organism: Pedococcus sp. P2_A3; assembly: GCF_056405035.1. Lineage (NCBI taxonomy): Bacteria > Bacillati > Actinomycetota > Actinomycetes > Micrococcales > Intrasporangiaceae > Pedococcus > Pedococcus sp. P2_A3. Next base: position 40,838 of record NZ_JBFUCW010000028.1, on the reverse strand, counting down.
GGCCATCGGTGGCGGGTTCGCCGTCTTCTCGGTCGGCGCCGCAGCGGTCTCCGGCCCCAAGCGCTACAACCGCGCCAAGCTCGACGCCTACGAGTGCGGCATCGAGCCCACGCCGCAGGCTGCGGGCGGTGGTCGCGTGCCGATCAAGTACTACCTGACCGCCATGCTCTTCATCATCTTCGACATCGAGTCGGTGTTCCTCTATCCCTTCGCGGTGGCCTTCAACCAGCTCGGCCTGTTCGCGCTCGTGGAGATGGTGCTGTTCATCCTGACCGTGTTCGTGGCCTACGCCTACGTGTGGCGCCGCGGCGGCCTCGAGTGGGACTGACGAGGGACTAGGAACCAAATGGGAATCGAAGAGAAGCTGCCTGCGGGCTTCCTGCTGACCACGGTCGAGCAGGTCGCCGGCTACATGCGCAAGAGCTCGGTCTGGCCGGCGACGTTCGGCCTCGCCTGCTGTGCCATCGAGATGATGGCCGTCGGCACGCCCGACTACGACATCGCCCGGTTCGGGATGGAGCGGTTCTCCGCGACCCCGCGCCAGGCCGACCTCATGATCGTGGCCGGTCGGGTCAGCCAGAAGATGGCGCCGGTCGTCCGTCAGGTGTACGACCAGATGCCCGAGCCCAAGTGGGTCATCTCGATGGGTGTCTGCGCCAGCTCCGGCGGCATGTTCAACAACTACGCGATCGTCCAGGGGGTCGACCACATCATCCCGGTCGACGTCTACCTGCCCGGCTGTCCGCCCCGTCCCGAGATGCTGCTCAACGCGATCATCACGCTGCACGAGCAGATCCAGAACTCCAAGCTGGGCGTCAACCGCGTCGCCGCCGCGCGCGCTGCCGAGGCCGCCGCCCTGGCCGCCACGCCCACGCACCAGATGACCGGACTGCTCGCCCAGGGTGCCGGCAGCGGCCACACCCACGCGCACGGCCACCTCCACGGCACCGATGTGGCCCACGGTGGTGTGGCATGAGCGAAGCGACCAACGGGGCAGCCGAAGCGAGCAACGGCGCAGCCGAAGCGACCAACGGGGCAGCCGACGAGACCAAGGACGCACCCGCCGAGGACCCGAAGAAGGCCACGGCCAACAGCAACATCGACGGCACCAAGACCGACGACGCCGCTGCCGACAAGGGCGACGGCCCCGAGCAGCCGGCACCGGTGGCCGCTGCGTCGACCGTCGGCGTGCAGCCCGGTGAGGTCGTCGACCGCGACACCGACGACCGGCTCCCAGCCGCCCCCGGCACCGCCCCCGACCCGGTGGTCGTGGGGGAGCGGCACGGCATGTTCGGCGCCGCCGACACCGGTGACACATCGGGTTATGGCGGCATCGTCAGCCCGATCCTGTTCCCCGGCGCGGCAGTCCGCCCCTACGGCGGTTACTTCGACGAGGTCGCCGACCAGCTCGAGCGCGGGCTCGTCGGCGGCTCCGCCTCCTACGCCGAGGCCGTCGAGCGCGTGGTGGTCGACCGTGGCGAGATGACGCTCTTCGTGCGTCGCGAGCACCTGCCCGCCGTGGCGCGGGCGCTGCGTGACAACCCGGCGCTGCGCTTCGAGATGTGCACCGGTGTCTCCGGCGTCCACTACCCGCACGAGGCCGGCCGCGAGCTCCATGCGGTCTACCACTTCCTGTCGATCACCCACGGCGGCCGTCGGGTCCGGGTCGAGGTCACCGCACCCGACTCCGACTCGCACATCCCGTCGATCGTCGAGATCTACCCGGCGAACGACTGGCACGAGCGCGAGACGTGGGACATGTTCGGCATCGAGTTCGACGGCCACCCGTCGCTCACCCGCATCCTCATGCCCGACGACTGGCCGGGCCACCCGCAGCGGAAGGACTACCCGCTCGGCGGCATCCCCGTCGAGTACAAGGGCGCCACCGTCCCACCGCCGGACCAGCGGAGGTCTTACAGCTGATGACGACCAACTCGACCACCACGGACATCTACGCCACGTCGGGCGCCGACTCGTCGGCCGCCGAGGGCGCCCACGTCTTCAACGCCACCGGCGGCGACTGGGACCAGCTCGTCGACGAGGCCGCCGCCCTCCACGAGGAGCGGATCGTCGTCAACATGGGTCCGCAGCACCCGTCGACGCACGGCGTGCTGCGACTGATCCTCGAGCTCGACGGCGAGACGGTGACCGAGACCCGCGCGGGCATCGGCTACCTCCACACCGGCATCGAGAAGAACATGGAGTTCCGCACCTGGACCCAGGGCGTGACCTTCTGCACGCGGATGGACTACCTCACGCCGTTCTTCAACGAGGCCGCCTTCTGCCTCTCGGTCGAGAAGCTGCTCGGCATCACCGACCAGATCCCCGAGCGCGCGAGCACGATCCGCGTGCTGATGATGGAGCTCAACCGGATCACCTCCCACCTCGTCGCCCTCGCGACCGGTGGCATGGAGATGGGCGCGACCACCGTCATGACGGTCGGCTTCCGTGAGCGCGAGCGCATCCTGGCGATCTTCGAGATGGTCACCGGCCTGCGCATGAACAACGCCTTCATCCGCCCCGGTGGTGTCGCCCAGGACCTGCCGCCCGGTGCGATCGACAAGGTCCGCGACACGATTCCGTTGGTGCGCAAGGGACTCGGCGAGCTCGAGCTCCTCCTCAACGAGAACCCCATCCTCAAGGGACGCACCGTCGACGTCGGCTACCTCGACCTGTCGGGCTGCATGGCGCTGGGCATCACCGGCCCCATGCTGCGCTCGACCGGCCTGCCCCACGACCTGCGCAAGCTCGACCCGTACTGCGGCTACGAGACCTACGACTTCGACGTCATCACCCGCACCGAGTCCGACGCCTACGCCCGCCTGCGCATCCGCATCGACGAGATGTACGAGTCGCTGAAGATCGCCGAGCAGTGCATCGACCGCCTGCAGGCCAACCCCGGCCCGGTCATGGTCGAGGACAAGAAGATCGCGTGGCCGGCGCAGCTCGCCATCGGTGGCGACGGCATGGGCAACAGCCTCGACCACATCCGCGAGATCATGGGCACCTCGATGGAGTCGCTGATCCACCACTTCAAGCTGGTCACCGAAGGCTTCCGGGTGCCTCCGGGCCAGGCGTATGCCGCGGTGGAGAGCCCCAAGGGCGAGCTCGGCTGCCACGCGGTGTCCGACGGCGGCACGCGCCCCTACCGCGCGCACTTCCGCGACCCGTCGTTCAACAACCTGCAGGCCACGGCCGTGATGTGCGAAGGCAGCCAGATCGCCGACGTCATCGTCGCGGTGGCTTCCATCGACCCTGTGATGGGGGGAGTCGACCGGTGAGCGGCGACAACTACGGAATTCAAACCGCGGCAGGGCACCTGACCGTCGCTGCGGAGTCCAAGGAGCCGTATGCCGCGGACGTCCTGGCGTCGTTGCACGAGGACGCCGCGCAGGTCGTCGCGAGGTACCCGCAGAAGCGGTCCGCGCTGCTGCCGCTGCTGCACCTCGTGCAGTCGGTGGACGGCTACGTCACCGGTCGCGGCATCGACTTCTGCGCCGAGGTCCTCGACCTGACGACCGCCGAGGTCTCCGGGGTCGCGACGTTCTACACGCAGTACAAGCGCCACCCCAACGGTGAGTACACCGTCGGCGTCTGCACCAACACGCTCTGCGCCATCATGGGCGGCGACCAGATCTGGGACGAGGTCTCCGAGCACCTGGGCATCGGCCACGACGAGACCACTCCTGACGGCAAGGTGACGCTCGAGCGCGTCGAGTGCAACGCCGCCTGCGACTTCGCCCCCGTCGTGATGGCCAACTGGGAGTTCTTCGACAACCAGACGCCCGACTCGACCAAGCAGCTCGTCGACGACCTGCGGGCGGGCAAGGACGTCCGTCCCAGCCGGGGCCCGTCGAAGGTGTGCACCTTCAAGCAGGTCTCGCGCGTGCTGGCCGGTTTCCACGACGGCCTGGCCGACGAGGGTGTCGGTGCCGGTCACGCGAGCCTGGAGGGCCTGCGCCTGGCCAACGACCGCGGGTGGACCGCCCCCGACGGCAAGGCCGGTGAGAAGGCCACGGCCGACCAGCAGCCCACGGCGACGTCCGACGAGAAGGCGGCTGGGCGGCATACCTCCACCGACAGCGCGGCCAACGCGCCCGGTGAGGCGGTCGACGACAAGCCGGCGACCCTCTTCGACGAGAAGGACGGCAAATGAGCACCACGCTGACCCCGATCCTCACGAAGTTCTGGGACGACCCCCAGTCGTGGACGCTCGAGACGTACGAGCGCCACGAGGGCTACCAGGCGCTGAAGAAGGCCCTGGCGATGGCCCCCGCCGACCTCGTGCAGATGACCAAGGACTCCGGCCTGCGCGGTCGTGGTGGGGCAGGCTTCCCGACCGGCATGAAGTGGGGCTTCCTGCCCCCGCCGGACGGCGGCCCCCGCTACCTCGTCGTCAACGCCGACGAGTCCGAGCCGGGCACCTGCAAGGACATCCCGCTGATGATGGCGGCGCCGCAGTTCCTCATCGAGGGCTGCGTCATCACCTCTTTCGCGATCGGGTGCAACCACGCGTTCATCTACCTGCGTGGTGAGGTCGTGCACGTCTACCGCCGCCTGTTGCGGGCGGTGGAGGAGGCGTATGCCGCGGGCCACCTCGGCAAGAACATCCACGGCTCGGGCTTCGACCTCGACATCACCGTGCACGCCGGCGCCGGCGCCTACATCTGTGGCGAGGAGACCGCGCTGCTCGACAGCCTCGAGGGCCGCCGCGGCCAACCGCGCCTCAAGCCGCCGTTCCCCGCGGTCGCCGGGCTCTACGCCCGCCCGACCGTCGTGAACAACGTCGAGTCGATCGCCTCGGTCCCGCCGATCCTGCTGCACGGTGCCGACTGGTTCTCCGGCATGGGCACCGAGAAGTCGCAGGGCTTCGGCATCTTCAGCCTCTCGGGTCACGTCAAGCGGCCCGGCCAGTACGAAGCGCCGCTCGGCATCACGCTGCGCGAGCTCCTCGACATGGCTGGCGGCATGCGCGACCCCAACAAGAAGCTCAAGTTCTGGACCCCGGGTGGCTCGTCCACGCCGCTGTTCACCGACGCGCACCTCGACACCCCGCTCGACTTCGAGTCGGTCGCGGCCGCGGGCTCGATGCTCGGCACCCGGGCGCTGCAGATCTTCGACGAGACCACCTGTGTCGTGCGCGCCGTCGACCGCTGGACCGACTTCTACAAGCACGAGTCCTGCGGCAAGTGCACGCCGTGTCGCGAGGGCACCTGGTGGTTGAAGCAGATCCTCGGCCGGCTCGAGCACGGCCAGGGGTCCGAGGAGGACCTCGAGAAGCTCCTCGACATCTGTGACAACATCCTGGGCCGCAGCTTCTGCGCGCTCGGGGACGGTGCGACCAGCCCGATCACCAGCAGCATCCAGTACTTCCGACAGGAGTTCCTGGACCACCTGACCCATGGCGGCTGCCCGTTCGACGCCCGGGAGTCGACGCTCTTCCACAAGGATCGCGTGACCGCATGACTGTGACCCAGGCCAAGAACGACGCAGGCCAGAAGGACGCCCAGGCGCCCGTCGACCTGGTGACCCTCACCATCGACGGCGTGCCCGTGGCCGTCCCCAAGAACACGCTGGTGATCCGCGCCGCCGAAGAGGTCGGCGTGCAGATCCCGCGGTTCTGCGACCACCCGCTGCTCGAGCCGGTCGGCGCCTGCCGCCAGTGCCTCGTGGACATCGCGATGCCCGGCCCCGACGGGCAGCTGCGGCCGATGCCGAAGCCGCAGGCCTCCTGCACCATCACCGTCTCGGAGGGCATGGAGGTCAAGACGCAGGAGACCTCCAAGGTCGCCGACAAGGCGCAGCAGGGTGTGATGGAGCTGCTGCTCATCAACCACCCCCTCGACTGCCCCGTCTGCGACAAGGGTGGCGAGTGCCCCCTCCAGAACCAGGCCATGAGCAACGGTCGGGCCAAGTCGCGCTTCGAGGACATCAAGCGCACCTACCCCAAGCCGATCAACATCTCCTCGCAGGTGCTGCTCGACCGTGAGCGCTGCGTGCTGTGTGCCCGGTGCACCCGGTTCTCCGACCAGATCGCCGGTGACCCGTTCATCGCTCTGGTCGAGCGTGGCGCCCTCCAGCAGGTCGGCATCTACGAGCAGCAGCCGTTCGAGTCCTACTTCTCCGGCAACACCGTGCAGATCTGCCCGGTGGGCGCGCTCACCGGTGCGGCCTACCGCTTCCGCAGCCGCCCGTTCGACCTCAGGTCGACCCAGAGCGTCTGCGAGCACTGCGCGTCGGGCTGCTCGATCCGCACCGACCACCGCCGCGGCGCCGTGCTGCGGCGGATGGCCGTCAACGACCCGGTGGTCAACGAGGAGTGGAACTGCGACAAGGGCCGCTGGGCCTTCCAGTACGCCTCCACCGGTGACCGGTTCGAGTTCCCGATGGTGCGCGACGAGCAGGGCGAGCTCCAGGTCGCCTCGTGGCCCGAGGCCCTGGAGGTCGCGGCCCGCGGCCTCACGGCGGCCAAGGGCGTCGGCGTCCTCACCGGCGGGCGGGTGTCCGTCGAGGACGCCTACGCCTACGGCAAGTTCGCCCGTGCGGTGCTGGCCACCAACGACATCGACTTCCGCGCGCGCCCGCACTCCGCCGAGGAGGCCGACTTCCTGGCGGCTGCCGTGGTCGCCACCGGTCCTTCGGTCGACGGGGCACAGGGTGGCGCAGTCACCTATGCCGACCTCGAGAAGGCCGCGACCGTCGTCCTCGTGGGCTTCGAGCCCGAGGAGGAGAGCCCGATCGTCTTCCTGCGGCTGCGCAAGTCCGCGCGTCGCGGCAAGACGGCCGTGTATGCCGTGGCGCCCTTCGCGACGCGCGGCCTCACCAAGCTGAACGGCACACTCATCCCGTCCGCCCCCGGCACCGAGGCCGAGGTGCTCCGCGCCCTCGCCGACGGCGTCACGGGTGACGGTGCGGCCGCCAGGGCCGCGCAGGCGCTGGAGACCCCGGGGGCCATCGTGCTCGTGGGTGAGCGCCTCGCCACCGTGCCCGGCGCGCTGTCCGCAGCCGCTGCCCTCGCCGCGTCGGCCGGAGCCCGGGTCGCCTGGGTGCCGCGTCGCGCTGGTGAGCGGGGGGCCCTCGAGGCCGGCGCACTGTCGTCGATGCTGCCCGGCGGCCGTCCGGTCGCCGACGCTGCCGCGCGCCAGCAGGTCGCCGAGGCCTGGGATGTCGTGGGCCTGCCGGACGTGCCGGGCCGCGACGGTGCCGGCATCATCCGGGCGGCCACGACCGGGTCGGTCAACGCCCTGGTCGTCGGTGGCGTGGACGCCGCCGACCTCGCCGACCCTCGCGCCGAGGAGGCTCTCGCCAAGACCTTCGTCGTGTCGCTGGACTTCCGTCCCTCGTCGGTGACGGCGGTCGCCGACGTCGTGCTGCCGGTGGCCCCGCACGCCGAGAAGGGTGGCACCTTCGTCGACTGGGAGGGGCGTCCGCGCGCCTTCGAGGCGGCCCTCGACACGGCGGCGCTGTCCGACTACCGCGTCCTCGACATGCTGGCCAACGAGATGGGCGCCTTCCTCGGCACCCGCACGCTGGCCGAGATCCGTCGCGAGATGACCGCCCTCGGGCCGTGGGCCGGCGAGCGTCCTGCCGCCCCCGCGGTCCCCGTGGCCGAGCTCCCGAGTGCCGGTGACGGCCAGCTGGTGCTGGCCACCTGGCACCACCTGCTCGACCGGGGCTCGCTCCAGGACGGTGAGCCGTTCCTGGCCGGCACCGCGGCCAAGGCCCGCGCACGGGTGTCCGCCGCCACGGCCGAGGCCTTCGGCCTCGTCGACGGCGACACCGTCACGGTCGCGAACACCCGTGGCTCGGTGTCCGCCCGCGTGGCCGTCACCGAGGGCATGGTCGACCACGTCGTCTGGCTCCCGACCAACTCCGACGGCTCCACCGTCCGCGCCTCGCTGGGGGCGGTCTCCGGTGACGTCGTGACGGTCACGAAGGGAGGCGCCCAGTGAGCGCCCTGACGTATGCCGCGCAGGCCGTCACCGGCATACCGCACCTCGGTGCGGGGCTGGGGGCGCAGGCGCCGTTCGCCGACAACCCGAGCACGGACTTCACCGACACCCCGTGGTGGCTGCACCTCGTCAAGGCGCTGTTCGTCTTCGTCTTCCTGCTCGTCAACACGCTCATCGTGATCTGGTTCGAGCGTCGCGTCATCGGTCGGATGCAGCAGCGTCCCGGCCCCAACCGCACCGGCCCGTTCGGCCTCCTGCAGACCCTCGCCGACGGCATCAAGCTGGCGCTCAAGGAGGACCTCACGCCGAAGAACGCCGACAAGGTGGTCTTCGCGCTGGCGCCCGCCATCGCCGGTGCCATGGCGTTCGTGTCGTTCGCGATCATCCCGCTCGGGCCGACCGTCTCGATGTTCGGCCACCGGACGCCGTTGCAGCTCACCGACCTCCCCGTCGCCGTCCTGCTCGTGCTCGCGGTCGCCGGCGTCGGTGTCTACGGCATCGTCCTGGCCGGGTGGTCCTCGGGTTCGACCTACCCACTGCTCGGCGGGCTGCGCTCGACCGCCCAGGTGATCTCCTACGAGATCGCCATGGGTCTGTCGCTGGTCGCGGTGTTCCTCTACTCAGGGTCGATGTCGACCTCGCAGATCGTGGGCGCCCAGAAGGACCTCTGGTACGTCCTGCCGCTGATCCCGAGCTTCCTCGTCTACGTCGTGACCATGGTGGGCGAGACCAACCGCCTGCCCTTCGACCTCGCCGAGGGCGAGGGTGAGCTGACCGGTGGGTTCCACACGGAGTACTCCTCGTTGAAGTTCGCGATGTTCTTCCTCGGTGAGTACGTCAACATGTTCACCGTCTCGGCCCTGGCCACCACCATGTTCCTCGGTGGCTGGATGGCCCCTCCCGGGATCGCGCACATCAACGACGGCATGTTCAACCACGGCTGGTGGGGCCTGCTCTGGTTCGTCATCAAGCTCTGGCTGTTCATGTTCTTCTTCGTGTGGCTGCGTGGCTCGCTGCCGCGCGTCCGCTACGACCAGTTCATGCGCTTCGGCTGGAAGTTCCTCATTCCCGCCACGCTCACCTGGGTGGTCATCGCGGCGTTCATGAAGGCGAGCCAGCTCGGCTTCATCCAAGGACCCAAGATCACCGTCCGCGGACGCGACTACCCGGTCCTCAGCATCGTCTTCATCGTCGTGCTCGCCGCTGCCGTGTTGATCGGGACGTGGATGCGCGACACCCGCAAGAACGACAAGGCCGCGATCCGCAGCATGCCCCCGCCGGAGGAGATCGACCCGTTCGCCGGCGGCTACCCGGTGCCACCGCTGCCCGGCCAACGGCTCAAAGAGCCTTCCCTGGCGATCAGTGCCACCGACACCGCAACGGACAAGGAGCCCACTCGTGGCTGACGACCAGAAGAAGCCCGGCTTCTTCGCCGACCTGTTCGCTCCCGTCGGCGGGTTCGGCGTCACCTTCGCCACCATGTTCCGCAAGCTGGAGACCGAGGAGTACCCCGAGGAGAAGCGGCCCACCCAGCCGCGCTTCCACGGGCGGCACCAGCTCAACCGGCACCCCGACGGACTCGAGAAGTGCGTCGGCTGCGAGCTCTGCGCGTGGGCCTGCCCGGCCGACGCCATCCTCGTCGAGGGGGCGTCCAACGACGACTCCGAGGGCGGCACCGGCCGGTTCTCGCCCGGTGAGCGCTACGGCCGCGTCTACCAGATCAACTACCTGCGCTGCATCTTCTGCGGGCTGTGCATCGAGGCCTGCCCGACGCGCGCCCTCACGATGACGAACTTCTACGAGCTGGCCGACAACAACCGCGCCGACCTCATCTTCACCAAGGAGCAGCTGCTCGCGCCGCTGTCGGAGGGGATGCTGCCCGCGCCGCACCCGATGGTCGACGGCCTCGAGGAGCGTGACTACTACCAGGGCAAGGTGGCCCGGGCCACGCCCGAGCAGGAGGCCTGGGTGAAGGAGCACGACGCCCAGCCCGAGGACGGTCTGGCACCCAGTGGCGACCCCGTCGAAGGAGTGGACACCGTGACCACGCGACAGGCCGGCCGCGATACGACCGAGGCGGTGCGCCGATGACCGGCACGGGTGAGCAGGTCATGTTCTGGATCCTCGCGCCGATCAGCGTGCTCGGTGCGCTCGGCCTGATCTTCGCCAAGAAGGCGGTGCACGCCGCCCTGGGCATGGCCCTGGTGATGATCAACCTGGGGATCTTCTACATCGCGCAGGAAGCCGACTTCCTCGGCATCATCCAGATCTTCGTCTACACCGGCGCGGTCATGATGCTGTTCCTCTTCGTCCTCATGCTCGTCGGTGTCGACTCGTCCGACTCGCTGGTCGAGACGCTCAAGGGCCAGAAGTGGGCCAGCGCGCTGCTCGCCCTCGGCCTGGCCGCGCTGCTGTTCACCGCGATCGGCCGCGCTCAGTTCGGCCCGATGAAGGGGCTGAGCGGCGTCAACGCGAGCACCGGCAACGTCTCCGGAGTCGCCAACCTCATCTTCGGCAAGTACGTCTGGACCTTCGAGATCACCTCGGCGCTGCTCATCACCGCCGCGCTCGGCGCGATGGTGCTGGCGCACCGCGAGCGGATCGGCGTCCGGCCGAGCCAGCGCGCCTGGTCCGAGCGGCGGGTCCTCGAGAACCGCAACGTGGCCGGCCTGCCGGCCCCCGGTGTCTACGCCCGCAGCAACGCGGTCGACACCCCGGCCCTGCTGCCCGACGGCACCCCGAGCGAGCTGTCCGTCTCGCGGGTGCTCACCGCCCGTGAGCAGAACGTCGCGCCGAATCGCCACATCGAGTCCGAGCACGACATCGAGCACGAGATCGAGGAGGGGTCGCAGCGATGAACCTCGTCAACTACATCTACCTCGCGACCCTGCTGTTCGCGATCGGTGGGGCGACCGTCCTCATGCGCCGCAACGCCATCATCGTGTTCATGGGTGTCGAGCTGATGCTCAACGCGACCAACCTGATGTTCGTGACGTTCTCCCGGATGCGCGGCAACCTCGACGGCCAGGTGATCGCCCTGTTCGTCATGGTGGTCGCCGCGGCCGAGGTCGTCGTGGGACTGGCCATCATCATGGCCATCTTCCGTGCCCGCCGGTCGGCCTCGGTCGACGACGCCAACCTGCTGAAGCTGTAGAAGGAGCCACCAGGTGACTTCCCTCGCCCACCTCGCCACCGCCGCCACCACGTCGGGAACCGCGGCCACCGCGGCCACCGGCGTCACGGCATACGCGTGGCTGCTCGTGGCTCTGCCGCTGCTCGGTGCCGCCGTGCTGCTGCTCGGCGGACGCGCCACCGACAAGTGGGGGCCGCTGTTCGCCACCGCCATGTCGTGGGCCGCCTTCGTCGTCGGCTTCGTCGTCTGGATGGCCATGCTCGGCCGCGGCGGCGAGGACCGCGCCGCCCACCTGCACCTGTTCAACTGGGTGCCTGCCGGGTCGTTCAACCTCGACGCCGGGATGCTCGTCGACCAGCTGTCGGTGACGTTCGTGCTGCTGGTGACCTTCGTGGGGTCGCTCATCCACGTCTACTCGATCGGCTACATGGAGCACGACCCCGACAAGCGGCGGTTCTTCGCGTACCTCAACCTGTTCGTCGCGGCGATGCTCCTGCTGGTGCTGGCCGACTCCTACCTGCTGCTGTACGTCGGCTGGGAGGGGGTCGGTCTCGCGTCCTACCTGCTCATCGGGTTCTGGAACCACAACCCCGCCTACGCCACCGCCGCCAACAAGGCGTTCGTCGTCAACCGGGTCGGTGACTTCGGCCTGTCCGTCGGCATCATGATCATGTTCGCGGCGTTCGGCACGGTCACCTTCGCCGGCGTCCAGCAGGCTGCCGAGGGCGGTGCGGGCGAGGGTGTGCTGACCGCCATCGGCCTGATGCTCCTGCTCGGCGCCTGCGGCAAGTCGGCGCAGTTCCCGCTGCAGAGCTGGCTCGGCGACGCCATGGCCGGCCCGACCCCGGTGTCTGCGCTCATCCACGCGGCGACCATGGTCACCGCCGGCGTCTACCTCGTGGTGCGGAGCAGCTTCGTCTTCGACCACGCGCCCAACGCCCAGCTGTGCGTCGTCATCGTCGGTGCCATCACGCTGGTCTTCGGGGCGATCGTCGGCTGTGCCAAGGACGACATCAAGAAGGCGCTGGCCGCCTCGACGATGTCGCAGATCGGCTACATGATGCTCGCGGCCGGGCTCGGCCCGGTCGGCTACGCCTTCGCGATCTTCCACCTGCTGACCCACGGTTTCTTCAAGGCCGGGATGTTCCTCGGTGCCGGGTCGGTGATGCACGGCATGGACGACCAGGTCGACATGCGTCGCTTCGGTGGGCTGTCGGGTGCCATGAAGATCACCTGGATCACCTTCGGCCTGGGCTGGCTGGCGATCCTCGGCGTCCCGCCGTTCTCCGGCTTCTGGTCCAAGGACAAGATCATCGAGGCCGCCTTCATCGGTGAGGGCTGGCGCCCCTGGGTCTTCGGCGGTGCGGCGCTGATCGGCGCCGGCATCACGGCCTTCTACATGTCGCGCCTGTTCTTCATGACCTTCCACGGCAAGAAGCGCTGGACCGAGGACGTGCACCCGCACGAGTCACCGCGCACCATGACCATCCCGATGATGGTGCTGGCAGTCGGCTCCGGTCTGCTTGGCCTCGTGCTGTCCATCGGTGGCACCTTCACGCACTGGCTGGAGCCGGTCGTCGGTGGCCACGAGGAGGGCGAGACCCCGGTGCTGCCGGTGTGGCTGCTCATGACGCTGACGCTGCTGCTGGTCGYCGGCGGTGTCTTGCTCGCGTGGATGCGCTACTGGCGCGACGAGGTGCCGCAGGTGCAGCCCACGGGCTCGCTGGCCACCCGCGCCGCACGCCGTGACCTCTACCAGGACGACGTCAACGAGGGAGTCTTCATGCGGCCAGGTCTCCACCTGACCCGAGCACTGGTGTTCGCCGACAACCGTGGCGTCGACGGCGCGGTCGGCGGCCTCGCCGCCCTCGTCGGTGGCACGTCGAGCCGACTGCGTCGCCTCCAGAACGGCTTCGCCCGCTCGTACGCCCTGACGATGCTCGCCGGCGTCGTCGCGATCCTCGGTGCCATGTGGGTGATCCAGTGATGACGAACTTCCCCTGGCTGACCGTGATCGGGGTCATCCCGCTCGTCGGTGCCGCCGTCGTCGCGGGCCTGCCGGCCGGCCTGACCGACCGCGCCAAGCACGTCGCCCTCGGGTTCTCGCTGGTGACGCTCGTCTTCGGCATCGCCGCGGCCCTGCAGTTCGAGAACTCGTCCGGGCAGCAGTTCCAGCTCACCGAGCAGCACGAGTGGATCCCGCAGTTCGGGGTCTCCTACGCGCTGGGTGTCGACGGCATCGCGCTCGTCATGATCCTCATGGCCCTCGCGCTCACGCCGGTCTGCATCCTCGCCGCGTGGCGTGACGTCCCCGAGGGCGGCCCGCGCGAGAAGTACTACTTCGCGCTGATGCTCGTGCTGGTCACGTTCATGGTGGGCGTGTTCGCGGCCACCGACGTGTTCCTGTTCTACGTCTTCTTCGAGGCCATGCTCATCCCGGTCTACTTCCTGATCGGCTCCTTCGGCGGACCGCGCAGGCAGTATGCCGCGGTGAAGTTCCTGCTCTTCTCGCTCGCGGGTGGGCTGGTCATGCTCGTCGGCGTGATCGCGCTCTACCACTACGGCCCCGGCGGGAACGACGGCTTCCTCGTCGCCAAGCTGACCGGGCTCGACCTGGGTGCGACGCCCGAGCGGCTGATGTTCGTCGCGTTCTTCTTCGCCTTCGCGGTGAAGGCGCCGATGTGGCCCGTGCACACCTGGCTCCCCGACGCCGCCACCGAGGCGCGTCCGGCGACTGCGGTGCTGCTCGTCGGCGTGCTCGACAAGGTCGGCACCTACGGGATGATCCGGTTCTGCCTCCAGCTCTTCCCGGAGGCCTCGAAGTGGGCCACGCCGGTGGTGCTGGTGCTCGCCGTCATCTCGATCCTCTACGGCGCGCTGCTCGCCATCGGCCAGACCGACATCATGCGCCTGATCGCCTACACCTCGGTGAGCCACTTCGGCTTCATCGTGCTCGGCATCTTCGCCCTGACGAGGACCGGCGGTGCGGGCTCGACCCTCTACATGCTCAACCACGGCTTCTCGACAGCGGCGCTGTTCCTCATCGGGGCCATGCTCGTCGCGCGGCGGGGGAGCAAGCGCATCCCCGACTTCGGGGGCTGGCAACGGGTGACCCCCGGGCTGGCCGGCGTGTTCCTCGTGGCGGGTCTGTCAGGTCTGGCGCTGCCCGGACTCAGCTCGTTCATCTCCGAGATCATGGTCCTGGTGGGCACGTTCCAGCGCTACCCGGCGGCGGCGGTCATCGCCACGGCCGGCATCGTCCTGGCCGCCCTCTACATCCTGCTGATGTACAAGCGGATGATGACCGGGCCCAAGCCCGAGCTGACGACCCCGGTGCGCGACATCACGCGGCGCGAGAAGCTCGTCGTCGCCCCGCTGATCGCGGCGTTCCTGGTGCTCGGGTTCTACCCCAAGCCCGCCCTGGACATGCTCAACCCGGCCGTGGCCAAGACGTTGCAGTACGTCGGCGTCACCGACCCGGCCCCCACCTCCGCTGCTGACGGGAGCACGAAGTAATGCCCGCCATGACGGTTCTGTCCCCGCCGGCGCTCGCCACCGCGTTCAAGGCAGCCGACGTCGACTACGGCGCGATCGCCCCGATGCTGATCGTCATCGCTGGTGCGCTCATCGGCGTGCTGGTCGAGGCGTTCGCGCCGCGTCGCGTGCGGCACAGCATCCAGGTCGCGCTCGCACTGGTGTCGCTCGTCGCCGCATTCGTGGTCCTCGTGACGGTCTCCGCCGACGAAGGGCACCGTGGCGGGACGCTCGCCCAGGCCGTCATCATCGACGGCCCGGCCCTCTTCCTGCAGGGCGCGATCCTGCTGATGGCCGCGCTCGGCGTGCTGACCATGGCCGAGAAGTTCGGCGGACAGGGTGCGGACGCCTTCACCCCCATGGGTGCTGCGGTCCCCGGTTCGCCGCACGAGGCGGCCGCGCTGCGGGCCGGAATGGCGACCAGCGAGGTCTTCCCGCTGACGCTGTTCTCGGTGGTGGGCATGCTGCTGTTCCCCGCTGCCGGTGACCTGCTGACGATGTTCGTGGCGCTCGAGGTGCTGTCGCTGCCGCTCTACCTGCTGTGCGGGCTCGCCCGTCGTCGTCGCCTGCTCTCGCAGGAGGCGTCGCTCAAGTACTTCCTGCTCGGGGCGTTCAGCTCGGCGTTCTTCCTGTTCGGCGCGGCCCTGCTCTACGGCTACGCGGGTTCGCTCTACATCGCCGACATCGCGACGGCCATCAAGACGGCCAGCGGCGCCCTCGAGGGCCTACTGCTCCCCGGCGTGGTGATGGTGCTCGTCGGCCTGCTGTTCAAGGTCGGTGCGGTGCCCTTCCACTCCTGGACGCCTGACGTCTACCAGGGCGCTCCCACCCCGGTGACCGGGTTCATGGCCGCCTGCACGAAGGTCGCCGCGTTCGGTGCGATCCTGCGCGTCGTCTACGTCGGCGTCGAGGCCAACCGCTGGGACTGGCGTGGTGGCGTCATCGCCGTCGCGGCCCTGACCATGGTGGTCGGCGCGGTCCTGTCGGTCACCCAGACCGACGTCAAGCGCCTGCTGGCCTACTCGTCCATCGCGCACGCCGGGTTCATCCTCGTCGCGGTGCTCTCGTTCGACCGCACCGGCGTCTCAGGCACGATGTTCTACCTCGTCGCCTACGGCTTCACGACGATCGCCGGCTTCGCCGTGGTGTCGCTCGTGCGCCAGGGCGGGTCCGAGGCCTCCCACCTGTCCCAGTGGGCCGGGTTGGGGCGCAACCACCCTGTCGTGGCGGGCGTCTTCGCCTTCCTGCTGCTCGCCTTCGCGGGCATCCCGCTGACGTCCGGCTTCGCCGCGAAGTATGCCGCGTTCGCGCCGGCGATCTCGTTCGGCGGCCGCTCGGGGGTGGCCCTGGTCATCATCGGCGTGCTCTGCAGCGTCATCACGGCGTTCGTCTACGTCCGCCTGCTGGTGCTCATGTACTTCACCGACCCGCCCGCCGGTGAGGTCGTCGTGGCCGAGACGGCGTCGCCGTTCACCACGATCGCCATCACCATCGGCACGCTGGTGACGCTGGTCCTCGGCATCCTCCCGACCCAGGTCCTCGACCTGGCGGAGCGGTCGTCACAGTTCCTCGTCAAGTGACGCGCCTGGCGCGATGACCCAGGTACCCCAGGTGAGCACGACTCCGCCGGTCCTCGCCCTGCCTGACGTCTCGGACGAGCTCTCCGACCGTCTGCAGGAAGGCCTCGAAGCGGTCGACGCCCTGCTGCGGCGGGAGGTCGACCACGACGACGCGTTCATCGCCGAGGCCAACACCCACCTCATCGCGGCTGGCGGCAAGCGCTTCCGGCCGCTGCTGACCCTGTTGGCCTCCGAGCTGGGCACGGGCGTCAACAGCGACGTCGTGGCGGCGGCCGCGGGGGTCGAGCTGACCCACGTCGCGTCGCTGTGCCACGACGACGTCATGGACGAGGCCGACGTGCGGCGTGGGGCGCCCAGCGCCAACGCGAAGTACGGCAACTCCACCGCGATCCTGGTCGGCGACATGCTCTTCGGCACGGCATCGTCGATCATCGCCGACCTCGGGGCCGAGGCCGTGAAGATCCAGGCGGAGACGTTCGTGCGCCTCTGCGCCGGGCAGATCCGCGACGACCGGCCGAGCCCGAGCGGGGAGGACCCGGTCGACTACTACCTCCAGGTGCTGGCCGACAAGACCGGCGTGCTGATCGCGACGGCGGCCCGCTATGGCGCGATGTTCTCCGGCTGCGACGCCGCGACGGTGGACATCATGCGCGAGTACGGCGAACGGCTCGGCATGGCGTTCCAGCTCGCCGACGACCTCATCGATGTCTCCTCCGACGCCGACGACCTCGGCAAGACCCCGGGCACCGACCTGCGGGAGGGCAAGCGCACCCTGCCCGTGCTCTATGCCCTGGCCTCCACCGACCCTGCGGACGCACGCCTGCGCGAGCTCCTGCAGGGCGAGCTGCGCGATCAGGCGCTCCTCGACGAGGCGTTGCGACTGCTGCGGGGCCACCCGGCCATGGAACGCGCCCGCGAGCACACCTCGACGGTCGCCACCGCAGCCCAGGACGTGCTCGACCCGCTTCCCGACAGCGAGGCCAAGACGGCGCTGCGTGCCCTGGCGACGAGCGTCGTCACTCGCGTCGGCTGACCGACCCTCCCGCACTTCTGGCCACGCACGCCGGGTGTGGGGGCCTCCTGAGGCCCGGCAGGCGGCATACGTGGCCAGAAGTCGTGGACCGGTCAGGCGCGGCGGATCTGGATGACCGCCGGGCGGGGCTGGCCGCCGCCGAGGTACGGGAACTGGCTCATCGGGGCGGCGGGGGAGGCGCCGGTCGTCTCGCCGGGGTGCTGGACCGCGGCGAGCACCGTCTGCTGGTCCCAGGTGACGAGGGGGCCGCAGCACTCGGCGTAGGCGGGCACCGACAGGAACTGCTGCAGGTGGCCCCGGTGCGGCCCCGACAGCGGGAAGAGGTACATGCCGTCGCAGGCGCCGAGGGCGTTGCCGTCCGTGGCGATCCACATGTTGCCGTCGGCGTCGAAGGCGATGTTGTCGGGGCAGGAGATCGGCGAGACCTCGGAGCGGTCGTAGCCGTTGAAGTAGGTCGTCGGGTCGGTCGGGTCTCCCGCGATGAGGACGATCTTCCACGTGAAGCTCGTCGCCGTGTCGTCGCCCTGCGCGGGCGTGATCTCGATGATGTGCCCGTGCTTGTTGTTGGCGCGCGGGTTCGCCTCGTCGATCTGCGACGGCTGGCGGTTGGTGTTGTTGGTGCACACGACGTAGGTGCGGCCGTTGACGAGGTTGGGCTCGACGTCCTCCGGTCGGTCCATCTTGGTGGGGCCGACCTTGTCGGCGGCCAGGCGCGTCCAGATCAGCACCTCCTCGACGGTGAACCCGGGCACCCGGCTCGCGTTGTCGACCACCAGCGGAAGCCACTGCCCGGAGCCGTCGCTGATGCCGTCCTCGAACCCGTCGCCGGTGAACTTCGCGACGTAGAGGTCGCCCGACGACAGCAGCGTCAGGTTGTGCGCTCGCGCCTTGGCGGAGCTGCCGGGACGGAAGCGGCCGTGCGAGACGAACTTGTAGAGGTAGTCGAACCGCTCGTCGTCGCCGAGGTAGGCGACGACGCGCCCGTCGGTGGCCACGGTGACGTTCGCACCCTCGTGCTTGAGCCTGCCGAGCGCCGTGTGCTTGACCGGGGTCGAGGACGGGTCGGAGGGGTCCAGCTCGACGATCCAGCCGAACCTGTTGACCTCATTGGGTTCCTGCGTCGCGTCGAAGCGGCTGGCGACGCGCTCCCACCCCCGGCCCTTGGACCCGGTGAGGCCGTAGCGCTTGTAGGCGTCGGCCTGGTCGGCAGGCGCGGTGGCGGCCGAGAAGTAGCCGTTGAAGTTCTCCTCGCCCGACAGGACGGTGCCCCACGGGGTGAGGCCGCCCGAGCAGTTGCCGAAGGTGCCGAGCACGCGCGTGCCGGAGGGGTCGGCGCTGGTGCGCAGCAGCCGGTGACCCGCAGCGGGTCCGTCGATCGCGAAGGGGGTCGTGGCCGTGACCCGGCGGTTCGCGGGGGCGCCCTGGACGTAGCTCCACGGGGCGGTCGCGTCCTTGCGTCGGAGCTCGACGACCGACATTCCGTGGGCGGCCATCGTGACCCGGATCTGCTCGGGGGTGAGCGACGCCGAGCCGGTGTAGCCGCGGAACATCAGCTCGTCGTTGGTGTACTCGTTGTTGCACACCAGCGTCGCGTGCCGCTCGTCGCGGCCCCGGACGAGCGTCGTGTAGTCGTTGTTGTAGCCGAACTGACCCTCCTGCGCCGCCGGGGTCTGGTGCTCGAAGTCGAAGGCGGGTGCGTCGGCGAGGATCGGGTCGCCCCACGCGATGATCGTCGACCACTCGAACCCGTCGGGGATCACGACCTTGTCGGTGCCCGCGGGCTGGGGCGTGATGGGCGTGAAGCCGAAGGGCGACCGGTTGCCGCCGGGGCTGGCCGGTGCGGCCGGCGTCGCAGGCGCGGCGGCGGCGGACTGCACCCCGGTCAGGGTGCCGAGGCCGACGACGGCTGCGACCAGGCCGCTCCCCTTGAGGACGGCGCGCCGGGACGCCCCGGCCGCGACCAGGTCGCCGAAGGAGCCGTGGCCGGTCTCGTTCGGGATCGGCTTGCTGCATGCGTCGTCGCACTTGAAGTGACAGGTCATCGCACTCCGACCGCCTTGGTGGACGGTGAGGAGGGGCAGGGTGGTGCGCTCGGGCGAGGCTGTGGTCATTGAACTTCCTCCAGGTCTGGGGCCGCGCGTGCGGAGGCGCGGTCAGCCTCCAACCTAGGAAGTGCAGGTCGTCCTGACAGCGCCCCTCAGGTGAACGTCGGGTGACTTCCGGCCAACAGGAGGTATGGCGTGGGTAGGGTCGGGCGGGTGACCCTCCTCTGGGACGCGGCGACCAGCGCCGTGCAACCTCCGCTCGCGGTCGTCGACCTCGATGCCTTCGACGCCAACGCCGCCGACCTCGTGCGTCGAGCCTCGGGCAAGCCGATCCGGGTGGCCTCCAAGTCCGTCCGGTGCCGCACCCTCCTGGCGCGAGCCCTGTCCCAGCCCGGCTTCGCCGGCGTGATGGCGTATGCCGTGCCGGAGGCCCGCTGGCTCGTCGCCAACGGTGTCGAGGACGTCTACGTCGCCTACCCGAGCGTCGACCGGGCCGCGTTGACGGCGCTGGCCCTCGACGCCGTGGAGTCGGCCCGGGTGACGCTCACCATCGACTCGCCCGAGCACGTCGACTTCCTCGCCCGGCTCGACCGGCCGCACGGGTTGCGCGTGGCCCTCGACATCGATGCCTCCCTGCGGGTGGGGCCCCTGCACCTCGGTGTCCGGCGGTCGCCGCTGCGGTCCCCGGCGGATGCGGTGGCGCTCGCGCGGGCTGCCGAGGCGGCGGGGCTGTCGGTCGTTGGCCTGATGTTCTACGACGCCCAGATCGCGGGACTGCCCGACTCGTCACCCGCGGTGCGGCTGATGAAGAAGCGCTCGGCCGAGTCGCTGGCAGAGCGTCGCGGGCAGGTCGCCGGGGCGGTGCGTGCGGTCGCCGAGCTGGAGTTCGTGAACGGTGGCGGCACCGGCTCGCTGCACGTGACCGGCCCCGACCCTGCGGTGACCGAGCTGGCGGCCGGCTCAGGCCTCTACGGGCCCACGCTGTTCGACGGCTACGACGACTTCACCCCGCGTCCGGCGGCAGCCTTCGCGCTCCCCGTCGTGCGACACCCCGGCCCCGGCTTCGTCACGGCGTTCGGCGGCGGGTACGTCGCGTCCGGCCCACCCGGCTGGTCGCGGGTGCCGGCTCCCTTCGGCCGGGGGGGCGTCAAGCTGGTCCGGTCGGAGGGCGTGGGTGAGGTGCAGACTCCCCTGCAGGGCAAGGGAGTCCGCGACCTGGGGCTGGGCGACAAGGTGTGGTTCCGCCACGCCAAGGCGGGGGAGATGTGCGAGCGGTTCGACACCCTGCACCTGGTCAGCGGCGACCGCTTGGTCGACACGGTCCCGACCTACCGGGGTGAGGGGAAGAACTTCGGATGACGACGTGGACCAACTGGGCCGGCAACCAGACGAGCCATCCCGTGGAGGTCGCCAGCCCGCGGCGTCCCGACGAGGTCTCGGCGGCGATCCTGCGAGCGGGGGCTCGCGGCATACCGGTCAAGGCGGTGGGCGCGGGGCACTCCTTCACGGCGGTCGCGGCCACCGACGGGCTCCAGCTGCGCCTCGACGAGCTGACCGGCATCACCCACGTCGACCGCGAACGCGGTCGGGTGCGAGTGCTCGCCGGCACCCCGCTGCACGTGCTGAACCCCGCCCTGCAGGCCCTCGGCCTCGCGCTGCCCAACCTCGGCGACATCGACCKGCAGTCGCTGGCCGGCGCGATCTCGACCGGCACCCACGGCACGGGCCTGCGCCTGCAGGGCATCGCCGGCGCCGTCTGCGGCCTGGTGCTCGCCCTGGCAGACGGGACCCTCCTGGAGTGCTCTGCCGAGGTCGAGCCGCGGGTCTTCCAGGCGGCGCGCGTGGGACTCGGCGCGCTGGGCGTCATCACCGAGGTGGAGCTGCAGTGTGTGCCGGCTTTCCGGTTGCACGCCAAGGAGTTCAGCGCAGACCTGCACGCCGTGCTCGAGCGGGTGCAGGAGGACGTGGAGGCGCACGACCACGTCGACATGCACTGGTTCCCGCTCACCGACCGGGTGCTCGTCAAGCACAACGACCGCGTGGACGGCGACCACCGCGGCGAGCCGCTGCCGCGCTGGCGTGCACTGCTCGACGACGAGCTGCTGTCCAACCGGCTGTTCGAGGTGACCAACCGGGCCGCGACCGCCGTTCCTGCGATCGTGCCACGGCTCAACGCCGTCAGCGCGCGACTGCTGGGAGCGCGCGAGTACACCGACGACTCGTGGCGGGTCTTCGTCGCCGAGCGCAAGGTCCGCTTCCGCGAGAGCGAGTATGCCGTGCCGCGGGCTGCGGTCGGCGACGTCGTGATGGAGGTGCGCAGCTGGCTGGTGCAACACCGCGCGCCCCTGACCTTCCCGCTGGAGATCCGGTTCACCGGTGCGGACGACATCTGGCTGTCCACCGCCCACGAGCGGGAGAACGCGTACATCGCGATCCACCAGTACCACCGGATGGACGACTACGGCGCCTTCGCGGCGTTCGAGGCGATCGTGGCCGAGCACTCCGGGCGCCCGCACTGGGGGAAGCTGCACACCCTCGGTGCCGAGCAGCTGCGCGAGCTCTACCCACGGTTCGACGACTTCCTCGAGGTGCGACACCAGCTCGACCCGGGGCGTCGGTTCGCCAACCACTACCTCGACCACGTCCTGGGGCGGTGACCGCGCGGCATACCAGGGATCGAAACGGGGCAAGGGCGACTAAGGGGAAACCCCGAGGTGGGCGTCTCGGGGCGCGCGTAGCGTTGCCCCATGACGGGCCACCGCGTCCTCCTCGTCGACGACCACGCCCAGTTCCGGGCGTCGGCGAGTGCGTGGCTGAGTCGTGAGGGCTTCACCGTGGTCGGCGCTGTCGCGAGCAGTGCCGAGGCGCTCGACCAGGCCCGTGAGCTCGACCCGGAACTGGTGCTGCTCGACCTCAACCTGCCCGACTCCGAGGACGGCCTGAAGCTCGCGGAGGACCTCGCTGGGGCCAACCCCCACAGCACCCTCATCATCATCTCGAGCGACGCGGATGCCGCCTCCGACCCGCGGGTCGTGGCAGCGCCAGTGGCGGGGTTCATCGCCAAGCAGGACCTCGCATGCGACGCGATCACGGCCTTGCTGCGCTGACCGCACCGCTCGTCGTGAGCGGGGCGGCGGGCCTGGTCGCCGTGGCGGGGTGGCTGGCCCCGGGAGCCGCCGCCGCACCACAGCCGCTCCTTGGTGACCGCTTCGCGGGGTGGGCCCTGCTCGCCGCCGGAGTGGGGGCTGCGTGGCGTGGCCGGATGCGGGTGGGGCTGGCGCTGCTGGTTGCCGGGGTCGGGTGGGTCGTCGTCGGCCTCGCGGGACTGCTTCCCACGCCCCTCGAGGCGCCCGTCCTGCGCCTCGGGCTCCTGCCCGGTGCCCTCGTCGTCCTGGCCGCTCTCCTCGGGCTGTGGACCCCACCCGGGGCCACGGGTGCGAGCGCACCCTCGCCCCCCGGCTGGGCGCGGTGGGGGCTGGGGCTGGTGGTGCTGCCGGCCTGCGTGGGGGCCCTGGGCTACGGCCGATGGGCGTATGCCGCCACCGGGGCGACGGGGGTCGCCTACGTCGTGGTCGTGCTCCGTCACCGCGCGCTGGTGGCTCGGGCTGGTCGCGAGGCGCTCCAGGGGACCGGGGTCATCGCGGCGGGGGTCGCTGGTGCGCTTGCCCTGGCGGGCCTGGTGACGGCAGGGGTCGGTGGTGCGGCCGCGACGACCGCCAGCTCCCTGCTCGAGGGGGTGCTGGGGCTCGGAGCGCTCGTCGTGGCCGCCGGCCCGGGGCCGAGGGAGTGGCGTCCGGGGCGCGAGGCAGAAGCACCACGGGGTCTGGAGGAGGCCCTGGCGAGGACGCTGGGGTGGAACCAGGTCCAGGTGGCCTTCCCGCTGGCCGGTTCCTTCGTCGACTCCGGGGGGTCGGCGACGACACCTCCCGCCGAGGGCGAGGACGTGGTGGACCAGGACGGTCGGCTGGTGGCGGTGCTCGCCCCCGGACTCGGCCGGGACCCGGGAGTCGCGGAGTCGGTGCGCGAGGTGCTGCGGCTCGCCCGACGGGGCGCCCTCCTGCAGGCAGAGCTCAGGGACCGTGCTGACGAGCTCGCGGCCTCGAGGGAGCGGTTGGTCCGCGCGGCCGAGGCGGAACGTGAGCGGTTCCTGGCCAGCCTCGCTCGGGGGCCGGTGGCGCGGATGGACCAGGTGGTCACGGCCCTGGAGTCGTGTGGGAGCGCTCGACCCGGGGTCCCGGGAGCCGTGGCCGGGCTGTCGGCACGAGCTCTCAGTGCGCGCGACGAGCTGTTGCAGGTCGCGCACGGCGTCGATCCGGTGGGCGCCACCAGCCTGCGGGACGCGCTGGCGGGGCTGGTCGCGCGGAGCGGTACGGGCGCGCGGCTGGACTGCCAGCTGCCCGAGGGATGGCGGCCGCGACCCTCCGTCTCGCGAGCGGCGTGGTTCACCTGCGCCGAAGGGCTGGCGAACGCCACCAAGCACGCCCCGGGTGCCGAGGTCGTCATCAGCGTCCGGCTCAGCGCGGGCGAGCTCCGGCTGGTGGTCCGCGACGACGGCCCCGGTGGCGTCGACGTGACGGGTCACGGGCTGGGCGGCCTGGTGGAGCGGGCGACCGCCCTGGGTGGCACGCTGACCGCACGGTCGCGAGCCACTGGTGGCGCAGAGCTCGAGCTGAGGCTCCCGGTGACCTCGCCGGGGCCGCGGCCGCGTGCGCGCGACTGGCAGTCCGACGACGGGCACCCGGCTGACGCGGTGTCGCCGCTCGCTGACGAGAGGACGTCCGGGAGTAGGGGCGGGACCACCGGGTCAGGCGTGCAGGCCGGTGTCGTCGCGCTGATCGGCCTGTGTCTCGCGCTGGTGCTGGCGGCCTGTGCCGGACCGCCCTCCCGCAGCGGGCGGGCCGCCGACCCGGTGCTGTTGCGGACCATGTACGGCAACGGACCCGGCGGCATCGGCGCCGATGTGCTCGAGGAACTCGTCCGGGCCTCGGGGGGCACCTCGGTGGTGCTCGGCGCGGCGACCCAGCTGCCGACGGCCAGCCAGTCGGAGGACGAGGAAGGCGACACGCTGGCCGCGCTGCGGTCGGGACGGGCGGACCTCAGCGTGATCCGGGCCGACCGTCTGGTCGGGGCCGGCGTGGTGTCGTTGACCCCGCTCCAGCTGCCGCTCCTCATCGAGGCCCCCGAACACGCGGCCCGCGTGGCCGCCGACCCGGTGGCGGCGGCCCTGATGGCAGACCTCGACCGGGCCGGCCTCGTCGGCCTGGCCTTGGTGCCCGGCGGCGCACGACACCCGTTCACCTACGGCGCCAAGGCGTTCGAGACCCCGACGGACTACCGGGGAGAGGTCGTGAACACCCGCGTCGGGCCGGGGGTGGCGGCAATCGTCGCTGCTCTGGGGGCGACGTCCGACCACAGTGTGGGGGAGGCCCGGACCCGGAAGGTGGAGCGGCACGAGGTCGCAGCGATCGAGACGTCGTTCCAGCAGCTGGGTGCCGTGACGCTCCCCGCGGTGGCCGCGTCCAACCTCACGCTCTACACCAAGTTCGACGTGGTGGTCATGCGCCGCAGCGCGCATGCTGCCCTCTCCGTCGAGCAGCGGCGACGGCTCGACGCGATCGTGCGCGACGGCATACGGGCTGGGGTGGCGCGACGCGACACGGAGTCCCGGGGCCTGCAGCGCTGGTGCTCGTCGCCGTCCGCGGCGTCGGTGCAGCTGACACCGGCCCAGCTCGCGGCGTTCGGTGACGCGTTGGCTCCCGTCGTCGCGGCGGCCCGCCGGGAGCCCGAGGTCGCTGGACTCTTCGACCGTGTCGCGGCCCTGAGGGGGTCGGAACCCCCGCCCGCTGGAGCGACCTGCGACAACCTGCACGCGGCCCCCACAGACGTGTACTCCCTTGCGCCGCAAGGGCCGCAGACCGTTCTCGACGGCACCTGGCGGGTCGACGCCGACCTGGCGAAACTCCGGGCGGCCGGGGTGTCGGACGCGGATGCGGTCAGCAACGCCGGCGTGTGGACCTTCGTGGTGAGGGGCGGTGAGGTGGCAGTCGACCCACCGCGCGGTGCGGACTGCACGGCGCTGTTCGTCACCGCCGGTGACAGGGTGACCCTGCGCTTCGGCGTGGACGGCAACACCGAGTGCTGGGGCCTGATGGCCGGCACGTTCCACCGCGAGGGCGATGTCGTGTCGTTCACGTGGCAGGCCGAGAGGTACTACGACGTCGCGCTGGACCGGGCGTTCTTCGCCGGGGGGATGCACCGTGTCGCCCCCTAGTGCACTCGCCCGCGTGTCGTCCCGGGGCAGCCGGACTGGCCTGCTGGCCGTGGCGTTCCTGGCGGTGCTGGTCGTCGCGGGCTGCGCGGGCCCACCGTCCCGGGTCGGGGCGACGCCCGACCGCGTGGTGTTGCGCACGTTCACCGTCGGGGCCCCGGGCAGCCCCGCCGACCTGGTGCGCGAGCTCGTCCTCGCCACGGCGGCCGCGCCGGTGAGTGTCCGAGGGAACGTCGCGGCGGGGGCCTCCGCCGACGACGACGCCGTGGTCCTGAAGGCGCTGCGCGACGGCGTCGTCGACGTGGCCGTGGTGCGGGCCGACGCCCTCGTCGCGGCCGGGGCGCACTCGCTGTCGCCCCTGCAGCTGCCCCTGGTCCACTCCCGGGAGGCGGCCGAGGGTATCGCGAGGTCCCCGGTCGCCGGAGCGCTCATGGCTGATCTCACTCAGGCGGGTCTCGTCGGGATGGCGTTGGCGCCCAACGGTTTGCGCCATCCGGTCGGGTTCGGTTCCGGCCCGTTGCTCGCCCCCTCGGACTACGTCGGTTTGACCGTCAACACCCGTCCGGGCCCGGGCGTGGAGGCGATCGTCCAGGCGCTCGGCGCACGGGCGGACCACTCGTTCGGGGAGGAACGCTCCCGGCAGGTGTGGGGTGGCGCCCTGCGCGCCATCGACGTGTCGTCGCAGCTCGTGGGTGCCCTCGACGGTCCCGCCGTGATCACCTCGAACGTCACCTTGTACGTGCGGTTCGACGTCGTGGTCCTGCGCCGCGCCGCGTATGCCGCACTGACGGCCGCGCAGCGCGGGTTCCTCACGGCCGCAGTCCAGTCCGCGGTCGCACGCACTGGCAGTGTCGCCGAGAGCGAGGAGCAGGTGTTGCGTCGGTGGTGTGACGGAGGTCGTCCCGTCTGGCAGGCGAGTCCCCAGCAGGTGGCGGCGTTCCAGAAGGCGCTCGAGCCGCTCGTGCAGCGGGCCGAGGCCGACCCGACGCTGCGACCGCTCGTCGAGTCGGTGGCCGCGATCGACGCGCGCTCCGCGCCGGAGCCCGGACTGACCTGCCGACCGGAGGTGGGACCTCGCGGGTTCGCGCCCCAGGGCGACCAGCGCGTGCTCGATGGCGTCTGGCGTCTCGAGCTGCGGGCGCAGGCACTGCTCGACGCACGGCTGCCGATCGACCAGAACGTCGGCGTCTGGACCTTCACCATCCGGCGCGGACTGGCGACGGTCAAGCAGCCCAGTGGTCCGGACTGCCTCAGCCAGTTCACCTTCGACGGTGACCGGGTGGCGTTGGACTGGTCGGTCGACGGCAGCGGCAACTGCGAAGGCTTCCTCGTCGGCACCTACCACCGGTCCGGGGACACCGTCCACGTCAGCTGGCAGGGCGACCCGTCGAACGCCGACACCCGCTTCGACGCGGCCATGTGGTCTGGCGGCCTGCACAGGATCGGCGATGGCTGACTTCGCGGTGAGCGTGGGGCTGGGTGTGGCCGTCGTGGTGGCCGTCGCCCTCGGCCTGGTGGTCGGTCGACAGCGGCGCCGGTATGCCGCCCTCGTCCTGGGTGGCGTGGCCCTGGTGACGCTGTCGGCGGCCGACGACCCGACGTCGGTCCTGCAGGCGCGCGACCTCGGCATCGCGGTCGGCCCGATGGCGTGCCTCCTGGGCGCGACCGCCGTGCTCCTGCCGCGTCGCGGCGCGTGGCTCGCCCTGCTCGGGGCGGTGCTCGCCGGACCGGTTCGCGCGCTGGTGTACGACCCCTTCCTGCAGCTGCGGTGTGTCGACTGCCGCCCGAGCGGGCTCGTCCTCGCCGCGCACCCCGGCCTGGCCGCGTGGCTGGCGGCGGTGGGACCGGTGCTGGGCCTCGTGGCGCTGGCGGCCCAGGCGGTGCGGACGGGCGTCGCCGGGGGTTCGGTGCTCGTCGCTGCCGGCCTGGTCATCGCCCTCGTCAACGTCGAGCTCGGCGGCGCGCTCGCCCTCGTGGCAGCCACCGTGGTGGTCGCCGTCGAGGACTACCGCGCCGCGGTCGCCCAGCGCCGGCTGAGGGGTCTGGTCGAGACCCTCCGCTCGGGGCGTCCCTTCGCAGACGTGCTTCGTGAGGCCTCCGGCGATGCCGACGTCGACGTGTCCTACTGGGTGCCTGACGACGGGGGGTGGGTCACGCCCGCGGGCGTGGCGCGGCGGCCACCGCCACCGGGGGCCACGCGGCTGCGTTGGGCAGGGGCCGTCACGGCCGCCGTGGAACAGGGGTCGCGCGAGCCCCTCCCCGACCTCGAGCGGGCGCTCGACGTCCCCGCCCGACTCACCCTCGACAACGAGCGGCTCTCCGCCGCACTGGCCGCGAGGGTGCGCCAGGTCTCGACGTCCCGCTCCCTGGTGGTCGACCTGGCGGACCGCGAGCGTCGCCGCATCGAGCGTGACCTCCACGACGGCGTGCAACAACAGCTGCTCGCCCTCGGCCTCGACCTGCGGGGTGCGCTGGCCGACCTGCCCCCGGGCCATCCCGACGCGCCGGTCCTCGAGAGCTGTCTCGGTCAGGCGAGGCAGGCCCTCGAGGACCTCCGCGAGCTGTCCCACGGGCTCTACCCGCCACTGCTCGCGACCAGTGGGCTCGGGCCCGCCCTGCGCAGCCTGGCCCGCCGCGCGTCCGTCCCGCTGGCGGTCGGCGCCGTGCCCGACCGGCGCCTCCCGGCCCCGGTCGAACGAGCCGCGTATGCCGTCGTGTCCGACTCCGTCTCGCGCGGCGAGTCCGCGGGGGTCACCGTCGAGGTCGAGGTCACCGCCGAGGTCGCCGCCGAGGTCGTGGACGATGCGCCCGGAGGGCCGGCCGAGGTGACGCTGCGCGTCGCAGGGGGTCCCCCGGACCTGGCCGGGGTGCTCCCCGACATGGTGGAGGCGCTCGGCGGACGAGTGGGCCATTCTGAGGGAGTGCTGACCGTGGTGCTGCCGTGCGCGTCGTAGTCGTCGAGGACCAGCTGCTGACCCGTGCGGGCATCGTCCGCACCCTCGACCGGGCGGGCGTGGAGGTCGTCGCCGAGGTGGGTGACCTCGACCGGCTGATGGCGGTGGTGGCGCTGGACCGTCCCGACGTCGCCGTGCTGGACGTCCGCCTGCCGCCGACCTTCTCCGACGAGGGGCTCCGGGCTGCTGCCGCGATCCGTGCCCAGTTCCCGGCCACGGGCGTGCTCGTCCTGAGCCAGCACGTCGAGGTGGACTTCGTCCTGCCCCTGCTGGAGGGCTCCTCCGGTGGGGTCGGTTACCTGCTCAAGGACCGGGTGCTCGAGGCGAGCACGCTCGTCGACGCGCTCGAGCGGATCGCCGCGGGCGAGTGCGTCGTCGACCCCTCGATCGTCGCGGAGCTGCTGCCGGAGGTCCCTGCGCACGGGCCGGATGGGCTCACCGAACGTGAGCGCGAGGTCCTCGGCCTGATCGCCGAGGGCCTGACGAACGCCGGCATCGCCCAGCGCCTCGACATCAGCGCGCGCACCGTCGAGGTGCACGCCCAGCACGTGTTCACGAAGCTGGGCCTGCCGGACGACCACTACGTGAACCGCCGCGTGCTGTCGGCGCTCGCCTGGCTCGGCTCGGCCTGACGTACCAGTACGTCACCTCCCGCGAGCTGGTCGATGGTGGCACCGGCCACCACCACGTGCCCGGCTGACCGGCGTCAGGGCAGGACCGGCTCCGGCTGCGGGTCAGGGCGGCCCCGTCGCGGCAGGTTGCGCAGGGAGTCGAAGCTCAACACGGCCAACGCCACCCACACGATGCCGAAACCGACCCACCGGGTGCGCGACATGTGTTCGTCGAGCAGCAGCACGCCACAGAGGAGCTGGAGCACCGGCGTGATGAACTGCAGGAGGCCGATGGTGACCAGCGGCACCCGTCGCGCCGCCGCCGCGAAGAGCAGCAGCGGGGTGGCCGTGGCGATCCCGGCCGCCACGAGCAAGGTCGTGTGCCAGCCGCCCTCGGTGGTGAAGGTGGTGTCTCCCCGGCTGGTGAGGACCGCGAGCATGATGATCGCGATGGGCGCCAGCACGGCCGTCTCGGCGGCCAGCGAGTGCATCGCCTCCAACGTGGCGCCGACCTTCTTCTTGACCAGGCCGTAGAGGCCGAACGACATGGCCAGGCTGAGGGCCACGACCGGGACGGACCCCGCGGCGAGGCTGAGGTAGACGCCGGCGACCGCGCCGATGCCCACGGCCACCCACTGCAGCGGACGCAGCCGCTCACGGAGCACGACCACCCCGAGCGCGACCGTCACGATGGGGTTGAGGAAGTAGCCGAGCGCCGCCTCGGTGGTGCGTCCCCCGAGCACCGCCGCGACATAGATGACCCAGTTGGCCGCGATGAGCAGTGCCGCGGCGGTGACGCCGAGGCCCAGGCGCGGGCGCTGCCAGAGCTGCCGCGCCCAGGCGAGGTCGCGGCGCACCACGAGCACTAGCGCGCACAGCAGCAGGGTCCACAGGATCCGGTGCGACAGGATCTCCCACGCGCCAGCCGGCTTCAGCGCGGCGAAGTAGAGCGGGAAGGCACCCCAGATCGCATACGCGATGAACCCGTATGCCGCGCCGCGCCGCCCCTCGTCCGGCGGCACCTCAGCGGGTGGTGCCGGACGAGGGGCGAGCCGGTGGAGTCGTCACGCCACGGTCCAGGTGTCGCGCCCGCGGATGAGGGCGTCGAGGTCGGCATCGGTGGGTCGCCCGCCGGCGGTGTCGATGGCGGCGTCGACCTGGGCGCGCACGAGGTCGTCGTAGGTCGGGCGCGAGACGTTGCGGAAGATGCCCATCGGCACGTGGGTCATCTGGGGGGAGTCCAGCCGCGACAGGGCGAAGGCCTGGGTCGGGTCCGTGGCGCCGGCGTCGTGGACGACCACGTCGCGGCCCTCGGCCTCGGCCCGTGGCACGAACTCCATCGTGCCGCCCTCACCGCGCACCAGCACCTGCCGGTCGTCCTCCGGACCGACCGCCACCGGCTCGCCGTCGGTGAGGTGGACGATCCTGGCCTCCTGCTCGGAGCGGTCCTTGATGAGGTCGAACGCTCCGTCGTTGAAGATCGGGCAGTTCTGGTAGATCTCGACCAGCGACGTGCCACGGTGCTCGGCGGCCGCTCGGAGGATCTCGGTGAGGTGCTTGCGGTCGGTGTCGGTCGTCCGCGCCACGAAGGACGCCTCGGCCCCCAGCGCCAGCGAGACCGGGTTGAAGGGGTGGTCGACCGAACCCATGGGGGTCGACTTGGTGACCTTGCCGACCTCCGACGTGGGCGAGTACTGGCCCTTGGTGAGGCCGTAGATCTGGTTGTTGAACAACAGGATCGTGAGGTTCACGTTGCGGCGCAGCGCGTGGATGAGGTGGTTGCCACCGATCGAGAGGGCGTCGCCGTCGCCGGTGACGACCCAGACCGACAGGTCGGGCCGGCTGGTGGCCAGGCCGGTGGCGATCGCCGGGGCGCGCCCGTGGATCGAGTGCATGCCGTAGGTGTCGAGGTAGTACGGGAAGCGCGACGAGCAGCCGATCCCCGAGACGAAGACGGTGTTCTCGCGCTTGAGGCCGAGCTCGGGCAGGAAGCCCTGCACGGCGGCCAGGATGGCGTAGTCGCCGCAGCCGGGGCACCAGCGCACCTCCTGGTCGGAGGTGAACTCCTTCTTGGTCTGGCGCGGGGCGTCCTCGGCGAGGTGCGGGACCCCGGCGGTGCCGCCGGGAGGGGCGCTGCCCGGCATACCCAGGTCGGTGGTCATGCTCGTCCTCCCTTGGCGACCACGGGGTCGGTGGCCGGGTCTGTGGCCGGGTCGGTGGCCGGGTCGCCGTCGCCGGAGGCGAGCGACACGATGGCGTCGGCGAGCTCCACCGTGGTGAACGGCAGGCCGCGCACCTGGGTGAAGGAGTGCACGTCGACGAGGAACTTGGCCCGCAGCAGCAGCGCGAGCTGGCCCATGTTCATCTCGGGCACCAGCACCCGGTCGTAGCGCCGCAGCACCTCGCCGGTGTTGGCCGGGAACGGGTTGAGGTGGCGCAGGTGGGCCCTGGCGACCTTGGCACCGGTGTTGCGCACGCTGCGGGTCGCTGCGGCGATGGGGCCGTAGGTCGACCCCCAGCCGAGCACCAGCACGGTGGCCTCGCCGCTGGGGTCGTCCACCTCCAGGTCGCCGATGGTGTCGGCGATCCGCTCGACCTTGGCAGCCCGCAGCCGGGTCATCAGGTCGTGGTTGTCGGGGTCGTAGGAGATGTTGCCGGTGATGTTCGCCTTCTCGATGCCGCCGATGCGGTGCTCGAGGCCGGGGGTGCCGGGGACCGCCCACGGGCGCGCGAGGGTCGTCTCGTCGCGCAGGAACGGGTGGAAGACGGGCTCGCCCTTGGCGTCGGTGTCGTTGGGCTCGGTGGCGAACTTGACGGTGAGGTCGGGCAGCTCCGCCACTGACGGGATCGACCACGGCTCCGACCCGTTGGCGAGGTAGCCGTCGGAGAGCAGGAACACCGGCGTGCGGTAGGTGGTGGCGATGCGCACTGCCTCGAGGGCGGCGTCGAAGCAGTCGGCGGGCGACTGCGGCGCCACGATCGGCACCGGCGACTCGCCGTTGCGCCCGAACATCGCCTGCAGCAGGTCGGACTGCTCGGTCTTGGTGGGCAGGCCCGTCGAGGGGCCGCCGCGCTGCACGTCGACGATCACCAGGGGGAGCTCGAGCGAGACTCCGAGGCCGATCGTCTCGGACTTCAGCGCGACGCCCGGCCCGGACGTGGTGGTCACGCCGATGGCTCCGCCGAAGGACGCGCCGAGGGCCGCGCCGATGCCGGCGATCTCGTCCTCGGCCTGCAGCGTCGTCACGCCGTAGCGCTTGAGCCCCGAGAGCGTGTGGAGGATGTCGGAGGCCGGGGTGATCGGGTACGAGCCGAGCACCAGCGGGATGCCCGCCCGGTGTGACGCCGTGACGAGGCCGAGGGCGAGCGCGGCGTTGCCGGTGATGTTGCGGTAGGTGCCAGGGGCCATCTTGGCCGGCGCGATCTCGTAGGAGACCGCGAAGTCCTCGGTGGTCTCGCCGTAGTTGAGGCCGGCCTTGAGCGCCGTGAGGTTGGCGGCCAGGATGTCGGGCTTGGACCCGAACTTCTTCTCCAGGAACGACTCGGTGCCGGTCGTCGGGCGGTGGTACATCCACGACAGCAGGCCGAGCGCGAACATGTTCTTGGCGCGCTCCTTGTCCTTGCGMGACAAGGTGTCGAACGCGGCGAGGGCCTCCACGGTGATCGAGGTGAGCGCGACGGGGTGGACGTGCCACGACTCGAGGGTGCCGTCCTCGAGGGGGTTCGCGTCGTAGCCCACCTTCGCGAGGTTGCGCTTCGAGAACTCGTCGGTGTTGGCGATGATCGTCGCGCCTCGAGGCAGGTCGCGCAGGTTGGCCTTGAGCGCGGCGGGGTTCATCGCCACCAGCACGTCGGGGGCGTCGCCCGGCGTCAGCACGTCGTGGTCGGCGAAGTGCAGCTGGAAGCTGGACACCCCCGGGAGGGTGCCCTGGGGTGCCCGGATCTCGGCGGGGAAGTTGGGCAGCGTCGACAGGTCGTTGCCGAGCGCAGCCGTCTCGGAGGTGAAGCGGTCGCCGGTCAGCTGCATGCCGTCGCCGGAGTCGCCGGCGAAGCGGATGACGACACGGTCGAGCTTCTGGACGATCTTGCTCATGCGGTCCTGACGGTCGTGGACGAACAGTTCACGAGGACTGTCGCCCTGGAGCGCCGGTGGCGCTGAGCCCCGCGCACGGCTGAGCGCAGCCTGCCCGTCCATCGTACGTCGCCGTGGGTGAGGTAAACCTGACTACCCTGCTTTTGAGACACCCACCATGGCGTGATGGAGCTCGACCCCGCACGAGCACGGTGGCCGGGCGAGGCCCCGGTCCTCAGGCCGTGACGGTGATCTCGTGGATCTCGTCGTAGGGGTGGCCGGCTCGCTCGTGGATGCGCTGGATGGCGTCCTTGTCCGGGCCCTCCGAGAGACAGAAGACGTGACCGGTCACCGGGTCGCCCCACGCACTCTTGAAGTCCACCGACTCCTCGTCCTGAATGGCGAGGTCGGCCCGGTGCGCCTCGAGCAGCGCCTCGGCGGTGACGCCCGGCATGTTGGTGTGCACGTCCATGAACTGGGCCATGGCTACCCCTTTCCCTGAGATGGTCATCTCACTGAGATGGTCACGCCACGCTACGCCGCGGCTCGACCGCCGGGGTCCGTCAAAATGGTGGTAACCCGGCCATCCAGTCGGCCCAGACCGCAGGCAGGCCGGAGGTGTGCGCCTCGTCGAGCAGCTCCCGGGCGACGCTGCCCGGTTCGTTGAGCCGGTATGCCGCGTGGCCGGCCAGCGCCTCGGGCAGCCATCCGAGCGCGGTGATGGTGTCGACGACGCGGGCCGTCCCGAGGGCCCCGGGCCCCAGCCCCGCCCGCACCTCGAGGTGCTCCACGAGGGCCGGCCGCCCGGCATACGTCAGGGTGGTGTGGCAGTCGAGGCGACCGCCGTCCTGGCCGCTGCGGCCGAGGGAGACACGGTCGCGCAGCAGCAGGCGCCCGCCGTCGGCGACCTCCGCCCTCAGGTGCCGCGTGACCGACGAGCCGTCGGCGACGACGAGGGGTTCGCCCGCCCAGGTGAGGGTGGCGCGGTCGTGCACGCGCAGGGAGACGTCGACCACGCAGCC
Source organism: Pedococcus sp. P2_A3 (assembly GCF_056405035.1). Classification (NCBI taxonomy): domain Bacteria; kingdom Bacillati; phylum Actinomycetota; class Actinomycetes; order Micrococcales; family Intrasporangiaceae; genus Pedococcus; species Pedococcus sp. P2_A3. Next base: position 6,634 of record NZ_JBFUCW010000028.1, on the reverse strand, counting down.
GAGCCCTCGACCGTGGTAGGCGACGGTGCCGGCGACGTCGCGCAGGTCGAGCCGCAGCCCCGGCCCCACCTCCACGGCGAGCCGCAGGGTGTCGCCACCGAGGAGCGTCGCGGTGGTTGCGAGCAGGGCGACCTCGGCGCCACCGCCGTCGTGCCGGACCACCCGCGGGGCGACCAGGCCCGCGGCCAGCACCAGCCGGCTGGTGCTCTCGCCGGGCCACAGCTCGACCCGGGCGGTGCGGACCTCAGTGTGCGTGGACATCCCCGCCCCCGTCGTGGGCGTGGAGGCTGTCGTGGTCGTGGTCGTGGTCGTGGTCGGCGTGGGAGTGCGAGGCCATCGGTCCGGGGTCGACGGGCACGTGGTGGCCGCTGCGGTGGGCACCGACCATCTCGAGCACCCAGGCGCGCAGCTGGGCGACCGAGTCGGGGTCGGTGCGCGACAGGCCGATGACGGGTCGGCCGTCGCGGGCTTCCCGACCCTGCTCCTGCATGAGGTCGGAGTCGACTCCCACGTGCGGGGCGAGGTCGGTCTTGTTGACGACGAGCAGGTCGGCGCGGGAGATGCCCGGTCCGCCCTTGCGGACCACGTCGCCGCCGCCGGCCACGTCGAGGACGAACACCTGGGCGTCCACCAACGCCGGGGAGAAGGTCGCCGTGAGGTTGTCACCGCCCGACTCGACGAGCACCAGGTCGAGGGGCGCGAAGTCGGCTTCGAGGTCTTCCACGGCGAGCAGGTTGGCGGTCACGTCGTCGCGGATCGCGGTGTGCGGGCAGGCGCCCGTCTCCACGGCCCGGATCCGGTCGGGGTCGAGGACCCCGGCGGCGCGGAGCATCCGGGCGTCCTCGTCGGTGTAGATGTCATTGGTGACCACCCCGAGGCGCAGCTCGTCGCCGAGCTCGCGGCAGACCATGGCGATGAGCGACGACTTGCCGGTGCCGACCGGACCGGCGACGCCGAGCCGGAACGAGCGTGTGGTGGCGGGCGTGGGGTCAGGCACTGAACAGCCTCCGTGGGTGGGTGGGGTGGGCGTGCTGCCACTGCTCGAGCAGCGGAGCCGACGGAGCGGGTATGCCGTCCGGCTCGGTCAGGTGGGCCACGGCCACCACGACCTGCTCGATCTCCGGGCCGGCGTGCAGCAGCCACTCGGTGGTCTCGACCGGGTCGAGCGGACAGAGCTTGAGGGCCGCGGCGCAGAGGGACTGGACGTCGTCGTAGGCCACGAGGCGGGCGGTGCGCGCCCCGTCCAGCCCGGCGGCGGCGGCCATCGCGCCGACGGCGACGGGGCGGGCGGGTGCGGGGATCGGGGCGAGGGCCGACGCGGCTGCACTGCCGGGCCAGAGCCGCTGGGCCAGCCGCCGCTGCCCACGCCCCACCGCGACCGAGGCCGCCCGCACCACCTCGCTGGGGGTGCGCGCCGCCCAGGCGAGCTGGACGTCGTCGAGGGGGAGGCCGGCCAGGGTGAGGTGCCGAGCGACCACTGCGGTCGCGGCGTCGACCACGACGACGGTCCGCAGCCGGGTGGACACCAGGGCTGGCACGTCGCGCGGCTCGAGCCCGCCGAGGAGGGCCGGCTCCAGACCCGAGGACTGGGTGTGGCTCCCGACCGGCAGTCGTCCGTCGGCCAGCAGCATGGAGGCGAACTCGGGGTGCGGGAGCATGGTCGGCCTCGTGTCAGGTCTCAGGTCAGAACAACGAATAACGTTGCGCGAGTGGGAGCTCGATGGCCGGTGAAGGTTCGACTGGCTCACCGTCGATGCGGATCTCAAACGACTCGGGATCGACCTCGATCGCCGGCAGGGCGTCGTTGTTCACCATGTCGGCCTTGGTCACGTCGCGGGTCGGGCGCACCCCGACAAGGGTGCGCCGGAGGCCCAGACGGTCCGCGAGCCCGTCGTCGAGCGCGATCGGCGCGACGAAGGTCAGGGCGTGGTCGGCGCCGGCGCCACCCTCACCGACGAGCGCGGGGCGCATGAGCACCGGCTGCGGGGTGGGGATCGACGCGTTCGGGTCGCCGATCGCGGCATACACGATGGCGCCTCCCTTGATCACGACGTCGGGGCGCCACCCGAAGAACTTCGGGTCCCACAGCACGAGGTCGGCGAGCTTGCCCGGTTCGACCGAGCCCACCTCGTGGTCGATGCCGTGGGCGATGGCGGGGTTGATCGTGTACTTGGCGACGTAGCGGCGGGCCCGCTCGTTGTCAGCCGGCAGGGTGCCGCCGAGCGCACCGAGCCGGGCCTTCATCACGTGGGCGACCTGCCAGGTGCGGGTGACCACCTCGCCGATGCGGCCCATCGCCTGGGCGTCGCTGCTCGTCATCGAGAGGGCGCCGAGGTCATGGAGGAGGTCCTCGGCCGCGATCGTCGTCGCCCGGATCCGGCTCTCGGCGAACGCGAGGTCCTCGGGCACCGCCGGGTTGAGGTGGTGGCAGACCATCAGCATGTCGAGGTGCTCGGCCACGGTGTTGACGGTGTGGGGGAGGGTTGGGTTCGTCGAGCCGGGCAGCACGTTGGCCTGGCCGGCGATGGTGATGATGTCGGGGGCGTGGCCGCCGCCGGCGCCCTCGGTGTGGAAGGCGTGGATGCTGCGGCCGCCGATCGCCCGCAGGGTCGAGTCGACGAACCCCGCCTCGTTGAGGCTGTCGCTGTGCAGGGCGACCTGGAGCCCGAACTCCCCTGCCGCGCGCAGGGCTGCGTCGATCGCGGCCGGGGTGCTGCCCCAGTCCTCGTGCACCTTGTATGCCGCCGCGCCGGCGAGCGCCTGCTCGCGCAACCCTTCGGCGCTGACGGTGTTGCCCTTGCCCATGAGCAGGAGGTTCACGGGGAGGTGGTCGAGCCCGCGAAGGACCGACTGGAGGTGCCAGGGGCCGGGGGTGACGGTGGTCGCCTTGGACCCCTCGGACGGGCCGGTGCCGCCACCGCCGAGGGTGGTCATGCCGGCGGCGAGGGCCTCGTGGACCTGGCTGGTCGAGAGGAAGTGCACGTGCAGGTCGACCCCACCCGCCGTCAGGATGCGCCCCTCCCCGGAGATGACGTCGGTGCCGGGGCCGATCTCGAGGTCGGCGTGGACGCCGTCGGCGACGTCGGGGTTGCCGCTGCGGCCGAGGGCCACGATCCGGCCGGCGCGGATGCCCACGTCGGCGCGCACGACGCCCCAGTGGTCGAGCACGATCGCGTTGGTGACCACGGTGTCGAGGGCGCCGTCCGCGCTGGTGCGGGTGCCCTGGGCCATCGACTCGCGGATCGACTTGCCGCCGCCGAAGACGGCCTCCTCGCCGCCGAAGGTGAGGTCGTCCTCGACCTCGATCCACAGGTCGGTGTCGCCGAGCCGCACCTGGTCACCGGTCGTGGGGCCGTAGATCGCGGCGTAGCGCTCGCGGTCGAGGTCAGCCATCGAGGTCGCCTTCCGTCGTGCGTCCCGTCGTCGCCGACAGCTGGAGGCCGGGGATCCGGCGCCGTCCCCGGAACGCCACGGCGTCGACCTCGCGGCTCACACCCGGCTCGAACCGCACCGACGTGCCGCTCGGGATGTCGAGTCGGAAGCCGTGGGCGGCCGTGCGGTCGAAGTCGAGGGCGGTGTTGCTGTCGGGCAGGTGCAGGTGGGAGCCGATCTGCACCGGGCGGTCACCGGTGTTGACGATGACGAGGGTGAGCCGCTCGGCGTCGGTGCGGTCGGCGTTGATCCTGACGGTGCCGGGCCTGACCCTGATCGCGCCGGGGCCGGAGCTGTTGCTGCTCAACGGGTTCAGTCCTCTCAGGCGATCGGGTGGTGGAGGGTGACGAGCTTGCGGCCGTCGGGGAAGGTCGCCTCGACCTGCACGTCGGCGATCATCTCGGGCACGCCGTCCATGACCTGGTCGCGGGTGAGGACGGTCCGGCCTTGCTCCATCAGGTCGGCCACCAGCGCGCCCTCCCTGGCTCGCTCGATCACCCAGGTGGACAGGAGGGCGACCGACTCGGGGTGGTTGAGACGCACCCCACGCGACAGGCGGTCCCGGGCGACCATGCCGGCAACCGACAGCAAGAGCTTCTCGGTGTCCGCGGGGGACAGGTGCATCGCGGCCTCCTCGGCGTGCTCGGGCAAGGGTCAGTAGACCAAGGCAGTGTTTCGCGCGGATTTCCTGACCGCCAGCGCTAGCGTCGAGAGGTGACCATGGCTGCCGTCCCATCGCCGCAGGCAGACCGGTCCCCGCGCGTCGTCGTCCTTCCGAGCCCGCTGCTCGGGCCGCTCGCCTACCAGCCCTTGGTCTCGTCGCTGGTGGGCCGGGAGGTGCCCGCCACCGTTGCTCCGCTGCCGTCAGGCGCGGTGACGCCTGCCCGGGTGCTCGAGTCCTTCACCGCGGCGGTCCGTGACCACGCAGCGACCCACCTCGTGGCGCACAGCAACGCCGGCTACTACGCGCCGACCCTCGCCGCGACGCTCGGCTTGCCCGTCGTCTACCTGGACGCGGCGCTGCCGCCTCCCGGGGTCGCCGAGACCCTCCTCGCGCCCGCGTCGTTCGCCGAGTTCATCCGGACGCTCCCGCTGACGGACGGCCTGCTCCCGCCCTGGCCGTCGTGGTGGGAGCGGTCCGACGTCGCGACCCTCTTCTCCGACGACGACTGGCTCGACCGCGTGACCCGTACGGCGCCCCGGCTGGCGCCCGCCTACTTCACGACGCCGCTCCCGGTGCCGTCCGGCTGGGAGGCGCGGCCCGCGGCATACCTCGGCTTCGGCGACACGTATGCCGAGGAGCTCACCTTCGCGGAGGACGCCGGCTGGGTGGTCTGCCGCGAGGCCGGGCACCACCTGGCCCACCTCGCCGAACCCGACCGCGTCGCGGACCTCCTCCTCGACCTCGTGGATCGCCTCGCTACATCCGGCTGAAGCGGTGCACGGCGCACGGCCGCCCCAGCGCGTGGCCCCGTCAGTCGAAGACGTGCCAACAGATGGCGTTGCGGCGCTCCTGGTCCTCCACCACGAGCGCTCGGACCTCCTCGGGGAGCTGGTCGCGCTGCCAGTCGCGTTCACGTCGTCTCGCGCCGAGATCGTCAGGGTTGGCTGCCTGAGTCGCCTTGATTGCGTAGGCAGCCGCCCCGAGGTCGTGCTCCGCCACGTGTCCCACACAGGCGGCCTGGCCCGCGGCGTAGGCGGCAAACCGAGCGGCGCCGCGCAGGTGTCGTGCTGCCCCCATGGCGTGTCCGCCGAGGGACCTGGCGCGAATCATCGGCATCTCCCCGCGGGCCCACGCCCGCGCCGCGTCGATCGCCTCCCGCGGGCGACCATCCGACGGCGCCACCTGCTCGAAGAGGGGGAGCACGTGCTCGGCGCAGGTGGCGGCCCACTGGGCCAAGAGCTGGTGATCCGCATCCGTGAGGGTTCCCCCACGGCGCACCGTGACCAACCGTGGGTCGCGCACTGCGGGAAGGATCACCTGCCCAGCCTGCCAGCCCACGAACCGGTAGCCGCGGTGGCCAGCGCAGACGCGGCCTGACGGACGACCCCAGGCAGGGGGTCGACGGCGTGGTGGTCGCGGACCGGGCCAGAGGCTCAGCGATCATGAACCTCATGGAGGACCAGCAGACGCCGAGGTCGGCCGATGATGCGAAGGTCGTCACGCTCTGCGGCTCGACCAGGTTCGAGGCTGAGTTCGCCGAAGTGAATCGGCGGCTCACGCTGGACGGTTGCGTCGTGATCAGCCTCGGGATGTTCGGCCTCCCCGACCGGCCGGCCGACGACCGGTCTGCGGACAGGTCGGACTTGATGGAGCGGCTCAGCGCCCTGCACTTCCAGAAGATCCGCATGGCCGACGAGGTGTACGTCGTGGATCCGGACGGCTACGTGGGTGAGTCAACCCGACGCGAGATTGCGTATGCCGAGTCGCTCGGGAAGCCGGTGCGGTACCTCAGTCGCGAGCCTTGAGGTGCGGGCCTTCGGGAAAGTCGGGGGATAGAGGATGAGGTCACCCGCCCCCGAACGAGGACAGACCGAGCAACAACCAGTCGCCGGGCGACAGTGAGCCCGTAGAGCATCGATCGAGTCCCCAGCCCCAGCAGAAGAAGCCCGTAGGGAAGACTCCAGATCTCACCGGCCTTGGTCCTCCCCACGCCGGCTCCGTCCTTGCGTCGGGCGATCAAGAGCCCAACTACGACGTTGACTGTGATGCCGGACGTCACGCCGGTCAGGCGCAGCACCATCGCGATCAAGAGTGCGTCCAAGGAAGGCGCATCGCTGGTGGCCGCTATGAGCCCGTCCAGGGCCCAAATCGCGGCTGCAATCACGCCCGTCGCCAGGGCGACCCATGGCCCCGCCAGCCGCTCCATGGGCTTAGTCCCCTCCCGGCCGGACGCTGAGCCTACACACGATGTTCCATCCGCAAGAGCGGATCGCGGCATGAGCGTGCGGCGGATCGGGACACGACAAGCACTAGCTGCGCCTGGACTGTCTTTCCGCTCAAATCCGTTCAACGCGGTCGGCCTGTGGTCCTCGATCGCTCTGCCGCACCTGGTACCGGACCCGATCGCCCTGGTACAGCGCCTCGGCGCCCCTGAGGACCGACACGTGCACGAACAGGTCCGCGCCTCCCGCGTCCGGGGTGATGAACCCGAACCCCCGCTCCGCGTCGTAGCGCGCAACCACTCCCTCGCCGCCGCGC
>NZ_JBFUCW010000027.1:0-58890 GCF_056405035.1 Pedococcus sp. P2_A3 | reverse complement strand
GCGCTCGGCGTACCGACCCTGGATCTGGGGAAGATCGACGGCCACCGGGGTCGTCATCTTGCTTGCACCGGGCATGGTGTCCTCCTGTGTCTTGGTTGGTGCTGACACCTTGGAGGCGTGACTTCCCAGATCACATCGTGACCGGCGCTCAGGCGGCGGTACGRCTGTCTTCCTCGCGGCCGAACGACGTACTTCCGGTGGAGGCGAGCGGGGTGGGATCGTCGCTGGTGTGAAACCTTTCCGGCCGCTCGTGGGTCGTGTGGTTATGAAGGGCAGGTTCGTGCGGGGGATGATGAGCCCGGCACCTCACCGGGTCGTGGCGGCTGGGCTGTTGGTGGTGGGGGCTCCGACAGGGTGCGCGGGGGATGCCACTGACATGGCTCCGCAGCCCGTGATTCCGACGTGGGCCAGCGACACCACGACGAGCGGCCGATCCTCCGTTGCGCACCTGGCGATCGAGTCAGGGACCTACCGGATTCCGGCCTCCGCGTGGTCCCTGGCGGACTACACGGTGACGTTCCGGGCGGGCTGGGCGGTGCAGTACGGCCACATCTTCAGCAAGCACTCCGACCAGGACAACGAGTTCGGGTTCTATGCCGTCGTGGTCGACGAGATCTTCACCGACGCGTGTCGGGGGGAGGGCGCCCCCATGGCCGTCGGGTCCCGCGTGGAAGACCTCGTCACGGCACTGCTCGAGCAGCCCGGCCCGAACAAGACCAGCCCAGTGGCCGGCACTTTGGCGGGCTACCCCGCAACCCGGATCGACCTCGAGGTCCCGGCGAGCCTTGACCTGGCGACGTGTCGCCTGGCCGAGGACGACGTCTTGGGTCTCCAGGTCTGGAAGAGCACACCCGCCGACAAGTACTTCGTGCTCCTTCCCGACCAACACGTGAGCGTCTACGTCGTCGACGTGCACGCGAGGCGTCAGGTGTTCCTGGTCGCGACGAGTCCCCGCATGTCCGCCACCGACCAGGCCGACCTGAAGGCCGCCCTCGACTCGATTCGCATTGAGGGGTAGAGCCAGCATGAGTGCGAGACAGGGGGAATCACTCGTGGCCCACGACGTCCACAGTGAGTCCGACCCGGTCCGCGTGGTGTTCGAGGCGTCATACAGGCGCCTGGTGGGCCAGTTGTATGGCGTGTGCCGCGACCTCACGGAGGCAGAGGAGGTTGTGGCGGAGGCCTTCGCACGCGCGGTGCAGCACCGACGCACCTTTGCCCGGCTGGATAACCCGGAGGCGTGGCTGCGCACGGTCGCCGTCAACGTCAGCCGCACCCGTGCGCGCCGACGCAGGCTGCTCGGCGAGCGCGAGCACGCGCAGGTCGCGCGACACCCGATGCTCGAGGACGACCGGTTGGCGCTCATGGCTGCGCTGCGGACGTTGCCCGCCAGCCAGAGGGAGGCAATCGCGCTGCACTACCTGGCCGACCTGCCGGTGCATGCGGTCGCCGAGGCGACCGGCGTCCCCGTCGGCACGGTGAAGACCCGGCTGCGCCGGGGAAGGGCTGCCCTCGCCCTGAAGCTTGCCGACCTTCCGGACCCCCGTCAGGAGGATGAGACCCATGCCTGACCTCGACCGGCTCCTGAACTCCGACATGTCCAACGCTGCGGCTCAGGCGGCACAGCCGCCCGACTTCTCGGTCATCGAGCGGCGTGGAGCACAGCGACACCGGACGCGCACCGTGCTCACCGCTGTTGCGGCCGCCGTGTTCATCGTCCTGGCCACGCTCGGAACGTCTTTCATGGCCGGGTTCGATCGCACTGCTCCGCAGCCGGCCAAGGATCCATCCCCCCAGCCCACGGGGTATCCGTCAGGGGCCCACGACCCGACCCCCCGGACAACAGGGGATCCGCTGGCGAGGCACTGGACTCCGCTTCGCCCGGACACCCTCAGACGGGTCACTGCGAGGCAGTCGCAGATCGATGCAGCAGATACCACCTACGGTGGGATCGACATCCGCGAGGTCAACTCCGGGGACCCATCGCATTCGCTGTCTTGGGGCATCAAGCTCCGAGAGAGACCCCAGTTGGCATCGACACTTGACCCCGCGAGCCGCGTCATCGAGCACGGACTCGTCTTCGACACCGATCGTGATGGAGCCGCCGACTGCCAGATCGGGATCAACACCGACGCCCCGAAACCCGGGCAGCTGCGGGTGTGGGTCAAGAACCTGACCACCGGCGTCACCGAAGAGCGGGTCGGCGGGCCGTACGGCATACCTTTCGACTTCGCCCACCCCAGCGAGAACGCGAGTGAACCGCCGCGAGATGTGAGCATCTTCTTCTTGTCGGGGGCATCCAAACCCTGCGTCTTCCCGGCCTCGACGGGCTACTACGCCTACGCGTCGGTGGCCGAGAACGGGCTGGTCACCGACGTGGACTACGCACCGGACGACGCCTGGCTCGAACTCACCAACTGACCCGGCCCGGGGTCGTGTCGTGGGTGCGGCGCCACCCTTTGACCATGGATGGCAGCACCGCCGCGAGGGGCGCCCGCACGTCGAAGCTTGAGTCAGGTACGGGCAGTCGCGACCGCACCGATGATCGGCAAGTCAACGCGGCGCCAAAGACGCTGTCGCTGCTCTGTTTCGTCTCGGCTATTGCTGTCAGGCCCCCACTCCCGCAACTCTGGCACATGGACCAAGGATTCGTCGTTCTTCCGGGTCAGGGCCGCCTCCTGGACCTGGGCAACTTCCAAGCCGTCGTGCTCGCAGGCGACCACACGTCGGGCGACCTGACCGTGTTGCAGACTCAGAATGAGCCGCCTGGCTTCGGCCCTCCTCTGCATCGCCATCGTGACGCGGCGGAGGCCTTCTACGTCCTCGAGGGCGAGTATTTGATGTTCCTGGACGACGAACAGCACCGATGCCCTCAGGGCGCCTTCGTCTACGTTCCCCGCAACGTGCCGCACACGTTCAGGGTGTCTTCCGAGGGCCCCGGGAAGAAGCTCAACCTCTTCACGCCAGCCGCGATGGTCGGCTTCTTCGAGGAGCTGTCTGCCGCCGAGGAGTCTGGAACCGCCACACCCTCCGCCCTAGACGGAATCGCGGCCAGGCACCACATGGAGGTGTTGGGCCCCGTGCCGGACAGCTACCTCTGACGATGCGCAATGCGGTCGGCGGCACGGGCCACACAAGAGCGCACTCACGTGTCGCGGCCTGTCCGGACAGTGGGCGGGGCGGCCTGGTGCGTCCACCCCACAACGCGTCTTACGATGAGGCCGAGAGGAGGCTGCGATGGCCGATCCGGTGAGCGACATCATCGGGGACTATCGGGCCTTCGCCGCGCAGCAGCAGTCCCGCCTCCTCGACCGCGGCATCGACATCCGCCCGTACCCCCTCAGCCACCTCGCCGTCCGCGTGCCGGAATGGGACCAGTACGTGCACGTGCGGACCCTGCTCGAACGCCACGCGGCCGCCAATCGCGAGAACATCTGGAACGGGCGCCCGATCTCCTTGATCGTGCCAGCTGAGCCGCTCGAGGTCCTCGATGGCAAGGTCGTGCCGCTCATCGAACTCATCCCACCCGTGCACCAGCGCGTCTACAAGATGGGACTGGAGCACCTCGGCGTCGTCATCGGGGACACCTTCGAACCGTTCGTCGAAGCCCACAAGCCCGTTCTGACGGGACAGCAGTTCCAGGGCCCGAACAGCACACCCGACCCCGTCTACATCTTGTTCGAGGACTTCACCCACGTGAAGTTCTACCGACTCTCACTGAGGGCGTCCGTCGAGCTCGACGCTGGCCCGTTCGAAGACGGGTTCCATCACGTCGATGACTGGGTGCCACAGCGGCTCGTGACCGCGACCGGCCCGAACCCTCTGCCCCGCTGATCCCCGTCCACCGCGCAGCGGTGTGGCATGAGCCGTCGAGCAGGGCCCCGTCGAAGCGGCCGGAGGCCCTGAAGAGAACATTGTTTTCGATAGCGCCGATCCGTGGACCTCGATGGACGCGGACGGTCGCGGCCCGACTACTTGCAAAAAGAGCGCTACCAGAGTGCGCGCCGTCGAGTGACCAGCATGGTGACTCGACGGCGCGCGCCCGTGTGATGCCCTCGAGAGGTCAGACGAGCTCGGGCACGTGCAGGTGTGCCATCGCCACCTCCATCTCGGCCACATCGTCGACCACGGCGTTCATTCGTGCGCTGGCCTGTTGCCGTAGGTCCTTGGCCGCCTCGCGCGTCGCCTCGAGCTGCTCTCGCGTCTCGAAGGTCACCGTGCCGACGATGCGACCGGTATCCCGGCTGATCATCAGGTTCGCGCTGCAGAAGCCGTCCCAATCCTGCAGCGTGGGAAGGATGAGCGTCCTGTAGACGTCGGCGGCCAGGTCGGCCAGTCCTTGGTCGCTACTGAGCCACGTGACGCGAGCGCATGCCCCATCAGGGCTGGCGTGGTCGCGGTGCATTACGGCGACCTCCCAGGTCCCGACCTCGCTGGACGTCGCTCCAAGGGTCTGCTCCGCGTCGGTTCGCAGGGGCTTCACCTGTTCGGCGCTGGCCCGCATCGCGTCCTCCGACTCCCACGAGGTCGTGGCGATGGAGCGACCCGATTCGCGGTCGACGAGCAGCGACATTCCGGCACAGCCGTCCATGGCCGTGACGGCGGGGAAGACCTTGTCCCGGACGTGGGCGATCCCGTCCTCGACCTTGGAGCGGTCCGCTTGGATCGTTGTGGTGCGTGCGTACACGACGTGCTCCCTTGATCGGGGCAGCGCCCCGACGGCGCTGCCGTCACCGCTCACCTTTCCCCTTTGACGCGGGTCGGGCAAGGGACAATCAGGGCATCCTCAGATCGATTCCGGTCAGGCCCCGTCGCCGCAACCGCTCAGCCTCGGGGAGCCGCGGCTCCCGGTGGGCGCGCGTGGTCCGGACCAATCCGATCCTGGTGCCACGAGGTGTCATTCCTGACGAGCACCACAGCCAGGACGACGGCAGCGCCCGTTGCCGCCACGAGGAGCAGCATCCGTACGAGCGCCCCCGGAACCCGCGCTGCACCACCCCGACGGACCGTCAACTTCACGGCGGGGACGATGCGACCCAACAGGTGCAACCCGGTAGCCACGCACCACACTGCGAACACCCCCTGGTGCACGCTGACCCAGCTGATGCCGAAGCCGAGGACAGACAGAATGCGCCGCCGACCGCTCTCCTCGCCGAGCAGGACGAGCACGATGCCCGAACCCAGCAGCGCGAGGGTGGACGCCACGACCAGGGGGCCTAGCCAGCGCAGCACGGTGGGCGGAGGCCCCGCGACCCGGTACGGCTCGCGACCCGCGTAGTAGCCCACGAAGCGCCAACCCGTGCTGGCCGTCTTCATCAAGGCGGGCGGCACCAGGATGGCACCGATGGCGACGTGCCAGGAGATGAGCCCTCGGACGTCGACGAGGGTGATCAGCTCCCCCACGAACAGCGCGAGTAGGACCAACCCGGTCCAAGCGGTCAAGATGGCGTTGCCAGCGGGGCCACCCGTCGTCGGCAGCACAGGGTCGCTGCGCTGGTCCCTGCCAGTGGCCTCGACAAGGAACGGCTGGCCCAGGTCTTGCACGATGTCTCTCGCCGCTCGCACATCGCCAAGATAGCTGTTCCGAGCACCCGGCGAGCCCCCGCGAACCTGGGTACCACGGTCGGGCCACCGAGCAGCCCGTTTCCGTCGACCAGCATTAGTTGCGGAATGCCACACTCGCGACGGTGGCGACGCCGCACCGTGTTGCGATCACGGATACTCGGACGCATGCCTCCGTGTAACCCATTGCGCCCGCCGTTCGGCCACTTCGACCGGAACCGGTAACAGCGTGGACGTTCGAGTTGGACTGTGTGGGTGGACGATCTCCCAGTCGTCGTATGCGCGTCGCTTCCCCGTGGTCGAGGTGCAGAGCACGTTCTACGAACCGCCAGCGGACGCCGTGCTGGCGCGCTGGCGGAGCCAGGTACCGGCCAGCTTCGAGTTCACCATCAAGGCATGGCAGGTCGTGACCCACGAGTCCAACAGCCCCACCTACCGACGACTCAAGAAGCCTCTGCCGGACGGCGCCCACGGTCAGGTCGGCGGCTTCCGGACCACGCCCCAGGTGCTCGCGGGCTGGCAGCGCACCCTCGAGTGCGCCCGGATCCTGCGAGCCACCGCCGTGCTGCTGCAGTGCCCCAAGAGCTTCCGCCCGACGACCGAGAACGTCGCCCGGTTGCGGACCTTCATGGGGCAGGTCGAGCGGCCAGCGGGGCGGATGCTCTGGGAGCCGCGGGGTGAGTGGCCGACGAACTTGCTCATCGAGCTGTGCGCCGAGCTGGACCTGGTTCACGTCGTCGACCCGATGCAGAGCGAGACGGTGACGCCCCAGCAGACCTACTACCGGCTGCATGGGACCACGGGCTGGCGGCACGTCCATACCGATGACGAGCTGCGCCGGCTGCGCGATCTGGTCGAGGGCCGGCCCTCGCCGTACGTGATGTTCAACAACATCCCCCGCGCAGGCGACGCCGACCGGTTCATCAGCCTGCTTCGCCATCAGGGTCCTTGACCCCGGCAGGTTGACCAAGGGCGGGCCGCCTCAGTGCAGCGGTAGAGGTGGCTCGGCCCACCATGGGCGGTCGTCGTGGTTGATCCGAACGACCCACTTGACCCAATGGAAGCCGCGGCGACCAGGGACCACCAAACGAGCCGGCGCCCCGTGGGCTGGCAAGAGATGGTCGCCGCTGATCCCGGTCGCCAGCAGCAGGTTGTCGGTCAACGGAAGCCGTCGGGAGTATCCCGTCGCGCTGATCACCTCGACGGTTCCCTTCGCCTCCGGTGGCAGCAGTCTGCTCAGGCGCACCCCCGACCACTCCTGCTCGGTCCACCACCCGCCCGTGCAGTCCAGGACCGCCACCTGCCGGTCGTCCCACTGGGCGAGCTCGGCCAGTGACCAGTCGCGCGACGAGCCGCCCGTCGCCACGGTCAACCGCCAGCGCGCTGAGTCGACGGCGGGCACCTGGTCGAACAGCCACGACGTGGCAGGGATCGCGGTGACCGCGGACGACGTGAGCTGGAACGACCCGGTCGGCCGACGTATGCCGGGCTGCGCCGTGAGCGCGCCGGTCGCCTGGACGCTCGCCTCGAACGCGGCCGCCACGGAGGTCAGCAGCGTCAGTCGCACGAAGGAGCGACGTGACAGATCAGTCCGGCGCGGGCGGACCCGGCGCTGGCGCGCGTGAGCAACCGTCAGGAGCCCGCCCAAGACGCCGGCACCCACGTGCACCTGCATGGTCGTCACGGGCGAGTTGGCGAACAACACGCCCACTACGTGCGCGACTCCCGTGATCAGGGCCAGGAGAACGCCGAACCCCAGGAGCAATGACGTGATCCGCCCACGGCGCCCGGGCCGCCGCAGCCCTCGTCGGACGACCATCGACTTCCACGGCACGAGCACTATCACCAGGAGTGCGACGACCCCGTGGATGATGGCGACCGGCCAGACCGGCCCACCGCCCAGCAGGAACATCGTGAACCCGGTTGCGACCGCCAGCGGGACCGCGACCAACAGGGTCAGGTTGGCCAGCCGACTGCTCATCGGCGTCGGGCCGGGCCCTTCCACCTGAAGTGCACGAAGATCCGGCCGTGGTTGTCCACGTCCTTCTCGACCCGGTGATAGAGGGCGCGGTTCTCCTTCTGGTCGAGGAAGCGCAGCACCCGCTTCTTCAGCGCCCCAGACCCCTTGCCCGGGATGATCTCCACCAGGGGAGCCTTCTTCGCCACGGCTTCGTCCATGACGGCACGCAAGGCGCGGTCGATGTCCGCGCCGCGGTTGTAGATGTCATGCAGGTCGAGCGTGAGCTTCACCCTGCCATCCTGCACCCGACCCTCGCGGTCGACACCATCCCCGGCTGTTGCTCAGGACAGGTGCTTGGGTTCCGGGGTCTTCTTGTGGTCCCAGTCCGAACCCGTGGGGTTCTGGGAGGTGCCAGCGGTCTCCGCCGGCGTGGTGCCGTTCACGGCGCTGGGCCCGGCGGCTGGCGTCAGGGACACCACCACCGACTTGGAAGTCGGGGTGTTGCTCCCGATGGCTGTGGAGTCCAGCGGCACCAGCGGGTTGGTCTCGGGGTAGTAGGCGGCCGCCGATCCGCGCGGGGTGTCATAGCTGACCACGCGGAACCCTCGGACGCGGCGGACGATGTCGTCACCGGCCCAGCGGGTGGTGATGTCGACGAGGTCGCCGTCCTTGAGCCCGAACGCCGTGATGTCGTCGGGGTGCACGAAGACCACCTTGCGGCCTCCCTCGATGCCGCGGTAACGGTCGCTGAGGCCGTAGATCGTGGTGTTGTACTGGTCGTGGCTGCGCAGGGTCTGGAGCAGCACGTGACCCTCGGGGACGTGGACGACCTCGACGGGGGAGGCGACGAACTCGGCCTTGCCGGACTTGGTGTCGAAGCTCCGGGTGTCGCGCGGCGGGTGCGGCATGATCATGCCGCCGGGCTTGCGGACGTTGACCTCGTAGTCCTCGCACCCGGGGACGACCTTGGCGATGTGGTGACGGATGACGCGGTAGTCGTCACGCATCGCCTTCCACTGCAGGCCGTAGCGGTCCCCGAGCGTCGCCTCGGCGATGCTGGTGATGATGTCGACCTCGGACTTGAGTAGGGGGCTGGCCGGCTCCAGCGGGCCGCGGGAGGCGTGTACGGAGCACGTGGAGTCCTCGACTGAGATCCACTGGGCGCCACTTGCCTGGATGTCCTTCTCGGTGCGGCCCTTGGTCGGCAGGATCAGCGCGGTCTCCCCGCAGACGAGGTGCGAGCGGTTGATCTTCGTGGACACCTGCACCGTCATGCGGACCTTGCGCATGGCCGGGATCGCGATGTCGGTGTCTGAGACCGCCTGGACGAAGTTGCCTCCGAGGCCCATGAAGAAGTGGACCTTCCCATCGCGCATGCCGCGCAGGGAGTCGACGACGTCCAGGCCGTGCTCACGTGGCGGGTCGAAGCCGAACTCCTTCTGGAGGGCGTCGAGGAAGGCAGCCGGCGGTCGCTCCCAGATGCCCATCGTGCGGTCGCCCTGGACGTTGGAGTGGCCGCGCACCGGCAGCAGGCCGGCGCCCTCGCGGCCGATGTTGCCCTGCGCCAGGGCGAGGTTGACGACCTCCTTGATGGTCGCGACCCCGTTGCGGTGCTGTGTCAGGCCCATCGCCCAGCAGTAGACGGTGCGCGTTGAGCCGCGCAGCATCTCGGCGGCCTGGGTGATCAGCTCGCGGGACAGCCCGGTCACCTCGACGACCTGGTCCCAGTCGACGGCGCGGACGTGGTCGCGCCACTGCTCGAAGCCCGTGGAGTGGGCGTCGATGAACTCGTGGTCGAGCGCATCCCACTCGACCAGGAGCGAGCCGATCGCCTGGAAGAGGGCCAGGTCGCCGTTGACCTTCACCGGCAGGTGCAGGTCGGCCATGGCCGTGCCGTGCCCGATGACGCCCTTGGGTTTCTGCGGATTCTTGAACCTGACCAGCCCGGCCTCGCGCAGCGGGTTGATCGAGATGATCTTCGCGCCGTTCTGCTTGGCGATCTCGAGGGCCGAGAGCATGCGCGGGTGGTTGGTCCCGGGGTTCTGGCCGGCGATGACGATGACGGAGGCGGTGTGGACGTCGTCGAGCGTGACGCTGGCCTTGCCGATGCCGATGGACTCCTGCAGGGCGATGCTCGTCGACTCGTGGCACATGTTCGAGCAGTCGGGCAGGTTGTTGGTGCCGAACGCGCGGACGAACAGCTGGTAGGCGAACGCAGCCTCGTTGGAGGCCCGCCCGGAGGTGTAGAACGTCGCCTCGTCGGGACTGGCGAGCGAGCGCAGCTCGGCCCCGATCAGGTCGAAGGCCTCGTCCCACTCGATCGGCTCGTAGTGCGTTCCTCCCGGCCGCTTGACCATGGGGTGGGTGATGCGGCCCTGCTGGCCGAGCCAGTGCTCGGTGTGGGCGTCGAGCTCGGCGATGCTGTGCTGGGCGAAGAACTCCGGAGTGGCCCGGTCGCGGGTCGCCTCCTCCGCGACGGCCTTGGCGCCGTTCTCGCAGAACTCCGCCGTGTGGCGGTGGCCCGGGTCGGGGTCCGGCCACGCACAGCTCATGCAGTCGAAGCCCTCGGCCTGGTTGAGCTTGAGGAGGGTCTGGGCGGTCCGCTTCACACCCATGTGGTCGAGGGCCCGCTTCATCGACACCGCCACCGCGGTGGGGCCGGCTGCGTGGTCCTCCTGGCCCCTGACCTCCAGGTCGGCCTCGGAGTAGTCACGCTCGTCGTGCTTGGACATGCTGAGCCTCGTTCTGCAGGTGAGAGGGCGGCCCCTCGGGGGACGTGCGCAGGGCACCTCGAACGTACCCATCGCGGACGGGCACAAACCACTCGGGGCCGCCAACACCCTGACCATCTCCTTGGCCGCGGCCATGCCCCAGCCGTGAGCATCGCGCGACCGTCGGGCGACCTGTTGCGGGTCGCGGGCACTGGTTCACCACGGGCCACGACCACCGGCGTCGAGATGGAGATCGCGGTATGGCGATGTGCCGCAGTCAGTCTGCGGACAAACCGCGCGCGAGCTGAGTTGCGCCGCCGGCCACCACCGCAAGACACAGCAGGTATGCCGCGACGTGCCCTGGCGACGTGGGTAGCCGCTCATGGAGCAGGGCTGCCCCGAGGACCACGGCGACCACGGGAGCCGTTGCCTCGTTGGCCGGGAAGCTCGCCGCCAGCGAACCCACCTGGAAGGAGAACTGGGTCAGCAACAGCGCGGCCGCCCCGACCAGCAGCAGGCAGGCGAGTGGGACCCAGCCGGCGGGGTGGGTCATCCCCGCCAGGCCGGACCGCGACCAGGTGGTGGCCACGGAATCGAGCAGCACCCCGACGAGGCCGAACCAGGCACCGGCCACCGCGCCATACGCGGCAGCTCGCACGGTCCGGGTCGCTGTGTTCACCGCGAGTAGCACGCCGGCGCCGACGACGGCCGCGACCGCCAGGGCCCAAACCGCGGACGTGGTCGGAAGCGGTGCGGCGTGGCCGGGGTCGCCGACGAGGGCGAAGAAGACCGCCAGCGATCCGAGGATTCCGACGCACGCGGCATAGTCCCGCCAGCCCGGCGCGGGGCCGCCGAGCAGGCGCCCCACCGGGAGCGCCACGGGGACCGCGAGGACGAGCAGCGGCTGGACCAGGAGGACGGGTCCGGTCGCGAGGGCGACGACCTGCAGGACCAGCCCGAGCGCGTCACCGCCCACCGAGGCCAGCCACCGCGGGTCGCGCGCGAGGCGCCGGAGGTCGCGCGCGTCGGCGCGTCCGGTGTCGCGGTGGGCCGCCCGGTGCTGGACCGCCGTCGCCGTGCCGTACGCGAGTGCTGACGCCACGGCACAGGGCACCGCGATAGCCAACGACATGCCGCGACGCTACCCCGCCGTGTTCGCGCGCAAGCGACCTGGCGCTGCTTCGGGCAGGCCTGACGTTCACGCTAGGCACTGCTCCGCCCCATGCTCGACTATGACGCCGGTCCCGTGGCGGCGTCGCGCTGGTCACCACACTCCGCGGTGGACAACCTCGTCGAAGGGGCGTCGGTTGAGCCGGTTGATGACRGCCAACGGCTTGTCCGACGGATAACCGACGGAGAGCAGGTAGGCCAGGAATCGCCCCTCGGGGAAGCCCAGAACGGTCCTGGCCTGGTCCTGGTCCGTCGCCGCGGCATGGCCCGTGCCGATACCCAGGTCGGCCGCGGCGACGGTCATCGCATACGTGGCCTGGCCAAGGTCGTACTGGAGCAGTTCGGACTGCCGATCGTCCTTCGGCTCTGGCGCGACGATCGCGATCGCGGCCGCCGCGCCGGCGACATGGCGCGCGCCCTGCCAGACCTTCGCCAGCTCGACCAGCCGCGCCCTGTCCGTGACGAGCACGAAGTCCCAGGGCTGCCAGTTGCCAGCCGACGGGGCACGCCGCCCAGCCTCGAGAATGCGGTCGAGCGCCTCGTCAGGGACTGGCTGCTCAGTGAACTGCCGAACATTTCGTCGTGCCCGCAGGGCGTCCCAGGTTTCCACGGTCTCATCCTGCGCCTGCAACCCCATGCTTGGCGACCGTCTACCGCGCCCGCTGGTTGCCGAGCTGTGCGCCGCACGCGCCTTGATGCATTCCTAACGGGTTGGAGGCACGGTCTTACCCCTGCGGCGGGCGTGATTGCACGATCCTTGTCTTGTGGACGACAGCCTCGCGCGTGCGAGAAATTCAGGGTGGGGTCTGGCTCTTGGCGCGCTGGGCGTCGTGTTCGGAGACATCGGGACGAGCCCGCTCTATGCGCTCCAGACCGTCTTCTCCATCGACCACAACATGGTCAAGACGAGCCCGGGCGACGTGTACGGAGTCGTTTCCCTGGTGTTCTGGTCCATCACCCTCGTGGTGTCGCTCAAGTACGTCGCCTTCATCCTGCGTGCTGACAACGACGGCGAGGGAGGGGTGATGGCGCTGGCCGCGTTGGCGCGCAACGCGGTCAGGTCCGGTGGGAGACGGTTCGGTCTTGTCATGCTGCTGGGGGTGCTGGGGGCGTCACTGTTCTACGGGGACAGCGTCATCACCCCGGCCATCTCCGTGATGTCGGCCATCGAGGGCCTGACCGTGACCGCGCCCGGACTGGGCCACCTGGTCGTCCCACTGGGGGCGGCGATCATCACCGGCCTCTTCGCCGTGCAGCGGTTCGGAACGGCCCTGGTCGGGCGCTACTTCGGGCCGGTGATGCTCGTGTGGTTCATCGTGCTGGGTGTGCTGGGTGCGGCACAGGTCGTGCGCGATCCGGCCATCCTCGGTGGCCTGTCGCCGCACCATGCGGTCCTGTTCGCCCTTGACCACCCGGTGATCGCCTTCGTCGCCATGGGCGCGGTCGTCTTGTCCATCACGGGCGCTGAGGCGCTGTATGCGGACATGGGTCACTTCGGCCGCGGACCCATCAGCCGGGCCTGGTTCTTCTTGGTCTTCCCGGCACTGACGCTCAACTACCTCGGTCAGGGCGCGCTCATCCTCAAGGACCCCTCGACCGCCAGCAGCCCGTTCTTCCACCTCGCCCCCGACGCTCTCGGCATCCCCATGGTGGTGCTGGCGACGATCGCCACGGTCATCGCCTCCCAAGCGGTCATCTCCGGTGCGTTCTCGGTCTCCCGCCAGGCCGAGCGGCTCGGGTACCTGCCGCGACTCACCGTGCGACACACGTCCCGGATCGAACGCGGCCAGATCTACGTGCCGGCGGTCAACTGGACTCTGTTCGTCGGTGTCCTCTTGCTGCTGGTCGTCTTCAGGTCCTCGGAGAGGCTCGCCACGGCATACGGACTCGCAGTGACCGGCACGTTCCTCATCACCACCACCCTGTTCCTCGTCCTCGCCGAGTCCGCGTGGGGATGGGGCCGGGGCCGGCTCGCGGCCATTGGCTTGCCCTTGGCCGCTCTCGAGCTGACGTTCTTCGGGGCGAACCTGACCAAAGTCGCCCACGGTGGTTGGCTTCCCCTGCTCATCGCCCTCATCGTGGCGACGGTGATGCTGACCTGGCAGCGCGGGCGCACCCTGGTCACCGCCCGCCGAGCCGACATGGAGGGTCCGCTCGAGCCGTTCATCGCCTGGCTGGCCAGCGAGGCGGTGGGGCAGGTCCCCGGCACCGCGGTGTTCCTGCATCCGGACAAGACCTCCACACCGCTGGCCCTGCGCGAGAACGCGACGTTCAACCACGTCATCCACCAGACCGTCCTCATCGTCTCCACCGCATCGCAGAACGTGCCGTTCGTCGACGACGCCGACCGCGTCGAGCTCGACCAGTTGGGAGACCCCTACGACGCCATCACCCACCTCACCCTGCGTTTCGGCTTCCAAGAGGACCAGGACGTCCCGCGCGCGCTTGCCCTCGCCCGCGACCAGGGCGTCATCAGTGTCGATCCGGAGGAGGCGTACTACTTCCTGTCGCGCATCACCCTGCAACGGGGCACGGGCACGGACATGCCGACCTGGCGCAAACGGCTCTTCCTCGGATTGGCGCACAACGCGGCCTCGCCCATCGAGTACTTCCGGCTTCCCCAGGATCGAACGGTCGCCATGGGCGCGACCGTGGTCCTCTAGCAGGACCCCTCGCTCTGATCACGGGGGGACTCTGCATCCTCAACCACGCGTCGTACGCCTCCGACGACCGATCCCGTCCCGGAAAGGCATCGAGTTCAGCTGCTAGCACCCTTGGTCGAGGTTTGAAGCTCAGATGCCCGTGCGGGACAACAAACGAACCTTGCAGTGACGGGACGGGAAGACGTGCCCGTCGATGAGGGTTGTCCAGCGGGTAGTCCATGGGGTGTCGTACACCACTGTGCTGGACTCAACTGAGCGACGCTCGACGGGTCGGAACCGCGCGTCACCGTCGCGGTCGCCCCGAGCGTGGACGAGGGCGCCGCTTGCCGCGGTACCGTTCGCCGAACGGATGAGGGGAGACATCAACCGTTCGGCCAGTTCATTTCGGACAAAGCGTGAGCAAAGCGGATCCTGTTTTACCGCGCCTTTACCCAATGATGACACTCTCTTGGCTCGGCTCTAGCCTTCCATTCGGGGGCCACGGACGACCTGGGGAGGTCGCACGAGGCAAGAGGGGGCAGGGTACGGCTGGTCCGGTTGCTGCAGGGGGATGGCGACTGGACCGGCCAAACCCGGAGGCTGCCGGGGTCGTTCCAGTCGCGGAGGGTCTCTGCCGACGCGGTCGCCAGGCCGCGCCAATACGGACCGTGGCTTCGGGCCATTCGTCGGCCCCGAGACCTGAAGGGGTTGATCAGGGCCCTCGACGGCTGTCGACCAAGACATTCATGACTGCCAATACCGGCTGCGCCGAGAATCGGCGGAACAGCGTTGGAGCTGCAGGCGGGTCGGGCGCAGCACGCATGGCGTCAAGCGCAGCGAGGTCCCGCCACAGCGAATGAATCGCCCAGCGTCCCTTGCCGTCGCCCAGTAACTGCGTCTCGAGCAGTCCGTCGGGCAGGCCCCCTGCCAGCAACACCTCGTAGGCTGCGATCAAGTCCTGAGCGCGGCCCTCGTCCACATTCGCGGTCACGATGGTGAGGATGTCCATGCCACGAAGGCTCCTCCACGCAACCACCTCGGAAACCGACAAGTTGCGTATGCGTCGCGGAGTTGCCCCAGCTCAGTCGAAGCCTCCATCGGCGAACGGGGTGCGCTTGGCAGGCGGCGGAAGACGGGGCCCTTCCTGCGTGAAACACCGATGAGGGCCGAACTATTCAAGGGTTCCCTTGACAAGATCACATTCACGGATCATATTCAAGTGATCACTTGAAAATGTCGGAGGTGCTGATCATGACTGAGACCACGGCAACTCGCGTCATGCCGAACCCGGTGGATCTGAGGTCGCCAGGCGGCCAGCTTCTGGAGGCTCTGGCCGCACGCGACTTCGACCACCTGCCTGACTGCTTCGAGGCCGACGCAAACATGCGAGCGATGCTTCCCAGCGGACCCACCGAGTTTCGCGGAGCCGCCCAGATCGTCGAGAACCTTCGCATCTGGTTCGGAGGTGCCCACGAGTTCGAGGTGCTCGACGGTGCTGTCAGCGATGTCGGTGGCAGGCCGCACGTGACGTGGCGGCTCCGCATGCATCCAACGCCTTGGGGCGACGATGCTTGGCACGTCATCGAGCAGCAGGCCTACCTGCAGGCTGGCGAGCGCATCGCGTCGATCGACCTCCTGTGCTCGGGATTCCAGCCCGAGAAGCGCATCTGACCGACTCTAACCGGGCCCATGTAGCAGTTGGCCCGGTTCGACGGCACCGGCTAACACGACCGATGCAAGTACCGCGACTTGCCGCCTTGTCGAGGATGAGCGCGATCGAGGGTCAGGGCGGGGATCCGCCAATGCGGCTATCGCGATATGGGCTACGGGTTACACCGAGTTGCCCTGTCGCGGGGCGGTCGAGGCGGCTTGGTCGGTGAATGGTGGTTCCTAGGGGCGGGTGACCGGCAGGCGGGCCGCCTTCCACTCGGGAAAGCCGTCTTCGAGTCGCGCGGCGGTCACGCCCTGCTTGCTGAGCAGCCGGACTGCCTCGTCCGCATACACGCAGTAGGGACCACGGCAGTAAGCGACAACTTCGGCGCCGTCGGGGATCTCCCCGAGGCGTGCCCGCAGATCGTGGATCGGGATGGAGATAGCACCACGGATATGGCCGCCCGCATACTCGGGCTCGGGGCGCACGTCGATCACGACGATGTCGCCGTCGCGCAGCCGTGCGCGCAGGTCGTCACGGCTGATCGTGCGGAGTTTGGTCCGATCGCCGAGATAGTCCGCGGCCAGCTGCTCAAGGCCCGCGACGTGCTCCTCGGCGGATCGTCGCATGGTGCGCCATAGCTCACCGACCAGCTCGGTCGACAGCGAGTAGTAGATCCGCGTGCCTTCACGGCGTGACCGGACCAGTCCCGAGCGCAACAGTCGCTGGAGGTGCTGGGAGGTGTTCGCCACACTCTGGTCGATCTCTTCGGCGAGCTCCTCGACGGACCGTTCGCCCTGAGACAGGACGTCGACCAGTTCCGCGCGCCGCCCGTTGGCCAGCGCCTTGGCTGACTCCGCCAGGGCGTCGTAAAGAGCGGCCTTTGCACCAGGGTCCGGCATCGTGTCCCTTTCCGCACACCAGCATATTCAAGGAGCCTCTTGACAATCGCCACTCTAGCGGAGTTCTATTCAAGATAACCGTTGAATATCCGGGGAGGTTGCGGAGACGATGATCACCACCGTGGACACGAAGGTGCTCGAGGCCAAGGTCAAGGACATGCACCGGCACGTGGCGCAGCAGCCCCGCGACCGCTTCCACTTCGAGCCGGCTCGCGATCGCCGACATCATCAGCGAGCGACAGCTCAAGGATTCCATCGTCTGCAACGCGGACCTGTGGGCATCCTGCATCGGCGGCGCGGCCCAGCAGGACCGGTACCTAGAGGCCATCGAGTCGGCCGGCTTCACCATCACCCGCCACCGCGAGAACGCGTACACGTTCATCTCCGACCAGGCCCGCAGTGCCAGCGCCAGGTACGGCGTCAAGAGCACTCCATCCTCGCCACCCTGACCACCGATTAACCCACACCACCCGAGGAACCCATGTCCGACAAGCAGAACATCGACACCCCGCACGAGCAGCGGCCCTTCAAGGCTCACGGCCACCTGGACGTGGTCACCCTCGGCGACTTCACGCTCGGACGCGGCGTGTTCGAACCAGGCTGGCGCTGGTCCGACGACGTCAAGCCCATCGCGGGCACCGACTCCTGCCAGACCCACCACACCGGAATCTGCCTGTCGGGAAAGATGACCGTCCGGTTCGACGACGGCAGCGAGGTCTCCATCGGCCCCGGCGACGTCGTGGACCTTGACCCCGGGCACGACGCGTGGACCGACGGCGACGAGCCCTGTGTCCTGCTCGACACCGGAATCAAGGCCTATGCCAAGCCGAGCTGAGTGGTGACATGCTGATGGAGCCGGACAGCACATGACGCAAACCTTCGCGCTTCCGATCGCGGACACTGGGCTGGGTAACTCGGCATACCTGGTCGACCTCGGCGACGGCCGCGCCCTGGCCGTCGACCCCAGTCGTGACCTGCGTACGCTGCAGGCGGCCGCCGACGCCCGGGGTCTTCGCATCACCATCGCCGCGGACACCCACCTCCACGCGGACTTCCTTTCCGGTTCTCGCCAGCTCGCTGCGACTACGGGCGCGACGGTGCTGGCCTCGGCCGCGGGGAACCGGGGGTACGACCACCACGGAATGAGTAGCGGTGACGACTTCGACCTCGGGGGACTTCGGCTGCGCGCCCTCGGAACGCCGGGCCACACCGACGAGCACCTGTCCTACCTTCTGCTGGACGGCGACCAACCCGTCGGGGTCTTCACCGGGGGCTCACTGCTGGTCGGGGCAGTTGCTCGAACCGATCTTGTCGACCCCGACCGCACGATCGAGCTCGCCCGGGCCCAGTACCGATCGGTACAGCGACTCCTGGAACTGCCCGACGACGTCGAGGTGTGGCCAACTCATGGCGCCGGTTCCTTCTGCGCCGCACCCGCGGGCGCCGCGCGCACCAGCACCATCGGCTCCGAACGAGCCAACAGCCCGCTGCTGTCCGCCGCAGACGAGGACGCGTTCGTGGCCCGGCTACTCGACAGCCTCGGCTCGTTCCCGCCCTACTTCTTGCGGTTGGGCGAGATCAACCGGAGCGGACCAGCGGTGCTGCCCGGTCGGCTCGGGCTCGAGCAGATCACACCACAAGCGGCCGTCGCGGCGCAGACCGCCGGCGCCATGATCGTCGACGTCCGCCCGTTGCCCTCGTTCGCAGCCGGACATCCCTCGGGCGCCCTCTCGATCCCGCTACGGCCCGCGTTCGCGAGCTGGCTCGGCTGGCTCGCGCCACACGACAAACCACTCGTCGTTCTCCGCGAACCCGACCAAGAGGTCGAGGAGGTGCTCTGGCAAGCGGCCAAGATCGGCTACGACAACATCATCGGCGAGCTGGCCGGCGGCCAGGAGGCCTGGTCCGCCGCCTGCCTGCCGACCACTTCAGTGCCGCTGGTCGAGGCAAGCGCCGAGGCGAAGGCCGCGGGCACCGTGCGGGTCCTGGACATCCGTCAGGGGGCGGAGTACCGAGCGGGACACGTCCCCGGTGCCCTCAACATCGAGCTCGGCGACCTCCCCGCCGTGCTCGGCCACCTCGCCGATGTGCCAACCGTGGTCATGTGCGGGCACGGCGAACGTGCCATGGGAGCAGCATCTCTGCTGTCCAGGGCCGGATTCACCCAAGTCGCCGTATTCGTCGGCAGCCCTCAGCAATGGGCCACCGCCCGCGGCGAGGACCTGGTCAACGGCCCGTGAGACGCACAGAGGGGTCGGTGTCTCCCGTCTTCGGGGTGCGAGCGAACGCTGCCCAGTTCGGCCTGCTTGTTGCCGTAAACGCTCTGGTCGGCGGAACGCTCGGCCAGGAGCGCACCGTCCTGCCGCTCCTTGCGACCCAAGAGTTCGGGCTCGACTCCTACACTGCGGCGCTGACGTACATCCTCGCGTTCGGCCTGGCCAAGGCTTGCACCAACTACTTCGCTGGGGCCTGGTCGGAACGTATTGGGCGCAAGCCAGTCCTGGTCGCCGGCTGGTTGCTCGCCGTCCCCGTCCCCCTGCTGCTCATCTGGGCGCCCGAGTGGTGGATCGTTGTCGCCGCAAACGTTCTGCTGGGCATCAGCCAGGGGCTGACCTGGTCCACCACCGTGATCATGAAGATCGACCTGGTCGGTCCCCGAAATCGGGGCCTGGCCATGGGCCTGAACGAGTCGGCCGGCTACCTCGCCGTCGCCGTGACGGCACTGCTCACCGGCAACATGGCGGCACACTACGGACTTCGGCCGGAGCCGTTCCTGCTCGGCGTCGCCTACTCCGCGCTCGGTCTGGGCCTTTCCACGCTCTGGGTCCGGGAGACTCGTTCACATGCCGCCTACGAGGCCGCCGAGGACCCCACCACCAGCGACCTCACCAACCGGCAGGTGTTCGCCCTGACCAGCTTCCGCGAGCCCGCCCTCTCCTCGGCCAGCCAAGCCGGCTTGGTCAACAACCTCAACGACGGCCTCGCCTGGGGCCTGTTCCCCGTCCTCTTCTTCTCAGCCGGAATCGGCCTCACCCAGGCCGGCTTGCTCGTCGCCCTCTATCCCGCTGTCTGGGGCGTGGGACAGCTCGTCACGGGGGCGCTGTCAGACCGTTGGGGCCGCAAGCGCTTCATCGCCGGGGGCATGCTGCTTCAAGCGGCTGCTCTGATGGCCATCGCAACAGCCAACTCGCCGGTCCCGTGGGCCCTTGCGTCCGTGCTGCTCGGCATCGGCACTGCCATGGTCTATCCCACCCTGCTGGCCAGCATCGGCGATGTCGCCCAGCCCAGCTGGAGAGCACGCGCCGTCGGCATCTACCGACTCTGGCGGGACCTCGGATTTGCCGTCGGCGCACTGCTGACCGGCGTACTGGCCGACACCTTCGGTATCCGCCCGGCGATCTGGGCGATTGCCGCCCTGACCGCCGCATCGGGGCTCGTCGTCGCCAAACGCATGTACGAAACGTGCGCCACCGCACGGCATGACCCGGTCGTTGTCGACCAACGTTGAGCAGGCGAGTCGAAGAACTGCGCCATGCGTTTGGCGCCGGCCGGTCCTCATCGGGAGTCCGTGGACGTTCGTTGACGTGCATGGACGTTCGGTGCCCCACCTGACCTCTTCCCATGCAGGGAAGAGCTCAGGTGCCAGCGGCGCGAGACCGACCCCGTTGCTGCGAAACGCGCACGGTGCGGCGGACTCGTTCCCGGCTGGGCCCGAGTCCGTGGCACCCCACCTCGGGTCAGGGAGTTGCGCGCAGCAGGCCGAGCAGGCCGTGTTGCTCGTCCTGCGGACCGGCTGTGAACAGCACGTCGTGGGTTGATCCCTCGGTGCCGTTGCCCGGCAGGAGCGCCCAGAGCCCGTCGATCGCGACGGCCTCGCCGCCAAGGGCCCGCAAGGTTCCGGCGAAGGCCAGCGTCGTGGGGTTGAAGGCGTGGATCCGTCCATCACCGAAGTTGCCCACCAGCAGGTCCCCGGAGTACCTGCCGAAGCCAGCCGGGGCAATGGTGAGGCCCCATGGCGCGTTCAGCACACCGTGGTTGGGCAGACGCCGTTGCAGGACACCGTCCAAGGTGAAGACGTCGACCCGGCCACGCCCAGCACCGGCGATCTCGTCGTGGCGCTCGTTGTCCTGCCTTGCGTACGCGACGTACACCTTGTCGCCCGCCACCATGACATTGAAGGGCGCGTAGCCGTCGGGCAGCCGAGCATCCATGAAGTTCCCCTTGGTGATGACGCGCTGGAAGTCACCGTTGTAGACGTCGACGACGCCCGCGGAGAAGTCGGCGACATACAGCCGTGGGCCGTCTGGCGTCATGCCCATGGCCATCCCCTTGTCGACCGCGCCAGGGGTGACGACGGCGTCGACGGCGTGGGTCGACGGAGGCGCCCCGGTGCCACCCACCGCGGGATTCCACCCGCTGAGGTGGCCGGACTCCCCGACGAACAGGAACCGCGCCGGTCCGGAGTGACCGGCCGCGTCATGCACCACGAAGGACGTCGTGGCGTTGGACACCTGGCCGGTGGGCGCACCACCGGGGATGCTCACGACCAACGGCGCGATGGCTTGCTGGCTGCCATCGACCCCTCCCGAGTACAAGGTGGTCACGTCCTTGGCGTTGTCCGAGACCCACAGGGGGCTGGTGCCCAGATAGGACGCGCCCCAAGCGTTGACCAGGTTCGGGTCGGTCACCTGGGCCATTCCGGGCACATCCGAGACGAGGTTGACCTGCTGGTATGCCGCGAAGGCGGAGGCCCCAGCCGGGGCGCTGACGGCCAACAGCCCCAGGGCTGCGCCGAGGCTGGCGCCGAGCGCCAGCAGTGCTGACGGACGACGGACGATGCGTGTCATGGACAACCTCCTGTTCAGGAGCAACGGCCCGGGCTCGGACCGCGCCAATAGAGACACGTGGCCGGGCATCGCGTGGTTCAACGCCAGGGACCGGGTGCGTCCACGAAAGGAGCACATCCACACGACTATTGGGCACAAACGCGACGGATAGACGCACGTGGCAGGTGGGAGATGGCGGACGAGATGATGTACCTCGTCGTCATCGTTCGGCCAACTCAGAAGGCTCTTGGCCCGTCTCAACGCCCCTGCACCCTCGCCGGCAGACGAGGCCACGATGTTGGGCGACTGGTACGCCACCTAGTTGCCGTGGCGGCCTCGTCAGGTCGCGCTGCTGGTGAGCGAGACGACGCTGCTTCCGGTGATGCTGCCGTTGGCGCCCTCCTCGACGCTGCTCGACCGTTTCCCGTCCCAGCTCGCGGAGGTCCTTCGACGACACGGGGCGGACGAGGCCGTCATCGCGCTCGAGTGCAGCGGGACGGCCGAGTACCGTCTTGCTCGCACCAACAGCCGCAGCGTGCTCGGGTCGATGAATGAGTTCAGCTACCTAAGGGATGCCTACCGAACTGGCCGACCCGACCCAGACCTGGTCGGCCTGTCCATGAAGCTGTCCACCACCCCGTGTGGGCCTCTGTATCGGCGTCACGTCAGCCCCGACCGAGAACTCCGGGCTCTGATCCAAGCCACCACCGCATAGGCCGGCGGCGGCTCGCGGTGGAATGGGGCACCTCGGAGGCACATTCCGCGCGGCCTTCCAACCGTGAGCGCGGTCTTCCAACCGTGAGCACGGAGGTAAGGCCAATGGCGTCCGCCGGCCGAGATCGCGTCCAGCCGAAGGTCTTTGGTCAGGTGCCTTGCTTGCTTGCCAGGGCCTCGAAGTTTTCGTAGAGCCCTGACACTCCGTGCTTTTCGCGGAGCTTGATGGCCGCTGGTCCCACGCGGGACCACATTCCCGCCACCCAGAGCCAGTCCAGCACGAGGTCCGTGTCAAGGATCCCGTTCTTGGTCAGCGTCCCGATGGTCTCGCCCCAGACGAGGACCCGGGACACCAGCACGTCGTCGACGGAGGCTGTCTCGGGGTCGAACCCGTCCGCCCACAACGCTTGTTGGGCCTCCTCGAGACCCATGGTCGCGCCCCATTGCGCCAGCTGTACGAGCAGTGCGGCATCTTCTCGACTCGCCATGTCACTCTCTCCTATGCCTGTCCCGATCTGGTCACCGATCCACGGGAGGTGTTGCTGGTTGTTGCGCCCTGAAGGCGTTCTCCCGGAGGTCCCCGGTGCGGGAAGGGTTTCACCCGGGTAGCGGCCGGGGAAGCCACATTCGCACTACGACATACGCGTGTGGTGGCCGCATCCGGCCGGGGTCCCGGCCGGCCGGGTCCGGGCCGGCCGGGTCCGGGCGGGTCGCGCTGGCGCACCGCGATCGCGCCCGTGACCCGACCGTCGCGAAGGGTCATCGTCCGGTGCTTCATCCGGCTCCAAGGATTCGTCGGTCGGGATCACGCGGGAGGCGCAAAGAACTCCAGGGCGATCCCGTCCGGGTCGCGGAACGCGAGCCCGGACCCGTAGTGGGCGTCCTTGATGTCGCCGTGCCCGATGCCGAGTTCGTCGAGGCGCGCGGCCCACTTCTCGAGCTCCTCGCGGCTCGTCAGGGCAAAGGAGACGTGGTCAAGGCCGACTCGATACTCACTGAAGGCCTCGACTGGAGCGGGGGTCGCGTGCTGGTGCAGCCCGATCATCGTCTGGGCGCCGACCACCCAGACGGTGTGGTGGAAGTTCGGGTCGGTGTCCTCGTCGATGACCGGGTCGACACCGAACAAGGTCGCGTACCACGGAGCGCTCACGCTGAGGTCGCGGACGGTGAGGGCGACGTGGTTGAGGGGCGGAAATGCGGTCATGACAGTCCTTTGTTCGATGGAATAGTGGTCCAACCGAGTCTGCTTCTGACCTCTGGTGCGACCCATGACTGGACGACCGAGTCGGATAGCAGAAACCCCGAACCTGCGGAAGGGGGTGCGAGGTGGAGGATGCGGGTGGACGCGTGCCTGCTCTGGTCGTGAACTCGACGCTCGAGCAGCTGCGCCTCGAAGGGGCGATCTTCTTCCGGGGCGAGTTCACCGATGAGTTCGCCTTCGAGTCGGCGCCCCTCGCCTTCGCCGCAGCACTCACCCCCCGCGCCGACCGCATGATCCTGTTCCACATCGTCGTGTCCGGCGTCTGTTGGGTCTCCGTCGAGGACGGCATCCGGCACTGGGCGTCCGGGGGTGACGTGATCGTGATGCCCTACGGCGGTCACTACGTGCTCGGGGGACGCACGCCCGTCGACAGGCCCAGACAGCTCGACCTGCCAAACCCCCCGCCCTGGCAGGACCTGCCCGTGGTGCACCAGGGTGGCGGCGGCGAGCGGACCGACATCGTCTGCGGATACCTGCATTCCGAGCATCCGTTGTTCGACCCCTCGATGAGGGCGCTGCCGCCGGTATTCGTCGTCCGGCTGCCAGAGGGAGCAGCATCGACCTGGGTGCACGCGAGCATCGCCTACGCGCTCGAGGCGACCACACCTTCGAACGAGAGCCCATCGGTGCTCACCACCCGGCTGCCCGAGCTCGTCCTGATTGAAGTTCTCCGGGTCCATCTATCCGCGGAGCCGTCGGGCAACCGCGGGTGGCTCGTCGCCCTGCGCGACCCCGTGCTGGCACCCGCGCTGGCGCTCATGCACGCCAACCCCGAGCACCGCTGGAGCGTCAGCGAGCTCGCGCTGCGCACCGCGGTGTCGAGGTCGGTCCTCGACGACCGGTTCCGCCAGGTGCTGGGCCGGTCCCCCATCCGATACCTCACCCAGTGGCGCATGCACCTGGCCGAAACCCAGCTCGGGACCACCGATCTCACCGTCTACGAGGTCGCACGCCGAGTCGGCTACCAGTCCGAAGAGGCATTCAGCCGGGCCTTCAAGCGCGAACACGGACAGTCACCCACCCACTGGAGGTCCGCGCGGCGCTGACCGGTGCCCCATGGACAGCAGGGCGGCCTCGGGCAGCAGAAGCGTCCCACTTCATCCCCGTACGTGTTTCCTCGGACGCGGTCACAGCGGACTGCGCATTTGACTGGCGTTGGAGCGGATTCACGCCTCGACAACGGAAAGGGCACGACGATGAACGAACGGATGAAGCATGCAGCCCTCGCGGTAGCCGTCAGCGGCATGGGGCTGATGGCGCTGCCCGGGGCAGCCGCAGTCGCGGCACCGCCGACGACGGGGGCGCTGAACCCACAACCGCCCGCCAGCTACACGTGCTCGGCGATCGGAGCCGGAACTCGCTGCGTGTCGGACACGACCGAGGTGCTCGACCCGGAACCGTCCGGAATCATCTGTGGCAGCGGGCCCGACGCCTTTGAGGTGATGGACCGTGCAACGCGCCGGGTCGTGGCCGAGCGCTGGTACGACACGGACGGCAACCTGGTGAAGCGAGTGCGCTCCAACCTCTTCTCCGACAGCGCCCTCTTCGACCCGGTAACCGGCGCAGCAGTGCCGTACGACCAGCACGACACCGACACCGACCTCTTGGCGGTGCCGGGCGACCTCGACTCGAGGACGACCTACTCCGTCGAGTCATTCCTTGCGACGGCTCCGGGCGTGGGCGCCGTGCTGGTCAACCAGGGCAGGTCCGTCTACACCGCCGACGGCGAGGTCCTCGAGCGCACCGGTCGCAGGGACTTCGACGCCTATGCCAACGGTGACCTGTCCGTCATGGACGGGCTGTGTCGGGCACTGAACGGGTAGGCATTGCGCCGCACCAGGTTGCGCCGGCCTCCCGGCGCTCCGCTGGGCGAGGAGTCAGGACGAGGGTTGGCCCGTCGACATGGCCGCCTTCACATCGGAGGCGTACTGCCCGGACCGCTCCTGTCCCGACAGCTCACCGATGGCGTCCATCGTGGCGTCCGTGATCGCCCGCAGCAGCGCCGCCTTCTGGAAGCGAGCCGAGAGACCGGCCACGTCGATCGGCATACCGAACTTGACGGTGACCTTCGCGGGCCGGAAACCGTTGGAACCAGAGGGCTGCACGTGGTCGGTGCCGATCACGGCACAGGGCAGGAGCGTCGCTCCGGTGGAGAGCGCCATGCGGGCCACGCCGGTGCGGCCGCGGTGCAGCCGCCCGTCGGGCGAGCGAGTGCCCTCGGGGTAGACGCCGAACGCCTCTCCCTGGCGCAGCACGTCCTCCGACATCTCCAGCGACGCCGCCGCAGCCCGCGGGTCCGAACGGTCCACCGGGATGGTGCCGGCCGTCGAGTGGAACCACCGCACGGCGGCTCCCCGCATGCCCTTCCCCTGGAAGTACTCGGCCTTGCCGAGGAAGTGCACCTGCCGCCCCGACGCGAGCGGGATGACGATCGAGTCGATGAAGGACAGGTGGTTCGACGCGACGATGAGCCCGCCCTCGCGGGGCACGTTCTCCCGGCCCTCGACGTGCAGCCCCGTGAGCAGCTTGAGGGGCGGCCCGATGAGCACGTAGCGCATCACGGCCCGGCTCACGGCGTCGTTGACGCTGGCCGTGCTGAGACCGCGTGCCCTACCCGGCCGCACGCCCTACTCCCACTCGATCGTGCCCGGCGGCTTGCTGGTCACGTCGAGCACCACGCGGTTCACCTCACGCACCTCGTTGGTGATGCGGGTGGAGATCTTGGCGAGCACGTCATACGGCACGCGGGTCCAGTCCGCCGTCATGGCGTCCTCGGAGGACACCGGGCGCAGCACGATCGGGTGGCCGTACGTGCGACCGTCACCCTGCACCCCCACCGACCGCACGTCCGCGAGCAGCACCACCGGGCACTGCCAGATGTCGCGGTCGAGACCCGCCGCCGAGAGCTCGTGCCGCGCGATGGCGTCTGCGGCCCGCAGGATCTCCAGCCGTTCGGCAGTGACCGACCCGACGATGCGGATGCCGAGCCCGGGACCGGGGAACGGCTGGCGCCACACGATCGCCTCGGGCACCCCGAGCTCGAGCCCGACCTGGCGCACCTCGTCCTTGAACAGCGAGCGCAGCGGCTCGACGAGCTTGAACTGCAGGTCGTCGGGGAGGCCACCGACGTTGTGGTGCGACTTGATGTTGGCGGCCCCGGTGCCGCCACCCGACTCCACCACGTCCGGATACAGCGTCCCCTGCACGAGGAACTCGACCGGGTGCTCGGAGTCCCCGCGCGACCCCACGACGTCGCGGGCCGCCTGCTCGAAGACGCGGATGAATTCGCGGCCGATGATCTTGCGCTTCACCTCGGGGTCCGACACCCCGGCCAGCGCCGAGAGGAACCGCTCGCGGGCGTCGACGACCACGAGGTCCACCCCGGTGGCCGCGACGAACTCCTTCTCGACCTGCTCGGCCTCTCCGGCGCGCAGCAGGCCGTGGTCGACGAAGACACACGTCAGCTGGTCGCCGACCGCCTTCTGCACGAGCGCGGCCGCGACGGACGAGTCCACGCCACCCGAGAGCGCGCAGAGCACCCGTGAGTCGCCGACCTTCTCGCGGATCGCGTCGACCAGCTCGTCGACGACGTTGGCCGCGGTCCAGTCGGGCTCCAGCCCGGCTCCTCGGTAGAGGAAGTTCTCCAGCACGCGCTGTCCGAACGTCGAGTGCATGACCTCGGGGTGCCACTGCACGCCGTAGAGGTGACGCTCGTCGTCCTCGATGGCTGCGACGGGTGCACCAGCCGTGGCAGCTGTGACGGCCATGCCCGCCGGTGCCTCGGTGACCGAGTCGCCGTGGCTCATCCAGACCGACTGGTCGACGGGCTGACCGTTGAAGAGCGTCGACTCGGTGTCGGAGACGGTGGCCGGCGTCGCGCCGTACTCCCCCAGCCCGGTGTGCGCGACCGTTCCGCCGAGGGCTTGGGACATCGCCTGGAAGCCATAACACATGCCGAACACCGGAACGCCCGCCTCGAGCAGCGCCCGGTCGAGCTCGGGCGCCCCCTCGGCGTAGACCGAGGACGGACCGCCCGACAGCACGATCGCCGCGGGGTCCTTGGCCAGCAGGTCGGCCGTGCTCATCGTGTGCGGCACGACCTCGCTGTAGACCTTCGCCTCGCGCACGCGTCGCGCAATGAGCTGTGCGTACTGGGCGCCGAAGTCGACGACGAGCACCGGCCGGGCCTGGAGGGGCGTGGCCGGCTCGTCCGAACGCTCGGCGTCGGGGGCCTCCACCCTGTCGTCGTCCTGGGCCTGGGTCACCACGTCGGCGGCTGCGGGGTCGCTCACGCGCACAGGTTACCGGCGTGCCG
This sequence comes from Pedococcus sp. P2_A3, assembly GCF_056405035.1. Taxonomy (NCBI): domain Bacteria; kingdom Bacillati; phylum Actinomycetota; class Actinomycetes; order Micrococcales; family Intrasporangiaceae; genus Pedococcus; species Pedococcus sp. P2_A3. The sequence continues at coordinate 31,176 of NZ_JBFUCW010000027.1, read as the reverse complement.
CAGCCAGCCGCGCCTCGGTCTCACGCGCGAACCGCCGCTCAGCCCAGAACGGCAGCAGCGGCACGAACCCGGTCAGCATGATGAGCACCATCTTGGGCAGGCTCCAGCCCACCTTGAAACCCAGGTTGGCGATCGAGAGGACGTAGACGAAGTAGATCAACCCGTGGATGGGGCTCCACACCTCCGACGCACCGCCCTTCCCGAAGCCACCGTTGGCCACGATGATCCCGATCAGCACGAAGAGTGCGAGGCCGGACAGGATTGCCATCACCTTGAAGAAGCGCAGGGCCTTGGTCGTGGACACGGGGTCCTTGATGTCAGTCACGCTGGGCATCCTCTCGCACCATCCTGAACCACATGAACGCGGCAAAGCCGCCGAAGATCCACCACTGCAGCGCGTATGCCGCGTTGCGCCACTTCAGCCCGCCGGTCACCTCGGGTGGGGGCACCCGCTCGACCCCCGCCGGCGTCGGGATCCCGACCCCTGCACCGGTCTTCTCCCCCTGCGCGAACACGAACGCGTTGTAGAGCTCCCCCGGCCACTCGTTGACCAGCAACGAGAAGTCGATCGATCCGCGGGCCTGCTGTGGCCAGGCCGGCAGACCGGTCGGCGCAGGAGCAGGCGACTCCCCCGGTGCGAGCGTGCCGTCGACCGAGACGACCCCGGTGGGCGGGTCGATCGGCGAGGTCGGGTCGGTGATGAAGCCGCGGACGACGGCGAGTCGCGCGCCGCTCTCGGTCACGTCCAGCGGGGTCACGACCCAGAAGCCGGTGCGGCCCCCCAGGCGACGCGGACCGACGAGGAACTGGTCCGACGCGGCATACGTGCCTATCGCTGTGACCGCGCGGTTGGACTGGGCGTTCGGGAAGGCCTGGTGCGGCCGGATGACCGTGTCGAGCAGTGCGGGTCGCGCCTCGTGCGCCTTGCGCAGGGCATCGGCCAGACCCTTGTCCTGGGCGACGTGCAGCTGCCAGAGCCCGAGCTGGGTGCAGGCGGCCATGATGACGAGCAGGAGGGCGAACAGGCCCAGCCAGCGAGGCTTCAGGGCGGTTCGCAGCACCGGGTCAGGCTACGGGAAGCCTCGAGTCGTCGAAGACGAGGATGCTCCCGCCGTAGCAGGCGACCCACACCCGCTTCGTCGTCGGCTCGTACGTGATGCCGATCGGGTGGTAGTCGGTCTTGACCTCGTCGACCACCTTGAGGTCTGAGGTGCGCACCTTGGTGACCGTCGAGGACTCGTAGTTCACCGAGTAGATGGCGCCGCCGTCGGGCGAGATCGCCATCGACCGCGGCTCCTTGCCGGTGCGGACCCACGCGAGGACGCGGCCCGTCTTGCGGTCGAGCTTGCTCACCGTGCCGTCACCGTTGTTGGTGACGTAGAGGTATCTGCCGTCCGGGCTCTCGACGATGTGGCGGGGGCCGTCGCCGGTCTGCGCGTAGGGGTGGACCGTCCGGGCTGCGAGGTCCACCCTGACCACCCGGTCTGAACCCATCAGCGCGATGTAGGCGTTGCGACTGTCGGGCGAGACAGCGATGCCGCGGGGATACTTGCCCCCCAACGGGATTCGCGCGGTCTCCTTGCCGGTGGTGGCGTCTACGACGGACAGGTCCCAGGAGCACCAGTTGGTCACCAGCACGGTCCTGCCATTCGGCGTGACGGCGACGTACTTCGGCACCGCCCCGACGGCGACGACCTTGTCGATGGCGAAGGTGCGGGTGTTGACGCGGTAGACGGTGCTGGGCGAGGTGCCGTCGCCCTTCGTGCAGGTGTCGAGCCCCTCGGGCCCGTAGCCCTTGCCGTACATCGAGTAGTTGGACACCCACGCGTAGCGGCCGTCGGGGGTGAAGGCCGCTTCTACCGGCGATCCCTTGGACGTGCCGGCGTGGCCCTTCACGCCGAACGACGCCAGGTTGACCGAGTCATCGATGGTCCGGAGCAGCACGCCGTCGGCCCGGAACACCGAGACCGTGTGCTGGTACATCATGTTCTGGGCGAGGACGAGGCCCTGCTTCGACGCCACCACCGACTTCGGGGTCAGGTCGCCGGTCAGCCGCAGGACGCGCACCAGCGCCGTCTTCGCCGAGGGACCCGGAGGGCCCTGTGGCTCCACCGGGCTGGGCGTCGGCACCGGGATCGTGGGCTTGGTGGGCGTCGTCGCGACCGGCTTCCGGGCCACCGTCGGGGTGGGAGCCGCCGCCTCCGCCGCACCGCCCGAGAGGACCCCGACCAGGCGGCTGATGCCCAGGACGCTGAGGGCGACGAACGCCACGACGACCAGCAGCGCGACGCGCCTGCGGCGCACGAAGACAGCTTCGTTGCGCACCACCATCGCCACTCACCCCTTCCCCCAATCACGGTATGCCGGGTGCGAGCGGCCGCCCCGAAGGCTCACCGCACGGCCGGAAAACCGGTGTCGGGATGTCGCCACCGCCGCATACGGTGGTGACCCTGATGCAGACGATCCCGTTCCCCGACCCCGGTCGACCCGACACCCGCAGCACCACGCGGTTCATGCTGTGGGTCGGTCGACAGCAGTGGCGCACCCAGGTGCTGGGGATGCTGGCCGGGATGGCGTGGATGCTGGCGATCGCGCTCGTGCCGGCGGCCGTCGGCAAGGGGGTCGACGACGGCATCGTCCCGGGCGACCTGGGTGGGCTCGTCCGCTGGGCCCTCGTGCTGATCGGTCTGGGCGCAGTCTGCGCCGTCACGGCGGCCATCCGACACTACTTCGCCGTCTACAACTGGCTGTTCGCCTCCTACCGGGGCGCGCAGCTCACCGCGGAGGGCGCTGATCGCGCCGGGCCGGCCCTGACCCGCGCCATGCCCTCGGGTGAGGTGGTCGCCGTCTTCGCCAACGACGTGATGCGCCTCGGCGGTCTCTACGACGTGATGGGCCGGTTCTCCGGCGCGGTCGTCAGCTATGCGGTGGTCGGTGCGATCCTGCTCGCCGCGTCGCCGCCGCTCGGGTGGCTGGTGCTGCTCGGGGGGCCGGTCATGCTGGCCAGCCTGAGCCTCATCGTGCGACCGCTGCAACGGCGTCAGGCGAGGCAGCGCGAGGAGGCCGGCCACCTGACCACCCTCGGCGCCGACACCGTCGCCGGGCTCCGCGTGTTGCGTGGCATCGGCGGGGAGCAGACCTTCCTGCGCCGCTACGAGCAGCAGTCGGCCAGGGTCCGCGAGCGCGGGTTCCAGGTGGCCGGCATCCAGGCCGCGCTCGACTCGGCCGAGGTGCTGATCCCCGGCATCTTCGTCGTCCTGGTGACGTGGCTCGGCGCCCGTGAGGCGGTGGCCGGCGACCTCACCGCCGGGCAGCTCGTCGCGTTCTACGGCTACACCGCCTTCCTCACCATGCCGCTACAGACCGCCATCGAAGTCGTTGACCGCGGCATCCGGGCCCAGATCGCGGCCGGCAAGATGCTGCGCGTCATGGCGGTCCAGCCCGACCACGACGCCACGAAGCCGAGCGCCGTGGCCGTGCCGTCCGCCGACGCCGACCTCGTGGACCCGTTGTCGGGCACCGTCATCCGCGGCGGGCGGCTGACGGCCATCGTGTCCGCGCGACCGGAGGAGTCCTCGGCCGTGGCCGACCGACTGGGTCGGCACGGACCGGGTCCGCACCAGACGACCTGGGGTGGCGTCCGGCTCGACGACCTGTCGATCGCCGACGTCCGTGGACACATCGTGGTCAGCGAGCCCGACCCGCGGCTGTTCACCGGGGTGCTGCGCGACCAGCTCCGGGGCGACACCCACCGAACCCACAGCGCTGAGGGCAACGGGCACAGCCCCGACCGCGAGGTGCTCGCAGCCCTCACGACGGCCAGCGCGCTCGACGTCCTCGACGCGGTCGCCGACGGACTCGACGGCACGGTCGAGGAGCGCGGGCGGTCCTACTCGGGCGGCCAGCGCCAGCGCCTCGCGCTGTCGCGCGCCCTGCTCACCGAGGCCCCCGTCCTCGTGCTGGTCGAGCCGACCAGCGCCGTGGACGCCCACACCGAGGCGCGGATCGCCGGCCGGCTCGCCGAGCACCGGCGCGGTCGCACCACCGTCGTCACCACGGTCAGCCCGCTCCTGCTCGGCCAGGCCGACGAAGTCGTGGTGCTCGAGGACGGGCTCGCCACGCTCACCGGCACGCACCGCGAGCTGCTCGAGCACCCGGCATACCGACACATCGTGATCCGCGGAGAGGAGGACGACCAGTGATCACCGACCACGCCCGCCGCACCCTGCCCATCGCCGACATGAGCGGTGTCTGGCAGCACACCCGCGGACTCGTGCGCGAGCACCGCGGGCTCGTGGCGCGGGTGCTGGGGCTGCACGCCCTCGCCGCGCTCGCCGCCCTCGCCGCGCCGTGGCTGGTGGGTCGGCTCGTCGACGTCGTCAGTGGCGGTCGCGGCGACGCCGGCACCGTCGACGACATCGCGATCGGGCTGGCCGTGGCCGTCCTCGCCCAGACCGCCCTGACCTGGGCAGCCCGACGCTGGTCCTTCATCCTCGGCGAGACCGTGTTCGCCGAGCTGCGCGAGCAGTTCGTCGGGCGTGCGGTCAACCTGCCGTTGTCGACGGTCGAGCGCGCCGGGACGGGCGACCTCGTCGCCCGCACCACCAACGACGTCGAGGCGCTGTCGCACGTCGTGCGGTTCGGCATCCCGTCGCTGTTCGTCGCCTCGATGACGGTGCTGATGACGACAGTCGCCGCACTGTTCACCTCGCCGCTGGCGACCCTCCCGATCCTGCTGGGCGTGCCGTTCTACTGGTTCTCCACGCGGCGCTACCTCCGGCACGCCTCCGACGGCTACCTCTGGGAGCGGGCCACCTACGCCCAGCTGAACGGCGTCGTCGCCGAGACCGTCGACGGGGCGCGCACGATCGACGCGCTGTCGCTCGGCACCGCGCGGCGCAGGCGCTTCCACGAGGCCCTGCGCGAGTGCTTCCAGGCCGAGCGCTACACCCTGAACCTCCGCCTGCACTGGTTCCCCGCCGTGGTCTTCGGCTACTACGTGCCGACTGCTGGTGCGGTGCTCTGGGGCGGCTGGCTGGCCATCAACGGCCACATCAGCGCCGGGGCAGCCACCGCCGTGACCCTCTACATCCACCAGATGACGAATCCCCTCGACGAGGTGCTCGGCTGGCTCGACGAGATCCAGGTCGGTGCGACGTCACTGGCGCGCGTCATCGGCGTGGGCGACGTGCCGCCCGACCGCGTCGCCACCGGGGAGGAGCCCGAGGGTTCCGACCTCGCGGTCGACGACGTCCGCTACGCCTACCGTCCCGGGCACGACGTGTTGCGCGGCGTCTCGCTCGACCTGCGACCCGGTGAACGGCTCGCCATCGTCGGCCCGTCCGGCGCCGGCAAGTCCACCCTCGGCCGCCTGATGGCCGGCATCGACGGGCCCCGCGAGGGCAGGGTCGAGGTCGGGGGCGTGCCGCTGGTCGACCTCACCCTCGGGCAGCTGCGGGGCGAGGTGGCGCTGGTGACACAGGAGCACCACGTCTTCGTCGGCACGCTGGCCGACAACCTCCTCCTCGCCCGGCCGGGTGCGTCGCGCGACGAGCTCGACGAAGCCCTGCGCGCGGTCGACGCCCACGAGTGGGCTGCGGGGCTCCCCGACGGCCTCGACACCCGGGTCGGCAGCGGTGGCCACGTGCTCAGCGAGGCGCAGTCGCAACAGGTGGCACTGGCCCGTCTCGTGCTCGCCGACCCGCACACCCTGGTGCTCGACGAGGCCACCTCGTTGCTCGACCCGCGAGCGGCACGGCACCTGGAGCGCTCGCTCGCCGCCGTGGTCGAGGGTCGCACCGTGGTCGCCATCGCCCACCGGCTGCACACCGCGCACGACGCCGACCGCGTCGCCGTGGTCGAGGACGGCGTGGTCAGCGAGATCGGCACGCACGACGAGCTGGTCGCCGCCGACGGCCCGTATGCCGCGTTGTGGGCATCGTGGCGCGACCAGCCGGGGGCGGCCTCGGGTGCGACCGGCGGGGCGAGTCGGGCGAACGGCAGCGGCGGCAGCACCGACTGACCCTGGGTCGGACGAGAGTGCGCACTCTCGTCCGACCCCACGCCCGCTGCCGGAGAAATGTCCGGACGGCGCCGTAACCCCCGCCCACCCGCCTCGTTGTCTGGGTGGTGTGGCTGGAGACCCACCCCCCGGCTCGTCTCCAGCCACACCACTCGGACGGTGGTCGGCGCAGCGCAGGGGCGTGCGTCGCCCACCGTCTTTCGCCTCACCCGCCACCCCTGCCCACTGGTTGCGATCTGGTCCTCACCAGACCCCAGGACCCGGCCTCCGTGCCCACCCCACGGCAACAGGTCGCGCCCCCTGCCCACTGGTTGCGATCTGATCTTCACCAGGCCCCCAGGACCCGGCCTCCGTGCCCACCCCACGGCAACAAGTCGGGGTGGGTCGGCGTCAGACCTTGGCGCTCTCGTGGGTGTAGCGCGTCACCGCAGGGTTGGCCGCCTTGACGGCGTCGAGCCGGCGGTAGGACTCCCCCTGGTCGGGACGCGGGTCGGCCTCGCCCTTGTTCGGCCACAGCGACATGGCCCGCTCGGCCTGCGCGGTGATGGTCAGCGCCGGGTTGACGCCCAGGTTCGCCGAGACGGCCGAGCCGTCGACGACGTGCAGTTCGGGGTAGCCCCAGATCCGCTGGTAGGGGTCGAGCACCCCTCGCTCCGGACCCGAGCCGATGGTCACGCCGCCGAGGAAGTGCGCCGTCAGGGGGATGTTGGCGATCTCGCTGACGCTGCTCCCCGCGAACGCCCTGAGGCCGGTCGCCTCGCTGAGCCGAACCGCCAGCGCCTTCATCGCCTGCTGGCCGGCCGGGATGTAGGTCGGGTTGGGCTCGCCATGACCCTGCCGGGACGTGAGCCCCCGCCCGCTGAGGCGCCCGCGCGTGCCCGTGACGTCGAGGGAGTTGTCGCGCGACTGCATGATCAGGCCGATCACCGTCCGCTCGCTCCACCGGTACTGCGACAAGGAGCGGACGAAGACCACCGGGTGCCGCGTCACCTCGACGACGAACTGCGCGAGCCGTGGGCGCTGGCCGCCGGGCACCAGGATCGTCGCGAGCAGACCCATGGCGTTGGAGCCCTTGCCGTACCTGCAGTTCTCGACGTGCGTGTCGGCGTCAGGGTGGAACGACGACGTGATCGCGACCCCGCGCGACAGGTCCTGCCCGGGCTTGACCTTCTCCAGCATCACGCCGTTGACGGCTTCGGAGTTGGTCCGCGTGAGGCGGCCGAGCTGCGCCGACAGCCGTGGCAGCACGCCCGTCTGGCGCATCGAGTGCAGGAGCTTCTGGGTGCCCCAGGTCCCGGCCGCGAACACGACCTGGTCCGCAGTGACGGTATGCCGCGCGCGCCGGAACCACGCGCCGCTCGCCTCGTGCGTCACGGCATACCCCCCGCCGCGGCGCGGGGCGACGCGGACGACGGTGCGCATCGGCTCGATGGTGACGCCGAGCTGCTCCGCCAGGGCGAGGTAGTTCTTCACGAGGGTGTTCTTCGCGCCGACCCGGCACCCGACCATGCAGTTGCCGCACTGGGTGCAGCCGGTCCGGTCGGGCCCGGCACCCCCGAAGTAGGGGTCGGGCACCCGCTTGCCGGGCATGCCGTAGAAGACGCCGGTGGGGGTCTTGCGGAACGTGTCGCCCACCCCGAGGTCCTCGGCGGTCCGCCGCATCACGTCCTCGACCACGCCCTCACACGCGTTGGTGACGACGCCGAGCATCGTCGAGGCGGTGTCGTAGTGGGGGGCCAGCTCTGACTGCCAGTCGGTGATGTCGGCCCACTGGCGGTCGGTGAAGAACGATGCCGGCGGCACGTAGAGGGTGTTGGCGTAGTTGAGCGAGCCACCGCCCACCCCTGCCCCGGCAAGGATCATCACATCGGGCAGCCGGTGGACCCGTTGCACGCCAAAGCACTTCAGCTTCGGTGCCCACAGATAGCTGCGCAGGTCCCAGGAGGTCTTGGCGAAGTCCTCGTCGCGGAACCGCCGCCCCGACTCGACCACGTGGACGCGGTAGCCCTTCTCGGCCAGTCGCAGCGCGGTGACCGACCCACCGAACCCCGAACCCACCACGAGCACGTCGAAGTCACTGCCCGAGGCAGTCGTGCGCGAACCCGTCACGCGCGCCCCACAGCCTTGAGCACGCGCAGTGCGGCGGTCATCAGGCGGGTGTAGGTCTCCTCGCTCATCCCGCCGACCGGGGCGATGGGCAGGACGTACTGCGCCGTCACATTCTGCGACTCGGTGTACTTGAGGATGCCCTCACTGCCGTGGCGCCGTCCGACGCCGGACTGCTTCATGCCACCCATCGGCGAAGCGACGCTCCCCCACGCCGCGGCATACCCCTCGTTGATGTTGACGGTGCCGGCCTGGATCGCCGTCGCGATGCGCCGACCCCGCGCGACGTCGCGGGTGTACACCGCGGCGTTGAGCCCGTAGTCGGTGTCGTTCGCGAAGCGAATCGCCTCCTCGTCGCTGTGCACGGGGTAGATGGCCACGACCGGTCCGAAGGTCTCGTCGTCCCGCAGCGTCATCGCGGCGGTGACGCCTTCGAGGACGGTGGGCTCGTAGAAGTAGGGGCCGACGTCGGGGCGGGGGCGCCCACCCGTCAGCACCCGCGCCCCCTTCGCCCGGGCATCCTCGACGTGGGCCGTCACCCGCTCGAGCTGCGCGGCGGAGACCAGCGATCCCATGTCGGTGCCGTAGGCGAGCTCGGCGCCGAGGCTCAGCTGCTCGACCGCCGCCACGAACCGCCGGGTGAACTCCTCGACCACCGCACCGTGCACGAGCAGCCGCTCGATCGAGATGCAGAGCTGGCCGGCGGAGGAGAAGCAGGCCCGCACCGCACCCTCGACCGCCTTGTCCAGGTCGGCGTCGTCCGCGACGTACATCGAGTTCTTGCCGCCGAGCTCGAGGGAGTAGCCGACCAGGCGTCCGGCAACCGAAGCAGCCACCCGCCGCCCGGTGTCGGTGGAGCCGGTGTAGCTGACGTAGTCACAGAGGTCGACGACTGCCTGGCCCACGGTCGGACCATCGCCGAGCACCACCTGCAGCACCGACTCCGGGAGCCCGGCCTCGGTGAGCAGCTGCACCGCCCGCAGCGCGGTGAGCGAGGCCTGCTGGTCGGGCCGCAGGACGACGGCGTTGCCGGCCATCAGCGCGGGGATGGCGTCGGTGATCGCGAGCGAGAGGGGGTAGTTCCAGGGGCTGACGATGCCAACCACCCCGCGCGGGTGGTGGTGCACCGAGCTCTGCGTCAACACCGGGAACAGCCCCGCGCGCCGACGCGGACGCAGGTATGCCGCGGCGGAGCGGGCGTAGTGCCGCGCCACGATCGCCACGTCGGCGACCTCCTCGAACGCCTGGCGGCGGGTCTTGCCCGACTCGAGCTGCACGATGTCGAGCAGCTCGACCTGCCGCTCGAGGACGAGGTCGTGGTAGCGCAGGAAGATCCGCTCCCGCAGCTCCATCGGCGTGCGGGACCACTCGCGCTGGGCGGCCCGCGCCGCGTCGACCGCGACCACGACGTCCTCGCGCCGCGACATCGGCAGCGAGCCGAGCGGTGCGCCGTTCAGCGGCGTGTGGCTGACGTGGTGGTCGGCCCGGGGGGCGGCGACCACCCGCCGGGCCAGCCGTCGGACGAGTGCCGGGTCCACGGCATACGTGGCGGTGGGGTCGGTCTCGGGGTCGGCGACGACGTCGTGAGCCATGCCTCGCAGCCTAGGTCCGCCAGCCGCTTCTTACCAGTAGTAAGTTAGCGACCTTCCCCACACCGCCCGCAACCTGGGCGCCCCCTAGGGGGCTCAGGTTGCGGAGATGGCGGCGTCGGTGGCTGGTCAGCTGCGTTGGTAGGGGGCGACGACGACCTCGACCCGCTGGAACTCCTTGAGGTCTGAGTAGCCGGTCGTGGCCATCGCCCGGCGCAGGGCCCCGATCAGGTTGCTCTTGCCGTCGGCCGTGCGACCCGGGCCGAAGAGGATCTGCTCCAGCGGGGCGAGCGCCCCGACCTCGACCCGCTCGCCGCGCGGCAGCTCGGGGTGGTGCGCCTCCGAACCCCAGTGCAGTCCGCGACCAGGAGCGTCGGTGGCCCGGGCGAGCGCGGCACCGAGCATGACCGCGTCGGCGCCGCAGGCGACGGCCTTGACGATGTCGCCGCTGTCACCCATGCCGCCGTCGGCGATGACGTGGACGTAGCGGCCGCCGGACTCGTCGAGGTAGTCACGACGGGCCGCGGCCACGTCGGCGATCGCGCTGGCCATGGGGGCGTGGATGCCGAGCGTGCGCCGCGTGGTGTGCGCCGCTCCCCCGCCGAAGCCGACCAGCACGCCGGCGGCACCGGTGCGCATGAGGTGCAGCGCCGCGGTGTAGGACGCCGCCCCACCGACGATGACCGGCACGTCGAGCTCGTAGATGAACCGCTTGAGGTTGAGCGGCTCGGCGCGGCCCGAGACGTGCTCGGCGCTGACCGTCGTGCCACGGATGACGAACAGGTCGACTCCCGCGTCCACGACGGTCTTCCAGAACTGCTGGGTGCGCTGGGGGCTGAGCGCGCCGGCCGCCGTCACGCCGGCCTCACGCACCTGCCGGAGCCGCTCGGTGATGAGCTCGGGCTGGATGTCGGCGGCGTAGATCTCCTGCATGCGCGCCGTGGCCAGCGCCGGGTCGAGCGTGGCGATCTCGGCCAGCAGCGGGGTCGGGTCCTCGTAGCGGGTCCAGAGCCCCTCGAGGTCGAGCACCGGAAGCCCACCGAGGCGGCCCAAGGCGATGGCGGACTCCGGCGACATCACCGAGTCCATCGGCGCCGCGATGACGGGGATGTCGAAGTGGTAGGCGTCGATCTGCCACCCCACCGACACGTCCTCGGGGTCGCGGGTGCGGCGTGAGGGCACCACGGCGATGTCGTCGAAGGAGTACGCGCGGCGGCCACGCTTGCCTCGGCCGATCTCGATCTCAGTCACCGCGCAAGGCTATCGGGCGCGAGGGTGGGCCCGTGTGCGTGCCCGGAGCAGCAGGCGGCCGAGGTGCGGGCCGGAGCTCCACCCGCCGCGAGGCCAGGGCGCGACGCCCCGTCGCCGGGTGAGGGGGGCGACCGGCGACGGGACGTCTTTGGATCGTCGCGACCGACCAACGGCCCGTCAGCGACGACGTTCAGATGCACCCCTGCTCGGACGCGGAACGCCCGTGTGGCAACCCTAGGTTGCACGCTCGCGGGGCGACTCACCCAGATTGCGTATGCCGCTCTGGACGCCGTCCGGACACCCCGCACGAGGGCGCGCAGCGGCTCAACCACGCGGCATACGGGTGGTCGTGGACCGGTGGAGGAGGCGGTCAGCGACCGCTGTAGTTGGGCGCCTCGACGGTCATCTGGATGTCGTGCGGGTGGCTCTCCTTGAGTCCCGCGGAGGTGATCCGCACGAACTTGCCGCGGGCCTTGAGCTCGGGGATGGTCGGGGCGCCGACGTAGAACATCGACTGCGCCAGACCACCGACGAGCTGGTGGACGACGTTGCCGAGCGGGCCGCGGTAGGCCACCTGGCCCTCGATGCCCTCGGGCACGATCTTGTCGTCGCTGGCGACGTCGGCCTGGAAGTAGCGGTCCTTGGAGAAGGACTTCTTGCCGCGCGAGGCCATCGCCCCGAGCGAACCCATGCCGCGGTAGGACTTGAACTGCTTGCCGTTGACGAAGATCAGGTCACCCGGCGACTCCTCGCAGCCGGCGAGCAGCGAGCCGAGCATGACGGTGTCGGCACCGGCGACGATCGCCTTGGCGATGTCACCGGAGTACTGGAGGCCGCCGTCACCGATCACCGGCACCCCGGCCTTGCGGCAGGCGAGCGAGGCGTCGTAGATCGCGGTCACCTGGGGTACGCCCACGCCGGCGACCACGCGGGTGGTGCAGATCGAGCCCGGCCCGACGCCCACCTTGACGGCGTCGACACCGGCGTCGACGAGCGCCTGGGCCCCGGCGCGGGTGGCGACGTTGCCCCCGATCACCTGGACGTGGCGCGTGGCGGGGTCGGACTTGAGCCGCCGGACCATGTCGAGCATGAGCCGGGCGTGGCCGTTGGCGGTGTCGGCGACGAGCACGTCGACGCCTGCCTCCACGAGGGTGGTCGCCCGCTCCCACGCGTCGCCGAAGAAGCCGATGGCGGCACCGACGAGCAACCGGCCGTGGTCGTCCTTGCTGGCGTGGGGGAACTGCTCGGACTTCACGAAGTCCTTGACGGTGATGAGGCCGGCCAGGCGACCCTCGTCGTCGACCAGCGGCAGGCGCTCGCGCTTGTGCTGGCGCAGCAGGGCGGTGGCGTCCTCGCGCGAGATCCCGACCCGGCCGGTCACGAGCGGCATCGGCGTCATGACGTCGCGCACCAGGGTGGTGGCCCACTGCGCGACCGGGGTGAAGCGCAGGTCGCGGTTGGTGATCATGCCGAGCAGGTGGTCACCCGGGTCGACGACGGGGAGCCCGGACACGCGGTACTCGCCACAGCGGCGGTCGAGGTCCTCGAGCGTCGCGTCGGGGCCGATCGTCACCGGGTTGCTGATCATGCCGGTCTGGGTCCGCTTCACGAGGTCGACCTGGTAGGCCTGGTCCTCGATCGAGAGGTTGCGGTGGAGGATGCCGATGCCGCCCTGGCGGGCCATCGCGATGGCCATCCGTGACTCGGTCACGGTGTCCATGGCTGCCGAGACGAGCGGGATGCGCAGCGACAGCTCACGCGTCAGCCGGGCCGTCGTGTCGACGTCGGAGGGGATCACGTCGGTCTCGCCGGGGAGCAGCAGGACGTCGTCGTAGGTGAGCCCGAGCTTGCCGAACGGGTCGTGCTCCTCGACCTCGGGAGCAGGGGCTGCGGCCGCGGCTGCGCCGGTGGCAGTCACCGGGGCGGACTCCTGCAGGCTCTGACGGTCGAGGTCCACACCAAGGCTCATTGCCCAATCGTAACGGGCCTCGGCACGCACCACGGACGGCCCACCCGGGCGGGGTCACGACCAGTCACGGGACGCCGCCCCGATGCCCCGTCCACCATCTGGGACGGCTGGCTTTCGTGTGAACGGCCTTGAACAACTCCTTACGTTACGGGCCTGTTTCCGCAGGTCACGCGGCGGTAGCGTCCGAGACGTGCGGCATCGTGCCGCGGGAGATGAGGACGACATGGCTGAGTTGTCACGGCTTCCAGGGCCTGTTGCCGACCTGTGGGAATGGCAGCTCGACGGATCCTGTCGGCAGATCAACCCAGAGGTCTTCTTCCACCCGGAGGGAGAGCGCGGCCCGGCCCGTCGCTCCCGCGACTCCCAGGCCAAGGAAGTCTGTCTCGCCTGCCCGGTGCTCACGCAGTGCCGCGACCACGCCCTGCGGGTCCGTGAGCCCTATGGCGTCTGGGGTGCGATGACCGAGGACGAGCGTGAGGCGCACTACGCCGGTCACGCCGTCCCCGCCGCCAGCTGACCAACGCCTGCTGACCGACGTCAGCTGACGGACGGCTGCTGACCGACGCCTGCTGGCCGGCATCAGCCGGCCACGGACCTAGACTCGGCCGCGTGAGCAGCCCTGTCGACGTCCCCATCCGCGACGAGTCCATCCGGCTCGGGCAGCTGCTCAAGCTCGCGGGCGTCGTCGACGACGGGGCCATGGCCCGCTCGGTCATCGAGCTCGGCGAGGTGCAGGTGGACGGTGCCGTCGAGGTGCGGCGCGGCGCCCAGGTGCGCCCCGGCCAGGTGGTGACGTATGCCGGTGAGTCGCTGCGCGTCGTCACTGGCGGCTGATCGCGTCGTCGCCTGAGCTCGTCGTCGCCTGGGCTCGTCACCTGAGCACGTCGTCGCCTGAGCGCTTGGTCGCCTAGGCGCGTCGTCGCCTTGGCCGGACCGCCTGGGCCGATTCATTGGGCGACGAGCAGGGCGCGCAGCATGTCGCGCGTCTGCGCGCTGACGGTCCAGTTGTCCCGCGACTGCCAGTCCACTGAGAACACGTCGGCACAGGGGCTGCTCAGCTCGAGCCTCCGACCGTTCGTGGTGCGTGCCTCGATGACGAAGAGGGAGGCCCCGGTCGTGCAGGCGCTCCCTGCCTGCGTCCTCGATCCGGTCCGCGCGAGGTCGGCGTTGAGCTGGGCCAGCTGTGGCGCACCCATGACGTTGGCGCGGATCGGGCGGAAGCGAGGGATGGCCGTCGCCACCGCGCGCGGGTGCAGACACGCGGTGGCGGCTTCCAGGACGGTGCCGCGGGGGAGGCTGGGCGGCGCCACCCCGGGCGGGGTGAGGGACTTGCCCAGCACCGTCGGGCAGCCGAGGAAACCGTCGTCGGTCGCGCCCGACCCAGAGTCGTCCACGGCTCCCTGCTCGGCGAGGGCCGCGTAGTAGCTGGCCAGGGCCGGCCAGCCGTTGCACGCGAGCCCCTCGTTCGCGTACGTGCGCACCGTGCGATCGGCGCCGAGCAGCACCAGTCGGAACGCTGGCCCCCGCGGCAGGTCAGGGCACTCGGCGCCCGTCGTGCGAGGCGCCAGCACGAGCGCGTCCACGGCCAACGGCACACTCACGGGAGCATCGGGCGGCAGGAAGCCCGACCAGACCGACCCCTCGTCGGTCTGCGCGCACACCAGCACGGCGGAGACGGTGCGGCTCAACGGCTCGGTCGTCACCGGTGGTGGGGTCGGTGCTGCGAGGGAGTCCCGGCAGGTCACCGCTGACGGCTGCGGGGTGGGCAGCGGCACGACACGGTCGGGTCCTCCGCCTGCGACGAGCCCTCCAACGACGACGGCCACCAGCACGGCCGCTCCCCCCAGAGCCCACCCCCGCACGCCACGCCAGCGGGCGGCATACGGTCGGGTCGGGTCGAGCAGCCCGGCCAGGGAGGGGTCCTGCGGTGGGAGGGCGTCCAGCGCCACTCGGAGTCCGTCCTCGTCGAGGCCGAGTCGCGCGCCCACTGCGGCGATGCCGTGCAGCCGCTGGCGTCGCACCGCGGCGAGGTCGTCGTCGAGGGCCGCGGACACCTGACCGTCCGCGAGCCTGTCGAAGGTCCACAGCACCACCGCCACGCGCTCCCGCGGGCTCAACAGGTCGAGGGCCRCCAGCACGTCCGCACGGCTCGGCGGGTGCGGCACCGGCCCATCCTGCGTGGCGGGACGGTGCCGCACATGGTGCCGCCTGAGGTAAGTCGCCACCAGCGCCCGGCGCAGCTCGGCATCGTACGAACCCGCGCCGACGTGGGACAGGTGGCGCCACTGCGGCCAGCTGCGGGCGAGCGTCGCGCGGACCAGCTCCTCGGCGCCCCGGTCATCCCCGACGAGCAGCCACGCCGTTCGCAGCAGGTCGGCGCCCCGAGCCACGACGTACTCGTCGAAGCCGGGGGGTTCGGCGAACCGCTCCGCCATGGCCACCTTCGTTCTGCGGCACCCTGCGCTCCCAAGCATCGTATTCCGCGTGGCCGAGCCGCGCCCCGGCCTTCGCGCTCTTCAGCCCCGCTCCCCAGCCCACGCCGGTCCCGTGTTTCTCGCTTGCCCCGGTGGACCGCGTTGAGGGCAGCAGCAAGCTTCCGCTCATGGCCATGACGTCAATGAAACAAGTAGCCGATGAACGGACTCGGCGGGCCGGCCGGATTTAGAACCACGGGCAGACCGAAGGGCTTCGATGCGCCATTTGGCCAGTCAGTAGGAGCGTCCCCCCATCACGAACGGCCCCCAGCGCGGGGTAGCTTCCCCGGGACTCCAGGCCGCTCCCAATCCCTCCTCACGATTCGGTCGGTATTCCAGCGGCCGCTATCGGGGTTGCACCCCGCATCGCCCCATGCCGGGTCGTCGCTTTCTGGGTCTGCACCGCCCCAGACTGCGTAGTTCCCGAGTAGGCCGACGCATGCCTCCGCGTCGATGACCGCTTGCGCGAGAGCCAGCAAGGTCTCCGACTGACAGACCTTCAGGAACGCATTCGGCAAGCGCCGCTCACCAAGCACGATGAGGTGCGCAACCTGCGCATAGTCGTCGGGCTGCAACCGCTGGCCCACAACCAGCCCACGCTGAACCGCCGTGAGGACCACTCGCCGTTGCTCGCCAGGCAACCGGGAAAGTGCCTCGGTGTGCGCGGCCTCGACGGCGTCGGGGGACGCCTCCCTCAGCAAGAAACGGTACTGCCGGACAATGGGCCCCTCGTCAGACGACGTGTCCCCTTCCCGGTGTCTTCGACCGAGACTGACCATGGTCAAGGATACGACCGCCGAAGTAACACCACTAGGCGGAACGCCCGCTCATGCCTGCGGACAGTGCGATCGGAACTGCCGATGTGCGCGCATCTGCGATTGGCCTTCGTGGACACTTGGGGTGTGAGTACGGACTTCCGTGAAGTGATCCCTGACGATGCCGCCCCCTCTGACTGTCCCGCGTGCGGCGCACCGGCGAGCCAGAGCACCGATCCAACGAACATGTCGAGGAGCGTTTGCTACTGCGGACATCCTCGCTTCTACGACTACAAGCACGTCACCGGAGAGTGCGAGTGCCGGGCCAAATGACATCCGCTCATGCCGCGCCAAATGACATCCGCTCATGCCGCGCCGCGTTGTGTTGTTCCCGGGCTCAACTTTGACAGGGTGAACTCGTGACACATCCCAACCTGGACGACCTCCTGCGACCTGGCGAGTTCCTTGTCGCCTACGACTACGGAATGGGCGGGCTCTGGGGCATAGTGATCGCGTCCTCCGCTAGCGAGATTCTGGCGAGGTACCCCGAGGTTGCGATCGCCGAATCGCTGCCGTCGTGGATGAGCGAGGACGACTTGCAGCGGGAGCGGGCGGAGCCGCTTTGGCTGGACGACGCACCGCCGAAAGGGCTGTTGGGAGTCGTCATCGCCGATCGCGGTCGCGGTTGATACGTCCTCATCTGCCGCTGTCCGCTCGTGCCGAACGGAGGATCCTCGCTCGGCAACGCTCCCTGGAGAGCCGCTTATCCCGTGCGGTCCTGGCCGGCCCTCCGCGAGCGCAGCATGGCGAGCGCCTGCCACAAGCAACCGACGGCGGCGACCGCGCAAAGAAGGCGCATGCCAACCCACTGCGACGCCCAAGTTGCTTCTGACAGCGCCAAGACGCTGAGGACAAACCAACCGGCTGCACGGATGCGCGCGGTGCGTTCGGAAACCTCCGCCTCAGGTTCGTCAAGCATGGGGCGGAGCGTACCCATAGAAGAGCCGCACGATCGCCGATCCGTCACTTCGTCACCTGACGCGACAGCGCCCACGGTCGGAACCTGATCGGGACTCAACCGGTCAGGGCTGGGGCCTGGTATGCCGTGCCCCACCCTCAGGGGCACGGCATAGCGCCGCCAACCCTGGCTCTGCAGGAGCATGGCGAAGGCCCGCCCCCGAAACGGGGACGGGCCTTCGACGAGAGGTGCTGTGGTCAGTGACCGTGGCCGTGACCGTGACCGCCACCGGCGGACTCGGTCTCCTCTTCCTTCTTCTCCACGACGAGCGTGTCGGTGGTGAGCACCATCGACGCGATCGAGGCGGCGTTGACGAGCGCGGAACGGGTGACCTTGACCGGGTCGATGACGCCGGCCTTGATCAGGTCGCCGTACTCGCCGGTCGCGGCGTTGAGGCCGTTGCCCGCGGTGAGCTCGCGCACCTTGGAGACGGCGACGTAGCCCTCCATACCGGCGTTCTCGGCGATCCAGCGCAGCGGCTCGGCCGACGCCTTCTTGACGATCAGCGCACCGGTCGCCTCGTCGCCCTCGAGGTCGAGGTCGTCGATGACGGTGGAGGCGTGGACGAGGGCCGAGCCGCCACCGGCGACGATGCCCTCCTCGATGGCCGCGCGAGTCGCCGAGATGGCGTCCTCGATGCGGTGCTTCTTCTCCTTGAGCTCCACCTCGGTGTGGGCACCCACCTTGATGACGCAGACGCCACCGGCGAGCTTGGCGAGGCGCTCCTGGAGCTTCTCGCGGTCCCAGTCGGAGTCGGTGCGCTCGATCTCGGCCTTGATCTGGTTGACCCGGCCGGTGACGTCGTCGGAGTTGCCGCCGCCGTCGATGATCGTGGTGGTGTCCTTGGTGACGACGACGCGGCGGGCCTGACCCAGCACGTCGAGGTCAGCCTGGTCGAGCTTGAGGCCGACCTCCTCGGAGATGACCTGGCCACCGGTGAGGGTCGCCATGTCCTGGAGCATCGCCTTGCGGCGGTCGCCGAAGCCGGGGGCCTTGACCGCAACCACGTTGAACGTGCCGCGGATCTTGTTGACCACCAGGGTCGACAGCGCCTCGCCGTCGATGTCCTCGGCGATGATCAGCAGGGGCTTGCCGGTCTTGACGACCTTCTCCAGCACCGGCAGGACGTCGGCGATGGCCGAGATCTTGCCCTGGTTGATGAGGATGTAGGCGTCCTCGACCACGGCCTCCATGCGCTCGGCGTCCGAGACGAAGTAGGGCGAGATGTAGCCCTTGTCGAACTGCATGCCCTCGGTGAACTCGAGCTCGGTAGTCGCGGTGGACGACTCCTCGACGGTGATGACGCCGTCCTTGCCGACCTTGTCGAACGCGTCGGCGATGGTCGAACCGATGACCTGGTCCTGCGCGGACAGCGACGCGACCTGCGCGATCTCGTCCTTGCCCTCGATCTCGCGGGCCGTCTCGAGCAGGCGGGCGCTGACAGCAGCGACCGCGGCGTCGATGCCGCGCTTCAGGCTGGCCGGGGCGGCCCCTGCGGCAACGTTGCGCAGGCCCTCCTTGACCATGGCCTGGGCGAGCACGGTCGCGGTGGTGGTGCCGTCACCCGCGACGTCGTTCGTCTTGGTGGCGACCTCCTTCGCGAGCTGGGCGCCGAGGTTCTCGTAGGGGTCCTCGAGCTCGATCTCCCGCGCGATGGTGACACCGTCGTTGGTGATCGTGGGGGCGCCCCACTTCTTGTCGATGACGACGTTGCGGCCCTTCGGACCGAGCGTCACCTTGACCGCGTTCGCGAGCGCGTCAACGCCGCGCTCCAGCGACTTGCGGGCGGAGTCGTTGAACTCCAGCGTCTTAGCCATGAAAGTCCTTCTCTAGCAATCGGATTCAGGGGTGCAGTGACCTTCGGAGTGCACTGACTTCGAGGTGAACGTGACGTGCCCCGTATGCCGGTCAGCCGGCATACAGGGCACGTCACTCACGAAGTGCGGATGCTCAGCCGACGATGGCGAGGACGTCGCGGGCGGAGAGGATCAGGTACTCCTCGCCGCCGTGCTTGATCTCGGTGCCGCCGTACTTGCTGTAGATCACGCGGTCGCCGACGGTGACGTCGAGCGGGACGCGGTTGCCGTTGTCGTCGATGCGGCCCGGGCCGATCGCAAGGACCTCGCCCTCCTGGGGCTTCTCCTTCGCGGTGTCCGGGATGACGAGGCCAGACGCGGTGGTCTGCTCGGCCTCGACGGACTTGACGACGATGCGGTCTTCGAGCGGCTTGATGGAAACCGACACGGTGAGGACCTCCCCTTCGGGAATGTCGAAGTTGGACAGTGGTGGGTGGAGCATGGTGCGGCCGGACGGTCGCCGTCGCGGGGGTCGACCGGCTGGCTGCGTTAGCACTCGGCGAACCGGAGTGCCAACGCAAATCTAGGCTCGTGGTTAGCACTCGGTCAACTCGAGTGCCAGAAGTTCCACCCGCGTTCGCCGAGGGCGGACGGCGCGGCCCATATCCGGTGGCGCGACGCACCCCGGAGGAGGCAGGGTCGGGGCCATGACGAGCCCCGACCCCAGCCCCGGCGGGAGCGACCCCGCCGTCCTGCTCCGCGCCTACGACGAGCAGCTCCGGCAGGACGCCGAGGTGCCGTCTGCCATCACCGTGGACCGGCTGGGCCCACTGGTACTCGCCACCTACCTCGGGGGCCGGGGGTTCATCACGTACAAGTCCCTCGACGTCGACGGCACTCCCGCGACCGAGGAGTCGGTCCGGCAGCTCGTCGAGCAGGCGCTGGCCCACTACGAGGCGATGCCCGAGATCGACCGGGTGGAGTGGAAGACCCGCGGCCACGACCACGCCCCCGGTCTGCACGAGGCGCTGGTGGACCGCGGCTTCGTCCCCGACGAGCCGGAGTCGATCATGATCGGCGAGGCCCGCCTGTTCGCGGTCGACGTCGAGCTCCCCGAGGGCGTCACTGTGCGCCGGGTGACGGACGAGGACGAGGTCCGCGCCATGACGGCCATGCAGGGCGAGGTGTTCGGCGACGAGCCGGCCGAGCTCCAGGGCATGGTCGAGCAGATCCTGCACCGGCTCCGGACGCGCGACGACATGGAGATGTGGGTGGCCGAGCACGACGGCCGCATCGTCAGCGCCGGTCGGCTCGAACCGGTCGAGGGCACCGAGTTCGCCGGGATCTGGGGTGGCTCGACGTTGCCCGACTACCGGGGCAAGGGCATCTACCGCGCCCTGACGGCAGCCCGGGCACGGTCGGCGATGGGCTACGGCAAGCGCTACATCAACAGCGACTCGACCGAGTTCTCGCGACCCATCCTCGAGCGCTCCGGCTTCGTCAAGGTCTCGACGACCACCCCCTACGAGTGGCGCCGCAGCCGCTGAGCCGCCCGCCGCAGGCTCAGCCCCCGATCAGGGGACGCCGACCCGCGACCTGGGCACGCGGCATACGCAACAATGCGCGACATGGACCTGGCCCTCTTGCGACGGCTGACCACCGGCGAGGGCTGGGGGTTGCTGCAGTCGCTCCCGCCGTATGACGAGTCGTCGGCCCTCGCGCTGCAGCAGCGGCTGCGGGGCGCGGGCTTCGACCCCGAGCTCGTGGCGGCCGCCCTCAACCAGGCCCGGCTGCGGGCTCGCGCGGTCGACAAGTTCGGCGAGTTCGCCCGCGGCATGGTGCTCACCTCCGACGGCCTGGAGCAGGCCACCCGTCTCGGCGTGGCCGCCCAGCACGCCCAACGGTTCCGGGCGGCGGGCATCCACACCGTGCACGACCTCGGCTGCGGCATCGGCGCGGACGCGATGGCGATGGCCGGGCTCGACCTGCGGGTGCGCGCGATCGACGCCGACGAGCTGACCGCCGGCATCGCCGCGGTCAACCTGCGGCACTGGCCCGACTCGACCGCCCAGCAGGGTGTCGTCGAGGAGTTCACCGCCCCGTCCGGCGAGGGCGCCCGGGGGGTCGGCGCGTGGCTCGACCCGGCGCGGCGCACCCCCGGTGTCGCCGACGTGACCGGCCGGACCCGACGGATCTTCAACCTCGCCGAGATCTCCCCGAGCTGGACCGTGGTGCAGGAGGTCGCCCGCGCCCTCCCCGCCACCGGAGCCAAGCTCAGCCCCGCCTTCCCGCACGCGGCACTCCCCCCGGGTGCCGAGGCGCAGTGGACCTCGTGGGAGGGCGACGTCGTGGAGTGCGTCGTCTGGTGGGGGCCGCTGGTCCGGACCGCGGGACGCTCCGCCGCCCTGCTGCGCGCGAGCGGCCCCGCGGTCGTGGTCACCCAGGCCGACGCCGACGGCGACGCCCCGCCCCTGCAGAACCTCGCCGACCTCGGCGGCTGGCTCTACGAGCCCGACAAGGCCGTCCTCCGAGCCGGGCTGGTCGGCGCCCTCACGGCGGCGACCGACGGGGCGGAGCTCGATGCCGGCGTCGGCTACGTGGGGTCGGCCCGCTCCGTCGACGTCCCCTTCGCCCGCCGGTATGCCGTGGTCGAGGCGATGCCCTTCAACGTCAAGGCCCTGCGTGGCTGGCTGCGCGACCACGGGGTCGACCGGCTCACCATCAAGAAGCGTGGGGTCAGCGTGGACGCCGACCTGTTGCGCCGCCAGCTCCGTCTCCCGCCCAAGGGCCACCAGGAGGCGACGGTCGTCCTCACGCGGGTGCGCAGCAATGTAAACCCGCCGGTGATCCCCGGCGGGTTTACATCGACCCACGGTGGGGTTTGCGGCGCAGACGAAGGCAAACTGGGGCAAGTCGGGGCAAGCTGCGCCCGAAATCGCCGGGAGTTGGCCCTGCGCCGTTACCATCTCGTATCCTCGGCGGCGATGTCCTCCCCCCACTCCAGCGGTCACGGCCGCCACCGCGGCGCCAGCCCCCGACCCACGGCGCAGCTGTCCCGGCTGGTCCGGCGCCCGAGCCACCGCTCGGCGGTCAAGGGACTCGGCCTGGTCGCGTCCGCGCTCGGAGTGGCCACCGCGTTCGCCGCCCCCGCGCCCAGCGCGTCGTTCGAGCTGACCGCGGCCGACGTCAAGCAGCCCGTGGTCGCCCGGGCCGAGGCAGTCTCCGCCCCCGCACGGATCGCCGACTACGGGATCATCGGGTTCACCGCGGCCGCCGTCCCCGCGCCGAAGGCCAAGGCCACCGAGGCAGCCAAGAAGGCCCGCACGACGACCGGCGTCTCCCGCAACACCTCCCGCGCCGGCCTCAGCAACGTCGGCGGCATGACCCCGAACGCCATCGCCGTCATCAACGCCGTGAAGGCACAGTTCCCCGGGTCCGGCCCGTTCGGGGGCTACCGCCCGGGCGACCCGCTCGACCACGGCACCGGCCACGCCGTCGACATCATGTGCAGCACCACCGAGGGCAACGAGATCGCGGCCTTCCTGCAGGCCAACGCCGCGACCCTGAACATCAAGTACCTCATCTGGCGCCAGCGCATCTGGTACCCCGGCGGCACGTGGCAGGCCATGGAGGACCGTGGCAGCCCGACCGCGAACCACATGGACCACGTGCACGTCTCGGTCTACTAGCTCGACCTCTGCCGCCCGCTCTCCCGGCCTCACCCTCCCGGTTCGATGTAAACGCGCCGGTGATCCCCGGCGGGTTTACATCGAACCGGCCTCGGCGAACGCCTCAGAGCTCGGGGTCGACCTGCGCGCCGCGGTGACGGACCGCGTCCGCCCCGGCCTGGCTCGCCGCCCTGACGGCCGCCTCACGGTCCGCTCCGGTGGCGAGCGCCGCAGCGAGCGCACCACAGAAGGCATCGCCCGCGCCGGTCGTGTCGACCACGTCCGCGCCGTCGACGGGTATGCCGTCGTGCCGCTCGCCGTCCCAGCTGCACCCCGCCGCGCCGAAGGTCACCAGTAGCGACGTGGGCTGGGCGTCGCTGTCGGCCAGCTGCAGTGCCTCGTGCTCGTTGACCACCAAGGGGTCGGCGAGGGCGGCGACGTCGTGCGGGAGGGCGGCATACGGAGCGGCGTTGATGACGACGCGCGCACCGGCACCGTGGGCGAGTCGCGCCGCGGCGGCCACCGTCCGCACCGGCACCTCGAGCTGGAGCAGCAGCACGTCGCCGGGGCCGAGGCTGTGGAGCGAGTCGAGCGAGTCGGGGCCGACCTCGCCGTTCGCGCCCGGGATGACGACGATGGCGTTCTCGCCCTCGTCGTCGACGGTGATCCACGCCTGACCCGTCGGCACCGAGGTGGTGCGCACCGCGGAGACGTCGATCCCCCGCGACCGCAGCCGCTCGACGTAGGCCTGCCCGCCGTCGTCGTCGCCCACCGCGGCGACCATGGCGACAGCGGCGCCGGAGGCGGCGGCCGCGACGGCCTGGTTGCCCCCCTTGCCGCCCGCGAACCGCTCCAGGCGACCGTCGGCCAGGATGGTCTCGCCCGGCCCCGGATGGCGTTCGACCGAGGCGACGAGGTCGACGTTGAGGGAGCCCAGCACCACGACCCGGCCCATCAGCGCATCCCGCCGCTCACCGTGTCGAGCCACAGCGTCGCGTAGCGCTGGGCGTCGACCTCGAGACAGACATCGATCGTCGACCGCGCCTGCCCGTGGGGGTCGTGGTCGAGCCCGGCGGTCCAGTCGCGGCGGTCCACGATCGTGCGGCCGCGCGACCAGGTGCCGCCCAGCTCGACGCGCACCGGTAGTCGCTCGCGTCGCACCCCGGCCGGCTCCAGCACGACGCAGACGGCTCCGGCATCGCCGATGGTGGCGTCGGTCGATCCGAACCTCTCGCACTGGAACGCGATCAGCTGGCCGGCGAGGTCTGCCGCGTCGTGGCTCGAGGGCGCGGACAACATCTGTGCGGTCTCGCGACCAACCCGGGGAGCGTGGAAAACGTCCAAGCCATACATCGTCACCTGGATGTCGAGGTCGGCACAGGCGTCGATCACGACCGCTGCGGCCTCCGGGTCGTGGAACACGTTGGACTCGGCGGAGGCAGTCGCGTCGTCGGTATCGGCGGCTCCGCCCATGAAGACGATCTCGCGAATTCCCTTGGCAACACTGGGATAAGTACGTAGGAGCAAGGCGATGTTGGTGAGCGGTGCGAGCGGGATGAGCGTCACCCGACGTGGGGGGGCGCCCTCCCCTGCCTCGAGGAGGACGTCGCGCAGGAGCTCGACGGCGTGCCGCGCGTCGGGCCGGCGCTRCGACTTGGGCCAGTCGAGGTCGCCCATGCCGTCCTGCCCGTGGCCGTGCCTGGCATCGACCGGGTCCTCGAGCAGCGGGCGCTCGGCACCTCTTGCGACGGGCACGTCGCGGCGGTCAGCCGCGTCCAGGACGGTGAGGGTGTTGGCGACCACGGCGTCGACTGGCGCGTTGCCGCCGACGCAGGTCACCGCTCGCAGGTCGAGGGCGGGGTGCATCGCAGCCAGCAGCAGCGCACAGGCGTCGTCGACGCCGGTGTCGACGTCGAGCACGACGGGGATGGCCATGTCGCGATCCTGCCAGAGCGGGCGGCGCGTCACCCGGGGACGCAGGTCGGCGGTTTCGTGGGGCGCTGCACCGCGAGATAGGTTCGTGCGGTGACTGAGCACCCGGCCCGCCACGCCCGCGTCCTCCTGACCGGACTGGCGGCGCTGGCCCTGACCGCGACGGCGGCCTGCACCGGCGCCCCGGGGGGTGGCTCGTCCTCGACCGACAGCACGAGCGTGGCAGGCAGCTCGTCCTCGGCACCGTCCAGCTCGGCCAGCTCGTCCAGCTCGTCGGCCTCGAGCTCCTCCTCCAGCTCGACGACCACCCCGGCACCCACCTGCGGCGAACGGCTGGCCGCTGCGATGACCCCGGCCCAGCGCGCCGGTCAGCTGCTGATGGTCGGGCTCCAGCCGACAGGGAGCTCGCGCGCCCTCGCCGCCCAGGTCAAGGCCCAGGGACTCGGCGGGGTCATCTACCTGGGCGGATGGTCGAACGGCGTGTCTGGCATCGCGGCCATCTCGGCTCGCCTGCAGGCGGCCGCCCCCGCCGGACTGCTGGTCGCGGCCGACCAGGAAGGCGGCCAGGTGCAGCAGCTGCGAGGAACAGGGTTTGCCCCGATGCCCTCCGCCCGCACGCAGGCACAGTCCGGCGTCGCCACCGAGGAGAAGAACGTGCAGGCCTGGTCGCGAGCGCTCGCGAAGGCCGGGGTGAACGTCAACCTGGCCCCCGTCGCCGACACCGTCCCCACGTCACTGGGTGCGGCGAACCAGCCCATCGGTCGCTACCGTCGCGACTTCAGCCCCGGATCACCCCAGACCAATGCCAGGTATGCCGCGGCGTTCGTCCGCGGGACCCTCGCCGCAGGCATCGCCCCGACCGTGAAGCACTTCCCCGGGCTCGGCCGGATCACCGGCAACACCGACGTGACCAGCACCGGCATCACTGACCGGACCACCGATGCCGACGACCCCTACCTCGCGCCCTTCGCGGCCGGGATCAAGGCCGGCGCACCACTGGTCATGGTCTCGTCCGCGCACTACCCGAGGCTCGACGCCAAGAACCCGGCGATGTTCTCCAAGCCCATCGTGACCGGTCTGCTGCGCGACACCATGGGCTTCGACGGCGTGGTCATCACCGACGACGTGGGTGCGGCCAAGGCCGTGGCCGCGGTGCCCGTCGGACAGCGGGCGACCCGGTTCATTGCCGCCGGTGGCGACATCGTCCTGACGGCGAAGTCGGCGCAGGCGCCGGTGATGCTCAAGGCCATCGCCGCCCAGCGGGCAGCGAGCCCGGCGTTCGCCGACCAGGTCGACGCTGCGGCCGCGCGGGTACTCGACCTCAAGGCCGACCTCGGCCTCGTGAAGTGCGGCTGACCTACGCGGACGGATAGCGCTTCCTCAACAAGCCACAAAGGCGAACAGGGTCCGGGCCACTTCGGCTCCACATTGACGCGCAACAATGGCAGCCCGTCCCTTCCATCTTTCGGCCGTAGCGCCTGAGTGGCTTGCTTTGCCGCCGTACTGAGGCAGAGGGCGCACCTCAGCCGACCCGGCGTCGCGAGGAAGGCTCGACTCATCCCTGCGTGGCGGCGAGGTCCACGGTCCAGCACACGGCGTCGCCCTCGAGGGCCACCACTCCATCGTCGCGGACTACGCGAACGTCCAGCGTGGTAATCGGTTTGTCGTGCCGCACAGCCGTGACGGTGACCTCGCCAGTGATGGTGTCTCGGGGGCGGACCGGCGCGAGGAACCGCAGGTTCGTCTGCATGAAGACCGTGCCGGGGCCGGGCAGACGCTCGGCGACGACGGCGTTGAGGATCGCGCTGGTCACGCCCCCTTGGACGACGATGCCGCCGAAGGGAGTGCGCCGCGCGGCTTCCTCGTCGTAGTGGAGTGGGTTGCGATCGCCGCTCAGGCTGGTGAACAGCGCGATGTCTTCCTTGGTGATGGTCCGGGACAGGGCGGCCTGTTCGCCCACCTGCGGCGCCCGGTGCGACCACGTGCTCATGACTGCCTCGTATTCTGTCGTTGGGACTGGTGCACTCCAGTCGTTCTCGCTGAGGTGCAAGGTATGCAGCCGACCTTTCGCAACCCTTCCGCGCCCGGGCCGCCCGCGTTCGTGGAAGGTCTGTGGAAGCGACGTCGCTACCTTGGCGAGGACCACCCGCACCACTCGACGGGTCCGAGCACGAGGCAGGAACATGGAGCGCATGGCCCGCACCGACCACGAGGTCGTGGTCCACGTCCAGCTCCTGGGTGACGTTGTGGTCCGCGTCGGGGAGCGAGCGGTCATCGCCGGCGCGCGGGGTCGTCGAGACCCGATCCGCCTGGCCGAGTACCTCGCGCTGGCGCCCGGTCGACGCGCCCACCGCGAGGTGGTGGTGGAGGCTCTGTGGCCGGACGCCTCCATCGACTCGGTCGGCAACCGGCTGCACATGGCGGCCCACTACCTCCGGCGCGCGATGGGCATTCCAGAGAGCGTCACGTTCACCGCCGGCACCGTGGCGCTGTTCCCCGGGGACCTGGTGCATGTCGAGGTCGACGCGGTCGTCTTCGAGCGGCTGGCCCGGACCGCTCTCGACCCGACGTCCTCGCCCGAGGAGCGGGCGTCCTGCGCGGAGCGCGCCCTCGACATGTATCAAGGCGACCTCCTGCCGCACGAGCTCTACGAGGACTGGGCCTTCCACCACCGTCAGCGCCTCCAGCTGCGGCATCGCGAGCTGCTCCGGAGCAGAGGCCGGTTCGCGGAGCTCGTGGCCCTCGACCCGGTCGACGAGGAGGCGCGGGTGGCGCTGATGCGCGAGCTGCTGGACGCCGGAGACCGTGCCGGGGTGTTGCGCCACTTCACCGCGCTGACCGACGCGCTGGAGCGTGAGCTGGGGATTGGACCCAGCGCCGAAGCCAGCGCCGTGCGGGACCTTGCCCTGACGCCCATCGTGCGGCCGGCGGCGCCGGTGGCGTCTCCGCGGGCCGCGACTCTCGCCGACCAGCGGGTCAGCTTCTGCCACACACCAGACCACGTACGCCTCGCCTACGCGGTCAGTGGATCTGGCCCGCCCTTGGTGAAGGCGTCGAACTGGCTGACCCACCTCGACCATGACTGGGAGAGCCCCATCTGGCAACCGTGGTGGAGCGCGCTCTCGCAGCGACACACCCTGGTGCGTTACGACGAGCGCGGTTGTGGTCTCTCGGACTGGGAGGTGGACGACGACTCCTTCACGCTGGAGGCGTGGGTGCGTGATCTTGAGACCGTCGTCGACACGATGGCACTGGAGCGCTTCCCGCTCCTCGGCATCTCCCAGGGCGGACCGATAGCCATCACGTATGCCGCGCGCCACCCCGAGCGCGTATCTCACGTCGTCGTCTACGGCACCTGTGCCCGGGCCACCTGGGCTCGCGCGGACGACGAGCTGCGACGCGAGCTGGCGGCGTTGGGGGAGCTGATCAAGACGTCTTGGGGCAGCGACCACCCGGGCTTCCGACAGGTCTACGACGCGCGGTTCCTGCCCGACGGCCCACTGGAGACCTGGCGTGCCTTCGATGAGCTGCAGCGACGCTCAGCGTCAGGCCGCAACGCCTATCGCTTGTGGCGCGCGTTCGGAGACCTCGACTGCACCGAGGCCGCCCGCACCCTCGACGTGCCGACCCTGATCATGCACTCGTCAGACGACCGGGTCTGGTCCTTCGCCGAAGCGGAGGAGCTGCATTCCATGGTCCGCGGGAGCCGGCTGGTCAGGCTGGACAGCAAGAACCACATCCTGCAGGGCGCAGAGCCGGCGTTCGGGGTGTTCATCGACGAGGTCCACTCCTTCCTGGCCAGCTGACCGGAGAGGTGGGACCTCCTGACGTCGCAGAGTGGCAAACACGACTTAGTCAGCGGCGTACGGCGTAGGAAGCCACGTCATTCGCCGCGAGGCGGGAACGAGATGCATGCGACCGTGCCGGTGTGCGGTAACTACCCGACACGCGGGTCCGGACCCAGCGCAGCGGTTCGGCGCTCCGATGTCAGCGTTGGCGTTGGCGTCGGCATGACGCCGCCGCAATGCCGCGGTCGACGTGACTGCCGCTCGACAGCCAGGCGCTGTTCGCAGCCGTTCTCCGCGGCCCGTTCGCAGCAAGAACGGTCACGTGTCATACACGCCCGATTGCCTATTGACGAAGTTCTCGCTTCGGAGTATTTCTTAGAGATCTAAATATCGGACCCCTAAGGAGTCCGCTGACCAGGGAGGTAGAGATGACGGCAACTCTGCTCGTGCGCCACACCGTCGACAGCTTCGACGACTGGAAGCACGCATTCGACGACCATGAGGCGAACCGCCGCCAGCATGGCGCGACCGGGCACCGGGTACTGCACGACGGCAACCAAGTGACCGTCCTGATCGACTTCCCCGATCGCGGCTTGGCCGAGGGTTTCGCCTCCGATTCCGCTCTGTCCGCAGTGATGCGCAAGGGCGGCGTGACGGGTGCACCCGACATCGCATATCTCGAGTCGTCCGAACAGCTCAACTATTGAGCAGGTCGAACACCGAGGTGACCCCGGACGACGGGAGGCACGAGCCGACTGCCAGGCGGGTCGACCGCCGCGCGTTCGCCCGCGAGTTCCCGTCCGGTGATCCATCGGCCACCGAATGCGCTCAGAACCTGATGCTCGCCTCGAGCCGGTTCACCGAGGCCGACACCCGCGCGTTGCGCCGGCACGGCCTGTCACTCGCGGCGCGGATTCTTCTTGCCACCGTCGAAGGCGCCGGCGAACCGCTGCCCGCGAACGTGCTCGCCGAACGCCTGCTCGTCAGTGGCGCGAGCATCACCTCGCTGGTTGACACCCTGGAACGCCGGGGCCTGGTCCGGCGGGTGCGGCCCGACCACGATCGCCGGCTCGTGCTCATCGAACTGACCGATGCGGCCCAGCCCGTGATCGACGCGTATCTGGCCGAGGTGACTGCGCTGCACGCCGCAGAATTCTCGATCTTCACCGCCGATGAGCGGGAGCAGCTCACCGATTTGCTAGCCCGTCTGTCGGCACATCTCAACACTCTTGACCTCGAATCGATCACCGCAGCGGCGAAACCACGCAGGGCCAAGGCGCGCCAGCGGAAAGGAGCACCACATGACTGACATCCCGCAATCGGCAACACACCCCAACCGGCGTGGCTTTCTCGGACTCGCCGCGCTCGTGGCGGCAGCGACGCCCGCAGCCGCCATCCTCGGCCCAACCCTCACCCCGGCAAGCGCCGCGGCCGCAGCCGCGGCCGGCGACCTGCCGTCGTTCGCGCCCGTTCCGCCGAGTGCCTTCGGTCCGGCGCTCAACGCTGATGGGTACTTCGTCGGCCCGATCAAGGACAACCTGTACTGGGTGACGGACGGCTTCTACCAGTCGATGTTTCTTGCCACCGCGCACGGCGTGGTTGTCGTGGATGCGCCTCCTACAATCGGTCACAACTTGCTGCGGGCGATCAAGCAGGTCACCACCAGGACGGGCACACCGTCCACCGTGACCCACCTGGTGTACTCGCACTTCCATGCCGACCACATCGGGGCCTCCTCAATTTTCGGCGACGACGTGCTCCGCGTCGGACATGAGCAAACCCGACGGTTGCTGCTCGAGGCCAGCGACCCGAACCGTCCGGCACCGACGCTGACGTTCAAAGACCGGCACGTCCTCGAGTTCGGCACCGATCGGCTTGAACTGGCCTACCACGGGCCGAACCACACGCCGGACAACATCTTCATCTACGCGCCGAGGCAACGCACGCTGATGGTGGTCGACGTCCTCTTTCCGGGCTGGGCGCCGTTCAAGAATCTGGCCGTGTCACAAGACATTCCAGGCTGGGTGCGCGCGCACGACACCGCCATGGACTACCGCTGGACAACCCTCGTCGGCGGCCACCTCGGCCGCCTCGGAGTCCGCGCCGACGGCGACCTGCAGCGACAGTACATCCGGGATCTGGACGCAAGCACCAAGCAGACGCTGGCGTCCCTCGACCCCACTCCGTTCTTCCAGAAGTACGGGCCGTCTGGCAATGCCTGGGCGATCTTCAAGTCCTATCTCGACGCGGCCGCACTGCAATCAGCCGCCCCCGTCGTCGACAAGTACCTCGGCAAGCTGGCAGGAGCAGACGTCTTCACCGTCGACAACGCCTACGCGCTGTTCGAGTCACTGCGCGTCGACGCCGGCGCGCTGGGACCATTCGGGATCAGGCCCTAGAACCGCCACTGGTCGAGAGGGCTCTACGCCACGCGACAGGGCATTCCAATCGAGCGCCAACTCGAGTGCGAAATCCTTCTGGACACCGGACTCCAGCACCGTTCCACCAGCGTCTAACCGTAGCCGCGTGCGTCCGTCAGTCCGTGGGGAGGCGACGTTGGCGTTGACGGCTGGCATGCCCGTGTGGACTCCGCTAACGCCACGGACGTCGACTTCGGCGGCATTTCTCGAATACTGCTCCGGCGCTCGGCCCGCCCTCCACCGACTGACGAATTCATGCGTTCGACCAGCGCCCCGGCTCACAACCGTAGGTCGGCGAGCTCTGAGGGTGTAGGCAGGGGTGGGCGCGACCTGCGCGTTCGTCAGCCAGGAGGATCCCATGGCCACACTCGACAACGCCCAGTTGCTC
>NZ_JBFUCW010000026.1:0-50998 GCF_056405035.1 Pedococcus sp. P2_A3 | reverse complement strand
GGGGTGGGCGCGACCTGCGCGTTCGTCAGCCAGGAGGATCCCATGGCCACACTCGACAACGCCCAGTTGCTCGCCGTCCTCGAGCCGACGGTCGAGGAGAACCTCAATCGTCATTTGGCGGCTGCCCAGGAGTGGATGCCGCACGAGTACGTCCCGTGGTCGATGGGCCGCGACTTCGCCGAGCTGGGGGGCGAGGCGTGGTCGCCAGATCAGTCGCAGCTCTCACCGATCGCCCGGACTGCGCTGGAGGTTCACCTCCTTCCTTCCGTCTAGCAAGGCGGAGCCGACATCAACGACTCGATCGAGCCCGACGCCGACCACCGTCACCACATCGAGGACTGACCCCAGCAACGCAGCCTCGATGAGCCGAACGAGCCGAAAGCATGGCCCGGGATCCGTTCTTTCGGGGGGGTCAACGCGAGTCCGCGGGCTGATGTGCCGGCCGCTGAGCTCAGTCATCGTGGTCGCACCGATCATCCGACTGAGGCGAAGGACCAACGACATGACAACCCAGAGACCAGAACTCACCGCGCTGAAGGACCCGCAAGTCCCCGTGCAGGCGAAGCTCGCCGCAGCGTGGACCAGCTTCATGTTCCTCTACATCTACGTCGACTACCTCCACCTGTACAAGCCCGGCGTCGTCGAAGACATCCTGAAGGGCGTCGTCTGGGAGTTCGACATCAGCCAGACCTTCGCGGTGAGTGCGCTCGCGAGCGTGGCCATCCCGACCTTCATGATCCTGCTCTCCACGACGCTGCCCGCCCGAGCGAACCGCACGGTCAACCTCGTCGTGGCCTCCCTCTACATCCCCTACTCGGCGTTCAACCTGGCCGGCGGGTCCTGGCTGTACTACTACGGTCTCGGCCTCGCGCTCGAAGTGATCATCCTCGCGTTCATCCTGCGCTCTGTCTGGACCTGGCGGCGCACGCCATCGGCGTCGATGCCAGACCACGCCGCACCTCACCGGGCGTCGATCCAGACGGGACGGTAGACCCTTGTCGGTCAGCCCCCGATGGCTGGCGATCGGGTCGTTCCTTCGGCGGGTGCGCCGATCAGTCCCGATCCCTACCCTTGAGCAGTGACTGCTGTCTGGCGCTCCATCTGGCGAGAGCCACGGCCCGGCCACCCCTCGCCGGTGGGTCGGCTCGACTGGCTGCTCGTCGGCGGGTTCGAAGCCGCCGCGCTGGTGGAGGGCATCGCGCGTCCGGGCCTGAGCTGGCGGCCGTTCGTCACGGTGCTCGCCATGACCCTGATGCCCGTCCTCCTCTGGCGCCGGAGTCGTCCACTGCTGGCCTGCGTGGTCGGCTTCGGCGTCGCCGGGCTGCTTTCCGTCCTCCAGGTGTCCACACACAGCGGAGACCTTGGCCTCTACTCCATGATGGCCGTCCTGATCCTGCTCTACTCCCTGGTGCGTTGGGGCTCGGGGCGAGAGGTGGCCATAGGGATTCTCTTCGTCACGGCGATCGTCGTGCTGGGTATGTACGTCGCCTCGGCAGGCCTGGCCGACCTCGTGGGCGGGAGCCTGTTCCTGCTGCTGTTCGTCGCCCTCGCGGCAGTGTTCCGCTATCGCGCCGACCTCTGGCAGCGCCACCAGCTCGAGGTCCGCAACCAGGAGCGCCTCTCGTTGGCCCGCGAGCTGCACGACACCGTGGCGCACCATGTCTCAGCCATCGCGGTGCAGGCGCAAGCCGGCGGTGTGGTTGTTGGCACGCAGCCCAAGCAGGCGGCCGAGATCCTCGCCGCGATCGAGTCCGAGGCGTCGCGCACCTTGGCGGAGATGAGGGGCATGGTGCGGGTGCTCCGTGAGGACGGCTGGGACGCCTACGCACCCCAGCCCGGCGTCGCCAGCCTGTCAGCGCTGGCGCGCGACGACGCCAGCCCCGCGGTCGAGGTCTCGCTCGCCGGTTCCTTGACCCAGCTGCCTCCACCCGTGGACGCCGCGGTCTACCGGCTCGCGCAGGAGGCCCTGACCAACGCCATACGGCATGCACGCAGCGCGACCCGCGTCGGCATCGAGGTGCGCCGAGTCGGCGACGTGGTCAGGCTGCGTGTCGCCGATGATGGACTGACCCATCCCCGCCAGGGTGTGGACCCTGGCTTCGGCCTGACCGGCATGGCCGAACGCGCCCAGCTCCTCGGCGGGTCCTTCTCCGCCGGGCCCGGGCCCGAGGGTGGCTGGGTGGTCGAAGCCGTGCTCCCTGTCGGTGGACCGACGTGACCATCCGCGTCGTGGTGGCCGACGACCAGGACCTGGTCCGGGCCGGACTCGTGATGATCCTCGATGCCCAACCCGGCCTCGAAGTGGTGGGGGAGGCAGCTGACGGGCCAGGGGCGCTCGACGTGGCGACCCGGCTGCGTCCCGATGTCCTCCTCGTGGACATCCGGATGCCCGGGCTCGATGGCGTGGAGGTGACGCGGCGCCTGGCCGGGCCGGGCGTCGCCGACCCGATGGCGGTCGTGGTCATCACGACCTTCGATCTCGACGAGTACGTCCTCGGCGCCCTTCGCGCAGGTGCTCGCGGGTTCCTGCTCAAGGACGCCGGGCCGGAACTCCTCGTCCAGGCCATCCACGCCGCAGCCAACGGGGACGCGCTGATCGCCCCCAACGTCACCCGACGGCTGTTGGAGACCTTCGTCGACCGAGCGCCGGAGACGCTGACCCAGCCCATCGAGCCGCTGACCGAGCGCGAGGAGGAGGTGCTCATGCTGGTCGCCCGCGGCCGCACCAATGCCGAGATCGCCGCTGAGCTCTTCATCGGCTTGAGCACGGTCAAGAGCCACGTCGCGTCCTTGATGGCCAAGCTCGAGGTCCGCAACCGGGTCGAGGTCGCCATCTGGGCCTACCACACCAAACGCGTGTGACCCTGCCAGGTGAGTCCGGTGAGCGCCCCGAAGATTACGCGTGGAGGACGAGACGCAACGTCTCGAAGGTGACCGGACTCATGGCGCGTCCGCCTGCCCCGCCGTCGTCGAGCTACCCGCGGCGGCCTACGCCTGCACCACGGTGACGGGCATCGAAGAGTCCGCGGGGAGGTCGAGCTCGGACGGCGCGCGTCCCTTGAGCACCATCTGCGCGCCCAGCGAGGCGACCATCGCGCCGTTGTCGGTGCACAGCCCCGGCCGCGGCACGCGCAGGGTGATGCCGGCGGCGTCACAGCGCTCCTGCGCCATCGCCCTCAGCCGGCTGTTGGCGGCGACGCCACCGCCGATCTGGAGGTTCATCACGCCGTGCTCCTTGCAGGCCAGGACGGCCTTGCGGGTGAGCACGTCGGTGACCGCCTCCTGGAACGACGCGGCGACATCGGCAACCGGCACCGGCTCCCCCGACGCCTCACGCGCCTGCACCCACCGGGCCACCGCGGTCTTGAGCCCGGAGAACGAGAAGTCGAACCGGTAACGCTCCATGTCGCGCCCGGTGGTGAGCCCGCGCGGGAAGTCGATGGCCACGCGGTCGCCCTCGCGCGCCATCCGGTCGATGTGCGGCCCACCGGGGAACGGCAGCCCCAGCACGCGCGCCACCTTGTCGAAGGCCTCACCCGCGGCGTCGTCGATCGTCGACCCCAGCGACCGGATGTCGTGGGTGACGTCGGGCACCAGCAGCAGGGACGAGTGGCCGCCGGAGACGAGCATCGCCAGGGTCGGCTCGGGCAGCGGTCCGTGCTCCACGATGTCGACGGCGACGTGCGACGCGAGGTGGTTCACGCCATACAAGGGGACGCCGAGGGCGACGGCGAGCGACTTGGCCGCCGCGACCCCCACCATCAGCGCCCCGGCCAGCCCGGGTCCGGAGGTCACGGCGATCGCGTCGAGGTCCGAGAGCTTCACCCCGGCGTCTCGCGTGGCCCGCTCGATGGTCGGCACCATGGCCTCGAGGTGCGCCCGGCTGGCCACCTCGGGCACCACGCCACCGAACCTGGCGTGTTCGTCGACGCTGCTCGCGATGGCGTCGACCAACAGGGTCTCGCCCCTGACGATGCCAACGCCGGTCTCGTCGCACGACGTCTCGAGCCCGAGGACGAGCGGCTGGTCGGTGGTCTTCGGTGCGACGCTCATGACGCCACCTCCTGCAGCGACAGCCGCATCACGTGGGCGTCCACGTCACCGGGCTGGTAGTAGCGGCGGCGAATCGTCAAGGTCTCGAATCCCCTTGCCCCATAGAGCTTCCGGGCCGGTTCGTTGTCGGCACGCACCTCGAGCATGAGGTATGCCGCGTGGTCGGCCGCCGCGCGGCCGACCAGCTCCTCGAGGAGCCGGCGACCGAGTCCCTGTCCCTGCGCAGCCGGTGCGACCGCCATGGTCATGATGTCGGCGACCTCACCGCCGAGGTCGACGCCGCCGTAGCCCGCGAGCCTGCCGTCGGGCTCCTGCGCGACGACGTACGAGCGGCGCGGGCGGGCAGCCAGCTCGGCCCACAGGGAGGCGGGCGTCCAGGCGTCGTCGGGAAACAGCTCGCTCTCGAGCGCGGCCACGTCGTCGATGTCGGTCCAGTGCAGGTCCCGCAGGGTCGCTGTCACGGCTTGGCCCGCTCTGCGGTCGTGAGGGCGTCGGGCCGCCGCAGGTAGAGCGGCTCCACCGGCAGGTCGAGCCCCGCCTCGAGGCGTTGCAGCGCAACGTCGCACAGCACCCCGGCGGACACGTCGAGGACGCCGATGGGCTGCGGGAAGACCTCGGGATACAGCACTGGGCCGCGACCCGCGGTGGGCAGCGACCGGACCGCCTCGGGCAGGTCCGCCGGGCGGGCGACCGCTGGGTCCGTGAGCCGCACGGCCCGGTCTCGCTCGGGACGGTCGGGGTCGATCCGGTAGCGGGCCCAGTAGACCTCCTTGCGCCGCGCATCGGTCGCCACCAGGAACTCTCCCTCGCGGACGTGCTCCACCGCCTGCTGCGCGAGGGCGTCGAGGCTGCACACGCCGTGGACGGGCACACCACGGGCGTGCGCGAAGACCAGCCCACTGACGATGCCGACCCGCAGGCCGGTGAAGGGACCCGGGCCGTTGCCCACGACCACGTCGGTGACGTCAGCCGGGGTGACCCCCGCCCTGGCCAGGAGGTCGTGGATGAGGGGCGCCACGCTCTCGGTGTGGCCGCGCGGGTCGTCGGACCCGCCCATGGCCCAGTCAGGGCCGGCCGAGACGGCGACACTCACGGACGTGGACGTGTCGATGGCCAGGACGACACGGCTCATGCCAGCACCTCCAGCTCGCTGAGGTCGGCGGCGGCCCACCGAAGGCCGTGGGTCTGGACGCTGGCCCGGCGGGTGTCCTCGCCCGACAGCGTGACCTCGAGCCGGTCCTCGGCGAGGTCCTCCGCGAGGCCGTGTCCCCATTCCACGACGGTCACGGACTCCTCCAGCGAGGTGTCGAGGTCGAGGTCGTCGAGCTCCGCGAAGCCGCCGAGCCGGTAGGCGTCGACGTGCACGAGAGCCGGCCCGCCGACCAGCGACGGGTGGACCCGCGCGATCACGAACGTCGGCGAGGTGATCGGCCCACGCACCCCGACCCCCTCGGCCAGTCCCTGGGTGAGCGTGGTCTTGCCCGCACCGAGACCGCCGGTGAGGACGACGAGGTCACCCGCGGACAGCAGGCGACCCAGGCGGACGCCCCAGGCCCTGGTGTCCTCTGCCGTGGGCAGGTCTGGGCTGGTCAGCTCAGGCACGGCCTTCTCCGCGCCGCGCCCTGGCGACCTTGCGACGCTTGGCGAGGTCGGTGACCGTGCGCCGGACGCGCGGCTTGCGCGCGACCTTGACGCCCTCGGCGGCGGCCCGCATGGCGCGGTCGATGAGCGCCTCGAACTGCTCGTTGAGCACCTCGGGGTGCTCCAGCATGATGATGTGCCCCGCCTCCTCGATCACCACGTGCTCGGCGCCGGGGACGAGCCGGACGATCTCCTCGCTGTGCTCGGGAGGGGTGAGGACGTCGTGGACTCCGTTGAGCACCAACACCTCCACGCCGTGG
Source organism: Pedococcus sp. P2_A3 (assembly GCF_056405035.1). NCBI lineage: Bacteria > Bacillati > Actinomycetota > Actinomycetes > Micrococcales > Intrasporangiaceae > Pedococcus > Pedococcus sp. P2_A3. The sequence goes on along the minus strand of NZ_JBFUCW010000026.1, from coordinate 45,044 downwards.
AAGTGCACGAGCGCATCGCGCTTGTCGTGACGGTCGAACGTCGGGAGGAAGTCGGCCATCACGTCGAGCGGGGTGCCGAAGATCATGTCGCCGGTGAGCCGGACCGCCGCCGGAGGCACCGGCGAGGCGAAGCTCCAGCGCTCCACGAGGAACTCCTCGATGTCACGACCTGCCCGCAGCGCCGTGCGCACCAGACCCGGTCGCGCCGAGAGCCGGTCGAGCACGGAGGGACCGAAGCGTCCGACGAGCTTGCCGAAGTACTGCCCGAAGCCGAGCGACACCAGCTGGGCGCCACCGGCACTGGTCGCCACGAAAGCGGTGGCCACGACCCGGTCACGCACCAGGTCGGGGTGCTGGTCGGCGAGGGCCATCGTCGTCATGCCCCCCATGGAGTGGCCCACGAGGACGAGCTGTCCCTCCGGCGCCGCCTCCTCGATGACGCGGTGGAGGTCGCGTCCGAGCTGGTCGATGTCACACGAGGCCTCGCTGCCGCGGCCGGAGCGGCCGTGCCCGCGTTGGTCCCAGGCCACGACGCGGAAGCCGTCCCTGACCAGCGCCTTGCGCTGCAGCACCCAGCTGTCGAGCGTCAGGCAGAAACCGTGGGAGAACACGACAGTGGGCTTGCCCGCGGACGCCGAGTCGGCGGAGGGCTCGTCGATCTCGACGTGCAGGGGCACCCCGTCGTCGGCGACGACCACGAACTCCTTGTCAGGGGTGTGGGCGTATGCGCCAGCGGGCGCCAGCACCGAGAGGCGGGCGTGCCGTTCCTTGCTGACCCGCCCGGCGGCGATGCCCGCGGCGGTCGCCACCCCGGCCGCGGCCAGCCCGATGCCGAGGCCCGCGAGGCTCCGGTTGGTCGGGCTCACTGGTCGCCCCCGACGTGGATGCGCGGCACCCGTGCGCCGATCCGGGTGACGATCTCGTAGTTGATGGTGTCGATGGCCGCCGCCCAGTCCTGCGCGGTCGGCTCACCGGCCGCTCCGACGCCGAACAGCACGACCTCGTCGCCGGCCTCGGCGGTCGAGTCGGCACCGAGGTCGAGCACGAACTGGTCCATGCAGACCCGGCCGGCGACGGCATACCGACGGCCACCCACCTGCACCGGTCCGACACTGGTGGCGTGCCGCGGCACTCCGTCGCTGTAGCCCATCGGCACGAGGCCGAGCTTGGTCGGCGCGGTGGTGGTGTAGACGTGACCGTACGAAACCCCTTGTCCCGCAGGGGAGTTCTTCACACTTGAGAGTCGCGAGAGCAACCGCATCGCCTCACGGAGCCCGAAGTCCTCAGGCGCGCCGAGGTCGGGGACGGGCGACAGGCCGTAGACGGAGACGCCTGGCCGAACGAGGTCGTAGTGCGCCGAGGGGTTGGTCAGGGTGGCCGCGGAGTTGGCGAGGTGCCGCACCTGCGGCTGGACGCCCGCGCGGGCGGCCTGCTCAAGGATGCCCTCGAACCGCTCCTGCTGCGCGCGCACCGTGGGGTGCTGCGGGGCGTCGGCGTAGGCGAAGTGGCTGAAGATCCCGATGACCTCGACCGCGCCGTCGGCCTGCGCGGTGCCCAGCGTCGCGAGCAGGTCAGCGAGATCGGCGTCCCAGGCGCCGTTGCGGCCGAGACCGGTGTCGACCTTGAGGTGCACCCTGGCCGTGCGACCCATCGCCGCAGCGGCGTCGAGCACCTGGTCGAGCGACCACGTCGTGGAGACGCCGAGGTCGATGCCCAGCTCGAGCGCCTCGGCGAAGTCCTGACCGGGCACGTGCAACCACGAGAGCAGCGGAGCCTCGACCCCGGCTCGCCGCAGCTCGACGGCCTCGGGCAGCTGGGCCACCCCCAGCCAGGTCGCCCCACCGCGCAGGGCGGCCTGGGCGCTCGGCACGAGGCCGTGGCCGTAGGCGTCGGCCTTGACGACGGCCATCACCTCGGCGTTCCCGGCCCGCTCCTTGAGCGCGGCGACGTTGCTGCTGATGGCCGAGAGGTCGACCTGGGCACACGCGGGCAGCCCCGGCGGGGCCGGGGCTGGGGTGGTGCTGGTCGTGGTGGTGCTCATCGTCGTCCAGTCTTTCACGAGCGTTCAGGTCAGCGAGCGAGCAGGTGGGCCACAGCCCCTGGTATGCCGTGTGCCACCGCCAGGGCGCGCACCGGCCCACCCGGGTTGRCCAGGTCGGCGGCGACCCCGTGCACCAGCGCGCCGAGGCTCCCGGCGTCGAGGGGGCCCAGCCCGGTGGCGAGCAGTGCCCCGCAGACCCCAGCGAGCACGTCACCGGCCCCTGCCGTCGCGAGCCACGGCGGGGCGTCGTTCTGTGAGCGCACCGGCCCACCGTCGTCGGTCGGGGGGACGACCAGGGTCGTGGCGCCCTTGAGCAGCACCGTGGCCCCCGTCCGGTCGGCGGCCCGCCGGGCGAGGCCGACCGGGTCGCGGTGCACCTCCTCGCGACCGACCTCGTCGCCGGTGAGCCGCGTGAGCAGGCGTGCCAGCTCGCCGGCGTGGGGGGTCAGCAGGGTGGGCCCGCCGCGCGTTCCGTCGACGAGGTCGAGCCCCCCGGCGTCGACCAGCACGGGGAGGTCGGACGCGAGCGCAGCGCGGGCGGTGTCGAGCTGGGCCTTGGCGCCCTTGTGCCGGGAACGGATGTCAAGACCGGGTCCGACGACCCAGGCCTGCACCCGGCCCTCGCCGTGGACCGCCTCGGGGACGGCGGCGCGCAGCAGGGCGGTCGGCGTGGGGGTCCCGACGTAGCGGAGCATGCCGACCCCGGCCCCGACCGCAGCCGTGCAGCACAGGAGCGCGGCCCCGGTGTAGTCCTCTCCCCCGGCCACCACTCCCAGCACGCCGCGCGAGTACTTGTCGTCCCCGGCACCCGGCACCGGCCAGAGCGTGGCGACGTCGGCGAAGTCGAGCCGCTCCACGTCCGCGGGACCCTCGAGGGAGATCCCGATGTCGATGATCGTCAGCCGGCCCACCGCCGCCTCACTGGCCGGCAGCAGGTGCACGGGCTTGGCCACCCCGAAGGTCACCGTCTCGTCGGCGAAGACCCCGTCCTCGGCACTGGTGCGACCCGCGGGATCCTGCCCCGAGGGCAGGTCGACCGCCACGACGTACGCCGACTCCGGGATCGCGTCGACCCAGGCCCTGGCGACCTCGGGTAGTCCCGGCCGTCCCCCGATCCCGAGCACGCCGTCGACGACCAGGTCGGCGTCGGCCAGTCGTCCCGCCCACTCCCCACTCGGAGCAATGACCTCGACGCCCTCCGCTTCCCAAGACGCCGCGTCACCGATGGCCAGGGGCCAGTCTCCTTGCAGCGCAACGCAGTCGWAGCCCTCGCCCGCGAGGTGCACCGCGGCATACAACGCATCTGCGCCGTTGTTGCCCGCCCCTGCGAGGACGACGACCCGGTGGCCACCGGACGCCCTGAGGCGCGCGCTGCAGACCGCGGCGAGGCCCTCGGCTGCACGCGCCATGAGCTCGCCCTCGGCGAGGTCGGCCATCAGCGTCTCCTCGGCGGCGCGTACCCGCTCTGCGGACCAGGCGCGGAGCACCGCTCAGCCCTCGGCGATGACGACGGCCGAGGCGATGCCGGCGTCGTGCGAGAGGGAGACGTGCATCTGGTGGACGCCCAGCGCCTCGGCCCGGGCCTCCACCGTGCCGGTGACCTGGAGGTGGGGGCGGCCGTCCTCACCTCGGCGCACGGTGGCGTCCTGCCAGTGCAGGCCGACCGGTGCACCCAGCGCCTTCGCCAGCGCCTCCTTGGCGGCGAACCGCGCGGCGAGGGAGTTGAGGGGCAGCGAGCGCTCCTCGGCGGTGAAGAGGCGCTCCAGCAGGCCGGGGGTGCGTTCGAGCGACTGCCCGAAACGCTCCACGTCGACCACGTCGATCCCGACCCCGACGATCACCGGATGTCAGCGATCACTCGACGGTGACGCTCTTGGCCAGGTTGCGCGGCTGGTCGACGTCGAGGCCCTTGGCCGTGGACAGGTGCAGGGCGAAGACCTGCAGCGGCACCACGGTGAGCAGCGGCGCGAGCAGCGGCGACGTCGCGGGCACGCGGATCACCTCGTCGGCGAACGGCAGCACGTCCTCGTCGCCGTCCTCGGCGACCACGATGGTGCGAGCGCCACGGGCCCGGATCTCCTGGATGTTGGAGACGACCTTCTTGTGCAGCTCGTGGGGGGTGCCCGGACCGGGCACGACGATGAAGACCGGCTGGCCCGCGTCGATGAGCGCGATGGGGCCGTGCTTGAGCTCGCCGGCCGCGAAGCCCTCGGCGTGGATGTAGGCGAGCTCCTTGAGCTTGAGCGCACCCTCCATGGCCACGGGGTAGCCGACGTTGCGACCGAGGAAGAGCACCGAGCGGGTGTCGGCCATGAACCGCGCGATCTCCTTGACGCGGTCCATCCGGCCGAGCAGCTCCTCGAGCTTGGCGGGGACCTCGTGCAGCTCCTTCATCACCGACTGCGCGTCGTCGGCGAAGGTGCCACCCCGCAGCTGGGCGAGGTAGAGGCCGAGGATGTAGCAGGCGGTGATCTGGGCGAGGAACGCCTTGGTCGAGGCGACTGCGATCTCGGGTCCGGCGTGGGTGTAGAGGACGGCGTCGGACTCCCGCGGGATGGTCGACCCGTGGGTGTTGCAGATGCTCAGTGTGAGCGCGCCGAGCTCGTGGGCGTGCTTGACGGCCATGAGGGTGTCCATGGTCTCGCCCGACTGGCTGATCGAGACGACCAGCGTGCGCTCCGTGGCGATCGGGTCGCTGTAGCGGAACTCGTGGGCGAGCGCGACCTCGACCGGGATGCGGGTCCAGTGCTCGATGGCGTACTTGGCGACCATGCCGGCGTAGGCCGCGGTGCCGCACGCCACGATGATGATGCGGTCGACGTTGCGGAGCTGGTCCTCGGTGATCGACATGTCGTCGAGCACGAGCCGGCCGTCGACGTCGGTGCGCCCCAGGAGGGTGTCGCCGACCGCGTGCGGCTGTTCGTAGATCTCCTTCTCCATGAAGGTCGCGTAGCCGCCCTTCTCCGCGGCGGCAGCGTCCCAGGTCACCTCGTAGCGCTTGCCATCGGCCGGGCTTCCGTCGAAGTTGATGACCTCGTAGGAGTCGGGCGTGATGGTGACGATCTGGTCCTGGCCGAGCTCGAGCGCGTGGCGGGTGTGCCCGATGAACGCTGCGACGTCGGACCCGAGGAAGTTCTCGCCCTCGCCCAGGCCCACGACGAGCGGGCTGTTGCGACGGGCACCGACGACGACCCCGGGGCTGTCGGCGTGCACGGCGAGCAGGGTGAAGGCTCCCTCGAGGCGGTTGACGACGTTCAGCATCGCCTTCGTGAGGTCGCCGGTCTTGTCGTACTCGCGGGCCACGAGGTGGGCGGCCACCTCGGTGTCGGTCTCGCTGGAGAAGGTCGCGCCGTCGGCGAGGAGGGCGTTCTTCAGCTGGTGGAAGTTCTCGATGATGCCGTTGTGGATGAGGGCGAGCTTGCCGTCCTCACCGGCACGGTGCGGGTGGGCGTTCTGGTCGGTCGGCCCGCCGTGGGTGGCCCAGCGGGTGTGACCGATGCCGGTGGTCGCGCCCGGCAGGTGGTCGGCGTCGAGGGCGTCCTGGAGGTTGACCAGCTTGCCGGCGCGCTTCTCGCTCGCCACGCCGTCCCCGGTCACCAGCGCGACCCCCGCGGAGTCGTACCCCCGGTACTCGAGGCGGGCCAGGCCCTCCATGACGACGTCCAGCGCTTTGCCATCGGCGTTCGGGCCGACGTATCCGACGATTCCGCACATGGGAGGCAGCCTAACGGCCGAACGCCCCGGGGACGGCATCCGAGGTCGCGCGGGCGGGTGAGCAAGAATGGCGCCCGTGAGCCACCCCGCGAACGGCAACGGCGCCCTCCCCTCGCCCTACGTCGAGCTGGACCGAGCCGCGTGGGCGCGCCTGCGGGAGAACCAGCCGCTGAGCCTCGACGCCGCCGACCTCGCCCGGCTCCAGGGCCTCGGCGAGCGGATCGACCTGACGGAGGTCGAGGAGGTCTACCTGCCGCTGTCGCGACTGCTCAACTTCTACGTGGGGGCCACGGCCGGGCTGCACCGCGTCACCGGCGAGTTCCTCGGGGAGAGCCCGGCCAAGACACCGTTCGTCATCGGCGTGGCCGGCTCCGTGGCCGTCGGCAAGTCGACGACCGCGCGACTCCTCAAGGAGCTGCTCTCGCGCTGGCCCGGCACACCGGAGGTCGAGCTGGTCACCACCGACGGGTTTCTCTACCCCAACGCCGAGCTAGAGCGCCGCAACCTGTTGCAGCGCAAGGGTTTTCCCGAGTCCTACAACCGCCGGGCGTTGCTGCGGTTCGTCGCCGAGGTGAAGTCCGGCAAGGCCGAGGTCAGCGCGCCGGTCTACTCGCACCTCACCTACGACATCGTGCCCGGCGAGCAGATCGTCGTGCGCCAGCCCGACGTGCTGATCGTGGAGGGCCTCAACGTCCTGCAGGCCCCGCGGCTGCAGGAAGACGGCCGCACCGGCCTCGCCGTCAGCGACTTCTTCGACTTCTCGGTCTACGTCGACGCCCACCTCGACGACATCCGCCACTGGTACGTCGAGCGGTTCCTGCGCCTGCGCGAGACCGCGTTCGCCGATCCCGACTCCTACTTCCACCGGTACGCCGCGCTGTCCGACGAGCAGGCGCGCGACACCGCCGCCCGGATCTGGCGCGAGATCAACGAGGTCAACCTCCGCGAGAACGTGCTCCCCACCCGGAGCAGGGCGACCCTGGTGCTGGCGAAGGGCAAGGACCACAGCGTCCGCCGGATCCGCCTCCGCAAGCTCTGAGCCGCCCCGTGTGGCTGGCCCCGCGGCATACCCCGCCCCACCCCCCGCCCCACCCCGTCCCATCCCCCGCAAAACGTTGGTTGCTCGACGAAACGGGATCTGTGGCGCCCGTTTCGCCGAGCAACCACCGTTTTGCGCGAGGGTGCGCGGGCATGATGGGGGTATGCCGTCTGCTTCCGACCGCGCGCACGCCACCACCCCTGCCACCCGCACCGAGCACGACTCGATGGGAGACGTGGAGGTGCCGGCCGACGCGTTGTGGGGCGCCCAGACCGCCCGAGCCGTCGAGAACTTCCCGATCTCGGGGCAGCCGGTGCCCGTCGGGGTGGTGCACGCCCTGGCCCTGCTCAAGGCAGCCGCGGCCGAGGTGAACGCCGAGCTCGAGGTCCTGAAGAGACCGATGGCCGCCGCAGTCGCGACCGCCGCGACCGAGGTGGCGGAAGGTCGGCACGACGACCAGTTCCCGATCGACGTGTTCCAGACCGGCTCGGGCACCTCCACGAACATGAACGTCAACGAGGTAGTCGCGCGGATCGCCCACCTGGCGACCGGGGAGGCGGTCCACCCCAACGACCACGTGAACGCCGGTCAGTCGAGCAACGACACGTTCCCGAGCGCCCTGCGGATCGCCGCGACCCTGGCGGTCCACCGCGACCTCGCGCCGAGCCTGCTCCACCTGGCCAAGGCCTTGCGCGCCAAGGAGACGGAGTTCGCCGACGTGGTCAAGGCGGGACGCACCCACCTCATGGACGCCGTGCCGGTGACGCTCGGGCAGGAGTTCGGCGGCTACGCCCGGCAGGTGGAGCTCGGCGCCGAGCGGGTGCTGGTGGCCGCCCAGGCCACCGCGGAGCTGCCGCTGGGCGGCACCGCGGCAGGCACCGGCCTCAACGCGGCTCCCGGGTTCGCAGCGGCCGTCATCGAGCGAGTCAGCGCCCGGACCGGCGTGACCTTCCGCGAGGCCGTCGACCACTTCGAGGCGCAGTCGGCCCAGGACGCCGTCGTCGAGCTCAGTGGGGCGCTCAAGGTGGTCGCCGTCAGCCTCACCAAGATCTGCAACGACCTGCGGTGGATGTCGTCGGGCCCGCGTTCGGGGCTGGGCGAGATCCACCTGCCCGACCTCCAGCCCGGGTCGAGCATCATGCCCGGCAAGGTCAACCCCGTCCTGCCCGAGGCCACGCTCATGGTGTGCGCCCAGGTCATCGGCAACGACACGGCCATCACGGTGGCGGGGGCGTCGGGCGCGTTCGAGCTCAACGTGATGCTGCCCGTCATGGCCCGCAACATCCTCGAGTCGGCGACGCTGCTGTCGGCGGCCACCCGGCTGCTGGCCGACCGCTGCGTCGCCGGCATCGAGGCCGACGCGGAGCGGTCGCGCGAGCTGGCCGAGGGCTCCCCGTCGATCGTCACCCCGCTGAACCGGTACATCGGCTACGAGGCGGCCGCCGCGGTCGCCAAGCAGTCGATCAAGGAGCGTCGCCCGATCCGCGATGTCGTCATCGAGCGCGGGCACGTCGCCAGTGGCGAGCTCACCGAGCAACAGCTCGACGAAGCCCTCGACGTGCTGGCCATGACCCGCCCGCCTCGCTGACCCGCCCGCCTCGCCGACCCGCCCGCCTCGCCGACCCGCCCGCCTCGCCGACCCGCCCGCCTCGCTGCGGCGCAAACGCGAGATCCCAGCTCTCGGCGTGTTCCCGGGGGCGGGAAGGCCGAGAGCTGGGATCTCAGAGTCAGCGGCGGGTCTGGCGGCTCAGTACCAGTGCGGTGAGCGGCTCTGCCACGCGTCCCAGGCGCCACACGGGGTGCCATAGGAGCTCTTGATGTACTGCAGACCCCAGCGGATCTGCGTCACCGGGTTGGTACGCCAGTCGGAGGCGACCGTGGCCATCTTGGAGCCGGGCAGCGACTGCGGGATGCCATAGGCGCCGGACGAGGAGTTCTCGGCGGTGTAGCGCCAGCCGCTCTCGCCCATCCAGAGCTTGTCGAGGCAGCCCCACTGTCCGTCGCCGAACCCGAACTCGGGCAGCAACGCCTGGGCCGCGGCCCGCGGGTCGGCCTGCGCGTTGGCCAGGATGGCCTGCTTCTTGGCGGCGAGCGCCTTGCGGGCCTTGTCGCGGGCGACCTGCAGCGCGAGCTCGCGACGGGCCTGGGCGGCGGCCTCAGCAGCGGCGACGGCGGCGACGCGGTCCTTCTCCTGCGCCGCGGCGATGCTGGCGTTGGTGTTGTTGCGGTCGGCGGCCAGCCGGGCGGTGTCCTCGATCTGGGCGTCGGCCAGCTCGTTGGCCTGCGCGATCGCCTCGGTGCTCACGGTGAACGCGGCGGCTCCGGTCTGGCGGGCGTCAGAGGCTTGGTAGCCAGCGGCCGTGGTCGCGATGACCGCGAGCAGCACGCTGGAGGTGACGGCAGGGCGACGGATCGCCTTGGTGAGACCGGAGGAGCGAGAGGCTTTCCTGCCGTGGCGCGACACATTGCGGTGTCGACCCTGGTAGGGCTGACTCATACGGGTTCCTCCAAAGGAAAGGCCACCGCGCGTGTGGTGGCCTCAATCGGTGCCGGGGGGATGTATTTGGCCGAAGTCGCCCAACAGGCTTGAACAGCCCAACAGAACAGCGTCCCGGCACGTTATGAATTCGAGACCTTACCCGACGGAGGAAGGCGAACTCCAATCGTCAAGGACTTTCTGGGGCTGGTGTGACGGATGTGACGACAGAGTCATCCTTTCGGTGGAGGCGCCGCCGTGGTCCAGGGGGAAAATGCGCGCGTTTCCGCGCCCTCGCCCGGCCCGACCACAGCGGCGCCGCCGCCCGAAGGAACGAGCGTCACACCTCGAGTCCCTCCAGCAGGTCGGTGACCAGGGCCGCGATGGGGCTGCGCTCGCTGCGGGTGAGCGTGACGTGGGCGAACAGCGGGTGACCCTTGAGCGCCTCGATCACCGCGGCCACCCCGTCGTGCCGACCCACCCGGAGGTTGTCGCGCTGGGCGACGTCGTGGGTGAGCACCACGCGGGAGTTCTGGCCCACGCGCGACAGGACGGTCAGCAGCACGTTGCGCTCGAGGCTCTGCGCCTCGTCGACGATGACGAACGCGTCGTGCAGGGAGCGTCCGCGGATGTGCGTCAGCGGCAGGACCTCGAGCATGCCGCGGTCCATGATCTCCTCGACCACCTCGTGCGACACGAGGGCTCCGAGGGTGTCGAAGACCGCCTGCGCCCAGGGGCCCATCTTCTCGGACTCGCTGCCCGGCAGGTAGCCCAGCTCCTGGCCGCCCACGGCATACAGGGGTCGGAAGACGACGACCTTGCGGTGCTGGCGACGCTCCATGACGGCCTCGATGCCGGCGCACAGCGCGAGCGCCGACTTGCCGGTGCCGGCCCGCCCGCCGAGCGACACGATGCCCACATCGGGGTCGAGCAGGATGTCGAGCGCGATCCGCTGCTCGGCGCTGCGGCCGTGCAGGCCGAACGCGTCACGGTCGCCGCGCACCAGGCGCACCTGCTTGTCGGAGCCGACCCGCCCGAGACCGCTTCCCCGCGGCGAGAGCAGGACGACACCCGTGTGGCACGGCATCTCGGCCGCGGTGGCGTTCTCGATGCGCCCGTGCTCGTAGAGGGCGTCCATCTCCTCGACGGTCACGTCGAGCTCGGCCATGCCGGTCCAGCCGCTGTCGACCGCGAGCTCGGCGCGGTACTCCTCGGCCTCCAGGCCGACCGCCGAGGCCTTGACCCGCATGGGCAGGTCCTTGCTGACGACGGTGACGGCGAAGCCCTCCTCGGCCAGGTTCTTCGCGACCGACAGGATGCGCGTGTCGTTGTCCCCCAGCCGGAAGCCGGCGGGCAGCGAGCTCGGATCCGTGTGGTTGAGCTCCACCCGGAGGGTGCCGCCGTCGTCGCCGACGGACACCGGCGCATCGAGCCGACCTTCACTGATCCGCAGGTCGTCGAGCAGCCGCAGCGCCTGCCGCGCGAAGTACCCCAGCTCGGGGTGGTGCCGCTTGGCCTCGAGYTCGGTGACGACGACCACCGGCAGGACCACCTCGTGCTCCTTGAACCGCAGCATGGCTCGCGGGTCGGACAGGAGGACGGACGTGTCGAGGACGAACGTCCGGAAGGCGGGGGCCTTGGTCTTGCCCTTGGCCTTCGGAACCGGCATGGCGCGTGACGCGACCGCAGTGCTGGAGGAGGTACGACGGGTGGTGTCGTGGTTCGAGGCCAATGTCTCTCCTTGGCACAGCGCGCGCTTCGGCGCAGTGCGCCTACTCGCGAACGAGGTGCCGGGACCAGGCCTTCCCACCGCGGGTGAGCCGGTTCCGGCCCTCCGCTCGGAGCTGGATCTGCTCCATAGGTTGGCCTCCCCGAACGCGGGACGGGTGCCCCGCGTCACTACGGACGGTACGACTCACCCGACCGCGCGGAAGGCAGGCTCGCGGCGTGTCACCCAGAGTTAACCCGTTGGCCCGATGCGCCACTCAGACGTTGGTATGCCGCGTGCCCCGGTTCGCTGCCGACTTCGGGCCACCCGTGCGGCACGACCCGCTGCCAAGGGCCCGCGCGTGCGGCACGGGTGGCCAGAAGTCGCGGTGACTCGCGGTGACTAGCTGCCGAACCTGCGGTTGCGCTCGGCGTAGGCGCGCAGCGCGCGGAGGAAGTCGACGTGCCGGAAGTCGGGCCAGTAGGCCTCGCAGAAGTAGAACTCGCTGTGCGCGCTCTGCCAGAGCAGGAACCCCGACAACCGCTGTTCCCCCGACGTGCGGATCACGAGATCTGGGTCGGGCTGGCCCTTGGTGTAGAGGTGCTCGGCGATGTGCTCCACCTGGAGGGTCTCGGCCAGCTCCTCGATGGTCGTGCCGTTCGCGGCGTGTGACATCAGCATCGACCGGACGGCATCGGTGATCTCCTGGCGTCCGCCATAGCCGACCGCGACGTTGACCGTCATCCCCTGGACGCCCTCGGTGAGGTCGGCGGCCTCCTTGAGCCGTCGGGCGGTCTCGGCCGGCAGCAGGTCGAGCGACCCGACCGGGTTGATCACCCAGCGCTTGGTCTGGGCCAGGTCGCTGACCGCGGTCTCGATGATGGACAGGAGGGGGACCACCTCGGCGGCCGGCCGGTTGAGGTTGTCGGTGGAGAGCAGCCACAGGGTGACGACCTCGACCCGCGCCTCCTCGCACCAGTCCAGGAACCCCGCGATGTTGTCGGCGCCGGCCTGGTGGCCTTCCTTGGTCCCGTGCCCGCGGGCCTTGGCCCAGCGGCGGTTGCCGTCCAGCATCACGCCGACGTGTCGCGGGAGGGTCTCCTTGGAGAGGCGACGGCTGAGCCGCCGCTCGTAGGCGGCATACAGGAGGTCGGACAGCGCCACGGCTACCACGCTACCCCCGTCGGGTGGGTGCGGTCCGGCAGGATGGCGACCATGTCGCGCTCCCCCGACGCCTTCTACGTGCTCGACGACACCGCGGCCGGGGCGAGCACCATGAGCTCCACCGGCCACACCGCCGGGCCGTGGTCGCCGGACGCCCAGCACGGCGGCCCACCGATGGCCCTGATGGCCCGCGAGGTGCACCGGCTCGGCGACGGCAGCCGCGTGGTCGCCCGACTCACGTGCGACCTGCTCGGGCCGGTGCCGGTGGGCCGCCTGCGTGTCGAGGCGCGGGTGGCGAGGCCGGGTCGCAGTGTCGAGCTCGTCGAGTGCGAGCTCACCGACATCGGCTCCGGGCGCGTCACGGCGCGGGCCAGCGCCTGGCTGGTGCCCCGCGTGGACTCCGGCCCGGTCGCGGGGCTCCCGACGCCGCCCCCAGGCCATCGCCAGGGACACGAGCGGACGGTGCCACAGGGCTGGCACCCGGGCTACCTCGACGCGATCGAGTGGTCGTGGGTGGCGGGGTCGCTCGAGGAGACCGGCCCGGCGACGGTCTGGATGCGGCCCCGCGTCAGGCTCGTGGAGGGCGAACCGATGGCGCCCCTCGAGCGGCTGATGACCTGCGTCGACTCGGCGTCGGGCGCGAGCGCGGCCCTCGCCATCAGGGACTGGCAGTTCATGAACACCGAGCTCACCGCCCACCTCGTCCGTGAGCCCACCGGCGAGTGGGTGGGGCTGCGCGCGGTGACGACGCTCGGGGGTGGCGCCGCCGGCCTGGCCCAGGCCGAAGTGTTCGACGAGGGCGGGTTCGTGGGTCGGACCGCCCAGGCGCTGCTGGTCCGTCCGACGCCCAGTGGGTGACGGCCGGTGACGGCCGGTGACGGACGGTGACGGCCGTGACCCCTGGTGCGGCTGTCCGGGTTCCCGGCCGTCGTGAGGCGATCCTCACAGCCTACGCTCAAGTAACCTACGCAACCGTAGGTTACAGTGGTGCCATGACCACAGCACCCGATCCCCGTCCGACGCAGGGACCCCTCGAGTCTGTCGTTTCGGCCATGAAGCCCCACCTGCGCGGCTGGCTGCACGCGGGCATGGTCCCGCTCGCCCTCGCGGCAGGCATCGTCCTGATCGCGCTGGCCCCCACCACGTCGTCGCGGATCGCGGCCACCGTCTTCAGCATCACCGCCTGGCTGCTCTTCGGCACGTCCGCCGTGTATCACCGCGGCAACTGGTCGCCCCGGGTGGCCGGGATCCTGAAGCGGATGGACCACTCCAACATCTTCCTCATCATCGCCGGCACCTACACGCCCTTCGCCCTGCTGCTGCCGAAGCACGACGCCCGCACGATGCTGCTCATCGTCTGGATCGGCGCGATCGCCGGCGTGCTCTTCCGCGTGTTCTGGGTCAGCGCGCCGCGCTGGCTCTACACCCCGGTCTACGTCGCCCTCGGCTGGGTCGCGGTGTTCTACCTCGGCCCGTTGCTCAAGTTCGGCGGACCCGTCATCGTCACCCTGATCGCCGTGGGCGGCCTGCTCTACACCGTGGGCGCCCTGGTCTACGGCATCAAGCGCCCGAACCCCTCCCCGCGCTGGTTCGGGTTCCACGAGATCTTCCACACCCTGACGGTCGCGGCCTTCACGGTGCACTACATCGCGGCGTCGATGTCGGTCTACGGAGCCGGGTCGCCGTCCTGAGGCTTCGCCTCACCCTGCTCGTCCCGCGGACCATCGCGCTCGGCGTCACCCCGGGCGGTCAGCTCCTCGGCCTCCCGCTGGCGTTCCTCGGCGCGGTAGGACATCCGACGCATCCGTGCGTTCATGTTGCGCATCAAGAGGTAGAGCGCCAGGGCCAGCACGAAGAATGCCACGAAGCCCCAGAGCCCGGGCGAGACCATCGCCGAGGGCGCGCCGTTCACGCCTTCGCCTCCTTGCGTCCGTCGTAGGCGATCGCCAGGTCACGACTGGTGGCCAGCTCGTCGCCGGTCGCCGCGTCGGGGATGCCGGCGAACAGGTCGTCCTCCACGGGTTCGACGGGCACGTACGACAGCGCCGCCTCGAAGTCCTCGGTCGGCCAGACGCTGACCTGCATCTCGCGCGGCACCTGGAACCACGCGCCGTCCGGGTCGATCTGGGTGGCGTGGGCGAGCAGGGCCTGGTCACGCTGGTCGAAGAAGTCGGCGCAGTGCACGCGGGTGGTGATCGTGCGGGCCGCGGCCGGGTCCCAGTCCTTCAGCCAGTCGGCATACGGGCTCTCGACGCCCTGCGCGAGCAGCGCCTCGTGGAACGCGGCGTACTTCGCCCGGTTGTGCGAGTTGTAGTAGATCTTCAGCGGCTGCCACGGCTCACCCGCATGGGGGTATGCCGCGGCGTCACCCGCCGCCGCGAAAGCGGCCATCGACACGGTGTGGGTCATGATGTGGTCGGGGTGGGGGTAGCCACCGTTCTCGTCATAGGTCGTCATGACATGGGGACGAAAGCGCCGGATCTCGCGGACCAGCGCCTCGGTCGTGACCTCGATCGGCTCGAGGGCGAAGCAGCCCTCGGGCAGCGGGGGCAGCGGGTCGCCCTCCGGCAGCCCCGAGTCGACGAACCCCAGCCAGGTGTGGTCGACGCCGAGGATCTCCTGGGCGCGCTTCATCTCCTCGCGTCGCACCTGCGCCAGGTCACGCTCGATGTGGGGGTCACCCTTGAGCCGCGGGTTGAGCACGTCTCCGCGCTCGCCACCCGTGCACGAGACGACGAGCACGTCGTAGCCCGTGCCGGCGTACTTCGCCATCGTCGCCGCGCCCTTGCTCGACTCGTCGTCGGGGTGCGCGTGCACCGCCATGAGCCGCAACCGGTCAGCCACCTGCACAACCTCACTCGTCCATCGTCGACAATCATTGTCCAGAGTCGTCAGACACTCGGACCGCCAGCCATCCTCTCACCCGCAGAAGGTCACTCATGCCGCTCCCCCGTCCCGCCCCCGGCACCGGCCGCTGGTGGGTCATCGGCACGATCGGCTGCACGATCGGGATCGCGCTGGCGGTGTGGCTCGGGCTGGCCAACAGCCTGGGCGCGATCACCTGGACCGACACCGACTACAAGGTGATCGACGACACCAGCGTCCAGGTCGGCTTCGACGTCCACCGCTCCCCGGACCAGGCCGTGACCTGCACGGTGCAGGCGCAGGACACCGCGCACGGCGTCGTCGGGCTGCTGCAGGTCACCGTGCCGCCATCGGCCGAGCGCTCAGTGCACCAGCAGGTCGTCGTCCGCACTGCCTCCCGCGCGGTCGGTGGAAGCGTGCGCAGCTGCGCCGCCGCGTCGACCCCTGGTTCGAGGTGAAACCCGACCGGAATCCGGTCGGGTTTCACCTCGAACGGGAGGGGGTGACGGCCACCGCGCGCCGGATGGCCAGCACGCCGACCGTGCTCGTGACGGCCAGCAGGAAGTACTGGTAGGCCGCCAGCGCAGGGGTCAGCTCGTCGTTGCCGAGGCCTCCGTCGAAGAACCCGGACACGACGCTGACGAGGCAGGCAGCCGCCAGCAGCCCGGCGGCCACCAGCGCAGCCCGGCCGGCGCGGCGGGTGGCCAGCCAGACCAGCAGGAGCTGCGCCGCGATCATCGGCACCGGGGCAGCCAGCAGGGCCTCGGGACCCCAGGCCTCCCCCCAGGTGTTCACGCCGGCCCGGACCGCGAGCACGCCGCCCACGACGTCGGTGGCAACCAGCACGCCCATCGCGAGCCGGAGCGCTCCGGTCGCGCTGCGGTCGGTCACCGCAAGGGCCGTGGGCGTCGAGGCACCGGTGGGGCGGTCAGGGGTGGTGGCGGACATGCTGGGCTCTCCTCGGGTGGTCGTGTGGGCTCCCGCGCCCTGGGGTGGCCGTCTGGGCCGCCAGGCGCTCGGGTGGTCGTGTGGGTCGAGGATGCCTCCCCCGACTTGGGACTGACTTGGGGCGTCGAGGCACCCCGCGTCAGCCGGCCACGCGGCATACCTGAGGGGTGGTCCAGGTGCTCGCAGCGGCGTTCTCCCAAGGCCCAAGGGGACCCCGAGGCGCTGCGGGAGGTAGGCTTGTCCTTTCACCGAGCGGTCTGGACCAGCCACTGCGACGTCACACGCGGACGTGGTCGGGGTCCGGGCCGCTGCGCGTACCACCCTCTCCGAGACGCAGCCGCGTCCGACGGGGACCCGAGCAAGGAGTATCACCGTGAGCGAGACCGCGACCCCCACCGCGAGCTACCTGACCCAGGAGGCCTTCGACCGTCTGAAGGCCGAGCTGGACCAGCTCTCCGGCGAAGGCCGTACGGAGATCGCCAAGAAGATCGAGGCGGCCCGCGACGAAGGCGACCTCAAGGAGAACGGCGGCTACCACGCAGCCAAGGAGGAGCAGGGCAAGATGGAGGCCCGCATCCGCCAGCTGACGCAGCTGCTCGAGAACGCCACCGTGGGCGCCAAGCCCGCGGACGACGGCATCGTCGAGCCCGGCATGGTCGTCACCGTCGACATGTTCGGCGACGACGTGACGTTCCTCCTCGGCTCCCGTGAGATCGCCGGCGACAGCGAGATCGACGTCTACAGCGAGAAGTCCCCGCTCGGCGCCGCGATCAACGGCAAGAAGATCGGCGACAAGGCCTCCTACAAGGCTCCGAACGGCAAGACCATCGAGGTGTCCGTGAAGGCCGCCACGCCGCACGGCGGCTGAGCGACCAGCACCACGACAAGGGCCGCCCCTCGGGGCGGCCCTTTGTCGTCTGGGTCGGCCGAGCGTGCCCCGTGACCGAGCGGCGGGCGGCAGGGCGCGTCGGCGGTATGCCGGTCAGCCGAACTTGAGCTGGTAGCCCTTGGCTCGCAGGGTCCGCAGGACCTCTTCGCAGTGCTGCTTGCCGCGCGTCTCCAGCTGGAGCCCGATCTCGACCTCGTCCACGGTGATCGTCGTGCCGGTGCGGATGTGCTCGACCTCCAACACGTTGGCATCGACGGCCGCGCAGTCGGCGAGCAGCCGGGCCAGGTGGCCGGGGCGGTCGGAGATCCGCACCCGGAACTGCAGGTAGCGTCCGGCCGCCGCCATGCCGTGCCGGATGATGCGCAGCAGCAGGAGGGGGTCGATGTTGCCGCCGGAGAGCACCGCGACGACGGGGCCGTCGAGCTGTTGCTGGCCGGCTCGCTCGAGCAGGTGGGCCACCGCTGCTGCGCCAGCCGGCTCGACGACGAGCTTGGCGCGTTCGAGCACGAAGAGCAGCGCCCGGGACAGCTCCTCCTCGCTGACCGTCTCGATCGCGTCGACCAGGTCGCGCACCAGCGCGTAGGGCACGTCGCCGGGCATCCCGACGGCGATGCCGTCGGCCATGGTCTGCATGTTCTCGAACGCGACCGGCTTGCCCGCCGCCAGCGACAACGGGTAGGCCGCGGCCTGCTCGGCCTGCACGCCGATGATCCGCACGTCAGGCCGCGCCGCGCGGACGGCCACGGCGATGCCGGCGAGGAGCCCGCCTCCGCCGGTGCTGACCACGATGGTCCTGACGTCCGGGCACTGGTCGAGGATCTCGAGACCGGCAGTCCCCTGCCCCGCGACGATGTCGCGGTGGTCGAACGGGTGGATGAGGACGGCGCCGTTGCTCGACTCCCACTCGCGGGCCTTGACCAGGCACTCATCGATGGTTGTCCCGACCTGTTCGATGGTCGCGCCGTAGGCCTGCGTCGCCAGCAGCTTGGGCATCGGGGCGCCAAACGGCATGTAGACCTTGACGTCGATCCCGAGCAGCTGACCGGCCAGCGCCACCCCTTGGGCGTGGTTGCCGGCGCTCGCCGCGACGACACCACGGGCCTTCTCCTCGTCGGAGAGGCGAGCCATGCGGGTGTAGGCGCCACGGATCTTGAACGAGCCCGCCCGCTGGAGGTTCTCGCACTTGAGGAACACCTCGGCACCGACCCGGTCGGTCAGGGCCCGGCTGTACTCCAAGGGGGTGGGACGGACGACACCGCTGAGCAGCTCCTGCGCAGCGCGCACGTCGGCGAGGGTGACAGACAGCGTCGGTGATGCCATGGCCGGAAGGCTAGTCCCTCCGGACGAGCCCCGGAGACGCCCCTGCCCTACCCCTCGGTGCGTCTGGCGAACGCCCGGATCGCCAGCGGGGCCACGACCAGCGTGAGGCCGAGCGTCCAGATCAGGGTCGTGATGATCGGGTGGTGGAGCGGCAGCTGCGCGTCCGCCGGCACGGGCAGGTCGTTGCCCCACAGCTGGCGGACTGCCTGCACGAGCGACGAGATGGGGTTCCACTCGGCGATGACCCGCAGCACGTGCGGCATGCGGTCGGTGGGGGCGAACGTGTTGGCCAGGAACGTGATCGGGAACATGGTCGTGAACATCAAGCCGTTGACGGCCTCCACCGAGCGCATCGCCGACCCCACGAGGATGCCGATCCAGATCATCGCGAAGCCCCACAGCAGGAGCAGGGCGTACGCCAGCACCGCCTCGGCGAAGCTGCCCCGGATGCGCCAGCCCACGAACAGTCCGGTCACCGACATGACGAGGATGCCGATGCTGGAGTGCATGAGGCTGGAGATGCTGCGGCCCACGAGCACAGCCGAGGGGTTGATCGGCAGCGACCGCATGCGGTCGACGATGCCCTTGTCGATGTCGGCCGTCAGCCCCACCGCGACGATGAAGGACGCGAAGGCGATGGTCTGCCCCATGATCCCGCCCATGAGCCACTCGCGGTAACCCGCCGGTGAGCCCTTGACGGCGATCGACCCGCCGAAGACGTAGGCGAAGAGCAGCACGAACATCACCGGCTGGATGGTGACGTCCATCAGCATCTCGGGCATCCGCTTGATGTGGATGAGGTTGCGCCGGGTGATGGCCAGCGACTGACGCAGCAGACCGGTCGGCTTGATCTCGGGTCGGGCGATCCCGCTGGCCGACCGCCGGGTCGTGGTGTCGGTGGTCATGACGCCTGCTCCTGCTCGGTCTCGGTGGCGGTGCTGGTGTTGCCGGGGTGGTCCTCGGCGCGGTGGCCGGTCAGGTGGAGGAACACGTCGTCGAGGCTCGGGCGCTTGAGCCCGAGGTCGTCGAGCTCGATGGCGCTGTCCTCGAAGACCGCCGCGATGCGGGTCATGTCACGCAAGCCCTCGGCCGGCGCCGTCAACTGGCGCGCCGCCTCGTCGACGTGCACCTCGGAGACCCGCTGGCGGAGCATGTCGGCTGCGGTCTGCAGGTCCTCGGCCCGCGACACGGTCAGCACCAGGCTGGCCTTGCCGCTGCGGTCCTTGAGCTCGAGCGGGGTCCCCTCGGCGATGATCTGGCCGCGGTCGATCACGACGATGCGGTCGGCGAGCTGGTCGGCCTCCTCGAGGTACTGGGTCGTGAGGAGCAACGTCGTGCCGTCCTTGACCAGGCCACGCAGCACCTCCCACAGCTCCACGCGACTGCGCGGGTCGAGACCGGTGGTCGGCTCGTCGAGGAACAGCACGGGCGGGGTGGCGATGAGGCTGACCGCGAGGTCGAGCCGGCGGCGCATGCCACCGGAGTAGGTCTTCACGGTGCGGTCGGCGGCCTCGGTGAGGGAGAACCGCTCCAGCAGGTCTGCCCCGGCGGCCTTCACGTACCTGCTGGACAGGCCGTAGAGCGACCCGATGAGCCGGAGGTTCTCCCGCCCGGTGAGCAGCTCGTCCACGGTGGCGGCCTGACCCGTCAGTCCCATCGACCTGCGCACGGCGTCGGGCTCGCGCAGGACGTCGTGCCCGGCCACCCGGGCGGTGCCGCTCGTCGGCTTGGCCAGGGTGGTCATCATCCGCACCGTCGTGGTCTTGCCGGCGCCGTTGGGGCCCAGCAGGCCCAGGACCGACCCCTCGGGCACGGAGAAGCTGACATCGTCGACCGCGAGCTGGTCACCGAACTTCTTGACGAGGTGCTCGGCTTCGATCGCGAGGGAGGTCATGCCTCGAACCTAGGTCGCCGGCCGGTCGCCGATCCATCCATTTTCGCCACTTCCAATCACGTTATATCGCGTCTGCCAGAACACGTTGTATCGCGTTTCGCCCGGGCAGCACAAGCCCTCGGGGTCAGGGGCGACCGACGAGGCAGAACGGGTGGCCGGCGGGGTCGAGGTGCAGCTGCTGCGGGTCGAGGACCACCAGGTCGAGCCTGGGCTTCGGGACGGCGTCGTCACTCATGACCCACGCTACGGTCGACCACCGACAGCCGCACCGACCCCGCCTTGAGGCCTGCTTAGGGTCGCCTTGAGGTCACGACCGCCCGGGCGGTCCTACAGTCCCTGTCGTCGCCCCCCACGACCAAGGAGCCCGCGTGGCCTTCCCGATCCGGGGCCGACGTCCCGGAGCCTGGAGGGGTGGAGCCACTCGACGCCGGCTCGCCCCCACGGTGTGGTTGCTCGTCATCGCCGCCGCGCTGGTCGTCCCGTGGTGGATCCTGCTGACCATCCAACGCGCCGAGGAGCAGGGCGCTTGGCGGGTGCTCTCCCTGGCGACGGCTCTCGCGGCAACCTCGCTGCTGGCCGCCGCCTTCGTGCTGCCCTCGCGGTTGCGTTCGCTCACGTCGCACCTGGGGGTCGAGCGACTCCTGCGGCAACACCGTGCGCTCGCCGTGATCGCGGTGGGTCTCGTCGCAGCCCATGTCCTCTTCGTCCTGGCCCACTCCGAGAAGGGGGTCGGGGTGTTCGACCTCCGCACCGCCCCTCCCCGGGTGTGGGCCGCCAGCGTCTCGACGCTTGCCCTGCTCGCGCTGGTCGGCCTCGCCATCAGTCGCCGGAACCGCGGCCCACGCTACGAGGGCTGGCGACTCGTGCACGTCCTGCTCGCCAACACGGTTGTGTTGGCGACGACCTTGCACGTGGTGTGGCTGCACGACCTGACCCGCCACGACCTGGGCCGGCTCTGGTTCGAGGGTCTGGGCGCCGTCGTGCTCGCCGTCATCGTCTACCGGTGGGTGTGGCGCCCGCTGCGGGCCCAGCGGAACGCGTACGTCGTGGACCAGGTCATCGACGGGCCCGGCGCCACCTCGGTCGTGCTGCACGCCTCGGGACACACCGGTGTGCCCTTCCGCCCCGGTCAGTTCGCGTGGCTCAAGATCGGCGCGTCGCCCTTCGTCTTCGAAGAGCACCCGTTCACCATCGCCTCGGCAGCCACCGAGCCGTGGCGCAAGGAGTTCGCGATCAAGCCCCTGGGCGACTTCACCGAGATCCTCGCCGGCTTGCGACCCGGTCGCCGGGTCTACCTCGACGGCCCCCACGGCTCGTTCACGCTCGACGGCCTGCGCTCGTCGTCCTTCGTGTTCATCGCCGGTGGGGTCGGGGTCACCCCGATGCTGAGCATGCTCCGGACCCTGGCCGACCGCGGCGACCCGCGCAGGGCCGTGCTCATCGTCGCCGGACGCACCGCGGACGACCTGCTCCACCGCGCCGACCACGAGCACCTCGAGGCGCGGCTCGACCTGCACGTGGTCGAGATCCTCGAGGAGCCCCCGCAGGACTGGCAGGGCGAGGTGGGATGGCTGACCCAGGCGGTCCTCGAGGCGGCGATCCCCCAGCACCGTTCCCCCGGAAGGGTCGACTTCTTCATCTGCGGCCCGGCGCCCATGGTGGCCGCGTCGGTCCACATCCTCGACGGGCTGGGGATCGCCCCACGCCGGGTCCACACCGAGCTCTTCGACGTGGTCTGAGCCCTCAGGCCCGGTCGAGGGACCGGTCGGGGGACCGCTCGGGGGCCTGGTCGACGGACGGGTCGCCGACCACCGTGCGGGCCAACGCCCGCGCCACGTCGGGATGCGCGTCCCGCAGCAGCCCCACCGCGAACAGCAGGTATGCCGTGTCCGTCACCAGTGCGCCGTCACGGGGGACCTTCCAGCCACCGGCGTGGTCGGTCGCGACTGCGCGGAGCACCTCGTCTCGGCCCGGGACGCTCGCGTGGCGCAGCACCCCGCCCGAGCCCACCACGACCTGCACGTCGGCCAGCGGCCTCGCCCCGGCCCCCGGCGCGGGCGGGCGCGCGTGCCGACGGACGGCCACGACGGCGGCGGCCCGCGCCAGCGCGAGGTCGAACCCCCACTCGGCCTCGTCGACCGGGAGGTGACCGGTGTCGCGGACGACGCGGGCGGCATACGCGGCAGTGCCGTCCGGAAGGGGCACGTGCTCACGGCCGGCCGCCTCGACGATCCCCTCGGCGTTCCAGCGCATGCCGAGGTCGGCCTCGACGGTGCGCGCGTGCCACAGGGGCGCCACGACGTCCTTGGCCAGGCCGGAGTCCTCGCCCTGGGGTCGCAGCGCCGAGTAGACGTCGGTCGTCGCCCCGCCGATGTCGACCACCATCACATCGCCGTCGAGGTGCTCGGCCAGCACGGCCACCCCGTCGAGCACTGCATCGGGGGTCGGCGCCTGCACCATGGCACCGAACTCCGGCCCCCGGGAGAGTCCCTTGCCACCGATCACGTGCTCGAGGAAGACACGGCGGATGGCGGCCCGCGCCGACTCGGGGGCGATCACCCCGATCGACGGCAGGACGTTGTCGGCGACGGTGAACGACCGCCCGGTGGCGGCCAGGGCCGCGGTCGCCCCCGCGCGTGCGTCGAGGTTTCCGGCGACCACCACGGGCGCGCCGATGCGGGCCTTCGCGAGGCGAGCTGCGTTGTGCAGCAACACGTCTGCGTTCCCGCCATCGGTGCCGCCCACGAGGAGCACGAGGTCGGGCCGACTGTCGCGCAGGGCCTTCACGTCAGCACCGGAGAGCGGCCCGGAGGTCACGTGGGCGACCCGCGCGCCGGCACTGAGGCCGACCCGGAAGCCGGCCTGGGCCGTGACGTCGCGCTCGTAGCCGACGACCGCGAGCCGCAGCCCTCCGCCGGCGCTGGAGCAGGCCAGCACCTCGTCGACCGCACCGTGGTGGCGCAGCTCGTCACGCAGCGCGTGGTAGCCGTCGAGGACGTCGGTGGTGACGGTGGTCGGTGTGGAGGCCGTCGCCACCACCGCGCCATCGCCGTCGACGAGCACCGCCTTGGTGAAGGTCGACCCGAAGTCGACGCAGAGCAGCCGCACCTGGGGTCGCTCGGCTCAGCCGAGCCGGTCGAGGGCCTGCGCGAGGTCGGCGATGAGGTCCTCGACGTCCTCGATGCCGACGGACAGGCGGATGAGGTCAGCGGGCACCTCGAGCTCCGTGCCGGCGACCGAGGCGTGGGTCATCCGCGCGGGGTGTTCGATGAGCGACTCCACGCCACCGAGCGACTCCCCGAGGGTCCAGAGCTGCGTCTCGCCGCACACCTTGACCGCGACGTCCTCGCCGGCGCGCACCTGGAACGAGATCATCCCGCCGAACCGCTTCATCTGGCGCTTGGCGACCGCGTGGCCGGGGTGGCTCTCCAGCCCGGGGTAGTGCACGGCGCTGACGGCCGGGTGTGCCGTGAGGAACTCGACCACCCGCTCGGCGTTGTCGCTGTGCTTCTCCATGCGCAGGGCCAGGGTCTTCAGCCCGCGCAGGACCAGCCAGGCGTCCATCGGCCCGGCGACCGCACCCATCGAGTTCTGGTGGAAGGCAACACGATCCACGGCGTCCTCGAAGCCCGGCACGGTGATGTCGTGGCCCACGACGACGGCCCCGCCGACGACGTCGGAGTGGCCACCGCAGTACTTCGTCGTCGAGTGCGTGACGATGTCGGCGCCGAGGGCGAGGGGCTGCTGGAGGTACGGCGAAGCGAAGGTGTTGTCGACGACGAGCAGCGCGCCCGCCTCGTGCGCCAGCTCGGACAGCGCGGCGATGTCGGCGATCCCGAGCAGCGGGTTGGTCGGCGTCTCGACCCACAGGATCTTGGTGCTGCCGGGGCGGATCGCGGCCCGCACGGCGTCGAGGTCGCCCATCGGTGCGATGGTGTGCTCCACGCCCCAGGTGGTCAGCACCTTGTTGAACAGCCGGTAGGTGCCGCCATACGCGTCGCTGGGGACCACCACGTGGTCACCCGGCGCCAGCAGCGCCCGGAGCACGGTGTCCTGACCGGCCAGGCCCGACGAGAACGCGAACCCGCGCGCGCCACCCTCGAGGGCAGCGAAGCACTCCTCCAGCGCGGTGCGGGTCGGGTTGGCCGAGCGGCTGTACTCGTAGCCACCGCGGAAGCCGCCGATGCCGTCCTGCTTGTAGGTGGACACCTGGAAGATGGGGGTGATCACGGCCCCGGTGCCCGCGTCGGGCTCCTGCCCCGCGTGGATCGCACGCGTCGAGAAGCCAGGTGTGGACAGGCCCGGGTCGCTGCTGTGCTGGTCGCTCATGGCGGCAAGGCTAGCCCCCGCTCAGGAGCCCTCCCGCACCACCGGGTCGCCCACCCGGATGACTCCGCCCTCGAGGATCCGGAAGACCGTGCCGCCCCGCGCGTGGAGCGCCTTCATGGCCCCGGGGCCGATGAGGTCGTCCATCAGCCGACAGGGTGCAGCGGGTCGCACGACCTCGAGCAGCGCCTCCCCCATCCGCACCCTGGTGCCCGGCCTGCCGGGGACCGGCCCGCCCGAGATCGTGACGTTGCGGCGGGTGGCGCCGGCCTCGACCTCCGCCCCGAGGGCTCGACCTGCGTCCACCAGCGAGGGGGCTGACTGCACCGTGACGTGCCGGTGCTTGGAGCCGTGGTAGCGGTCACCCACCAGCCCGGCACCGGCCTCGGCGACGACCGACTCGACCGGACGCATGGGCAGCTTGGTGGCCTTCGCGACGTGGATCGAGAGCACCGTGCCGAGGTCAACCTCGAGCGGGTCGTCCATCACGGCGACGCCACCTTCTGCCACTCGCGCATCATCCCGTCGTTGACGTAGCCGAGGGCGCGGTTGACGGCGAGCATCGCCGCGTTGTCGTCCGCGTTCCAGGTGCGGACGCTCGTCGTGGCTGGCGACTCCTGCATGAGGGCCAGTGTCCCAGCCGCCTTCATCCGCAGGCCGAGCCGGTGACCGCGGTGCTCGCGCATCACCAGGGTGTCCTGCTGGAAGGCCACCTGCGGCTTGGCCCGTGGCACCTGCACCTGGGTGTAGCCGACCAGCTCCCCCGTGGCCTCGTGCACGGCGAACGTGTCGACGACCCGGCGGCCGAGCGCCGCGATCCTCTCGTAGTCCGCCTGCACCCGCGCCTGGTCCCAGACCTCCTCCTCGAGGACGAGGTCTCCCATCGGGATGTCCGTGCTCATCCGTCGGCTCAGCTCCGCGCGCCCCGCCAACCACGCCCCCGGTATGCCGTCCCAGCAGGTCCGCACGACGTAGCCGTCCGCTGCGTCCCCGTCCACCGCCGCCTCCAGCGCCTCCCGGTCCGCAGGCAGGGGCAGTGAGCTGCGCAGCACCGTCTGCGCACCGGCATACCCGTGGAGCGCCGCGAAGCCCTCGCCGCTCTCGTCGCGACCGCCGACACGCCACTGCGTCTCCCCGAGGAGGATGCTGCGGCCGTGCTCGGTGGCAGCCGCCTCGGTGTGCTGGAGGAGCGCCGTGCCCACCCCTCGGCGGCGGTGGTCGGGGTGGACGATGACCAGGACCAAGGCCTGCGAGAGGTTGTCGTGCTGCGGCATCATCAGGGCTGCGGCGCCGACCACGCTGCCGCCGGGGTCCACGGCCGCCCACGCGATGCGGCGCCGGGCAGTGCTGCGCCCCAGCTCGCGCAGCTCGTCGACCGAGTGGGCCGAGTGGTCCGGGCCGAAGAGGTCTCGACCGTCCGCCGCGAAGACCTCTGCCCAGTCGTCGAAGAGCTGCCGCTGGGCGTCGTCCGGGTCGTCGATCAGGGTGATGGTGACCATGCCCCCACCCTGCCGGGACCGGCACCGCCCGCGCCAACGGTTTGGCATGGGCGGGGACCGACATCCTGGTCGCGGCGCGGAACAGTCGTGGGGCGAGCCGCGTTGGACCACTCGTGATATTCGGATCGCGCGCCAAGACCACCCTGCCCACCGCCGAGAACGCCCTGCGCGGACGCGAGACGCGTCCGTTCCACATCGCTGACGAGCACGTCGTCCTGCACACGCCGCTGGAGGGCCCATGGCCCGACGGCACCGAGGTGCTCTACATCGCGATGGGCTGCTTCTGGGGCGCGGAGCGCATCTTCTGGCGGCTTCCGGGTGTCGTCACGACCGCAGCGGGCTACATGGGCGGGCTCACCCCGAACCCCACGTACGAGGAGACCTGCACCGGGCTGACCGGTCACGCCGAGGCGGTGCTCGTCGCCTACGACCCGGAGCAGACCAGCCCCGAGCTGCTGCTCAAGGAGTTCTGGGAGAACCACGACCCGACCCAGGGCAACCGGCAGGGCAACGACATCGGCACGGCCTACCGCTCGGCCATCTACTGGACCACGCCCGACCAGCAGCGTGCGGCCGAGGCGACGCGCGAGGCGTTCCAGAAGGTGTTGACCGACAACGGTTTCGGCACCATCACCACCGAGCTGCGCTCAGCCGAGGACGCCGGCCCGTTCTACTACGCCGAGGACTACCACCAGCAGTACCTCTACAAGAACCCCGGCGGCTACTGCAACCACGGTCCCAACGGCATGACCTGCCCGGTGGGGATCGTCAAGCAGGACCAGCTTCCCTCGCAGGAGAGCGTGCTGCGCGTCAACGACTCCAGCGACCTGGGCGGCTGACCCGCGGTCACGCTACTGACCGGCGCCGGTTCCTGACCGGCGCCGAAGCAGGCGACCCAGCCACGACGACCCGTGTCGGTAGGCGGCCTGCGGGTCGGCGGGGAGTGTCACCGCCTCGGCTGCCTTCGCGGCCTCGCGGAGCTCGCGCCACTGCTCGACCATGGCATCGACGTCGACCAGGGGCGCCCAGATCGGGAAGCTCGCGCCGACACCAGGACGAAGCCGGTCCATCTTGACGCGGTGGTTGTAGTCCTCGAGCACCGCACGGACGCTCGCCTCGGTGCGCAGGTCGAGTAGCGAGCCCGGGAAGGTGGCCGCCTCCTTGCGCAGCGCCAGCGGCGGCGACAACGCGCCGGACAGGTCGAGGTGCTCCCGCTCGGCGAACCGCTTCACCCACCAGTCGGGGTCCTCCCGCTCCGGGTCGCCGAGGCTGCGCAACGGCTTCCCCGCCCCGGGCAGGTTGTCGAACTCCCCGCGCTCCTGCGCCTCGCGGATCGCGCGCTCCACCGGAGATTCCCAGTTCTCCATGGTGCCAACCTAACCCGCGCCCCGGCGGTGACGGTATGCCGCGTCGCCGGCCACGCGGCATACCGTCTCTGGGTGGTTCGGGGTGGCTCAGTCCCGGGCGACCGGCGCGCCCGGCCGCCTCGGTGACGTTGCGCGGCCGCCGAGGCCATCGCGGGGCCACCTGCGTAAGGTCTGGGCATGCGCATCGTCTCCTTGCTGCCCTCGACGACGGAGATCCTCTTCGCCCTCGGAGCCGGTGACCAGGTGGTCGGCGTGACCTTCGAGTGCGACACCCCGGCCGAGGCCCGCGAGCGCACCATCGTCTCGACGACGGCGATCCCCGAGGGACTCTCGGCCAGCGACATCGACGCCTTCGTCAGCAGGGCCATGGCCGCCGGGGAGGACCTCTACCACCTGGACGCCGGAGCCCTCGGCGCTCTCGACGCCGACCTCGTGGTCACCCAGGACCTGTGCGCTGTCTGCGCCGTGGACGTCTCCGTCGTCGACGACGCCCTGGCCTACCTCGGCTGCCGGGCCGAGGTCCTCACCATCGACCCGCACACCCTCGACGAGGTGCTCGGCTCCATCACCACCCTGGGGTCCGCGACGGGCACCGTCGAGCGGGCAGCGGCCCTCGTGGCCGACCTCCACGACCGCCTGTATGCCGTGGAGTCGGCGGTGCGCGCCGCTCCCCGTCCGCGGGCGCTGGTGCTCGAGTGGACCGACCCGGCGTTCGCGCCCGGGCACTGGGTGCCGGAGATGGTCACCCGGGCCGGCGGCACCAACGCACTCGGGGAGGCAGGCGAGAAGTCGGTGCGCGTCACGTGGGAGGCGGTTCGCGACAGCACTCCCGACGTCATCGTGTGCGCCCCCTGCGGCTACGACCTCGAGGGGTCGACTGCGTTGGCCCACAAGGCGATCGCCGCCGGGCAGCTACCACCCGGCATACCCGTCTGGGCGGTCGACGCGAACGCCAGCTTCGCGCGCCCAGGTCCTCGCCTCGTCGACGGCGTCGAGGCGCTGGCCGGCATCCTGCACCCGGACGCGACGCAGCCGCCGCGCCCGGACATGGCGCGACGGCTGCGTTGAGCGGCGCGGTGCGCCGGCCGGGGCCTGGCGGCCCGATCTCCTAGTCCACCAAGGCGATCAGCAGATCGGCGCGGGTCAGCACCCCGACCGGCTTGCCGTCCTCGACGACCATGATCGCGTCGTGCTTCTCCAGCTCGTGCCGCGCAGACGTCACCGGCTCACCGGCACCGACCAGCGGCAGCGACGGCTCCATGTGCTTGTCGACCGAGTCGGTGAGGTGCGCGGTGCCGTTGAACAGCGCCTCGAGCAGGGCGCGCTCGCTGACCGACCCCGCGACCTCGCCGGCCATCACCGGCGGCTCGGCCTTGACGACGGGCATCTGCGAGACGGAGTACTCGTGGAGGATCTCGATCGCGTCGCGGACGGTCTCCGTGGGGTGGGTGTGCACGAGGGCCGGGATGTCGCCGGCCTTCTTGTGCAGCACCTCGCCGACGGTGGTCTCGGTGTGGGTGTGCATGAAGCCGTAGGAGTTCATCCAGTCGTCGTTGAAGATCTTCGACATGTACCCGCGGCCGCCGTCGGGCAGCAGCACGACGACCACCGCGTCGGCCGGGAGGTCCTTCGCCGCGCGCAGGGCCGCCACGACCGCCATGCCGCAGGAGCCGCCCACGAGCAGGCCCTCCTCCTTGGCCAGGCGTCGCGTCATCTCGAACGAGTCGGCGTCACTGACGGCGATGACCTGGTCGACGACGTCGGGGTCGTAGGCCGTCGGCCAGAAGTCCTCGCCGACACCCTCGACGAGGTAGGGGCGGCCGGTGCCGCCGGAGTAGACCGAACCCTCGGGGTCGGCGCCGATGATCTGCACCCGCCCACCCTCGCGGGCCTCCGAGACCTCGCGCAGGTAGCGCCCGGTGCCGGTGATGGTGCCACCGGTACCGACCCCCGCCACGAAGTGCGTGATCGTGCCGTCGGTGTCGTCCCACACCTCGGGGCCGGTCGACTCGTAGTGCGACGCGGGCCCGTTCTGGTTGGCGTACTGGTTGGGCTTCCACGCGCCATCGATCTCGCGCACCAGCCGGTCGGACGTCTCGTAGTAGGAGTCCGGGTGGTCGGGCGCGACGGCGGTCGGGCAGACCACCACCTCGGCGCCGTAGGCCTTGAGCACGTCGCGCTTGTCCTGGCTCACCTTGTCGGGGCAGACGAAGACGCACTTGTAGCCCTTGCGCTGGGCCACCAGGGCCAGTCCCACGCCGGTGTTGCCGGACGTCGGCTCGACGATCGTGCCGCCGGGCTTGAGCTCGCCGGAGGCCTCGGCCGCCTCGATCATCTTCAGCGCGATGCGGTCCTTCACCGACCCGCCGGGGTTGAGGTACTCGACCTTCGCGAGGATCGTCGCAGCGATCCCGTCGGTGACCGAGTTGAGCTTGACGAGGGGCGTGTTCCCGACGAGGTCGGCGATGTGCTCTGCGTACTTCACCGCGCCATCCTCTCAGATCGTGGACGCCCCCTCGGACGCCCCGGCGGCCCCTCTGGAGCCTCTCCGCCAACTGGGGGATGCCAAGAACGGGGGGCCGGTCGCACCATCGAGGGGAGGGGGGCACACCATGTCTGCATCGGGCGTTACCGTCAGAGGAGCCACGGACGAGAGGGGATGGCCCATGAGCCGGGCACGACGAGCCCGCAAGATCGCCGCCACCGCCGCGTACGGTGGGGGCGGGCTCGCTGCTGGGATCGGTGCGCTGGGCGCTCTCGGCTACGGCGTGCTCAAGGCGGAGGCGATGGTGGCCCGCCGGATCGTGGGCCAGCCCTTCGACGGCTCCCCCGACGACAACGGCCTGTATGGCGCGGGCGTGGGCGACCCGGTCGAGCTCGTCGTCCTGGGCGACTCGTCCGCCGCGGGCATGGGCGCCGACCACCGCTACCAGACCGTCGGCGCCATCATCGCCAACGGCGTCTCGGCCCTGACCGGCCGCCCGGTGCGCCTCACCAACACCGCCGTCGTGGGCGCCGAGTCGTCCGGCCTCGAGCTCCAGCTCGCCAACGCCCTCGACCAGGTGCCCCGGCCGCACGTCGCCATCATCATGATCGGCGCCAACGACGTGACCCACCGGATCAACAAGGCCGTGGCCGTGCGCCACCTCGAGATGGCGGTGCGGTCCCTGCGCGCCCTCGACACCGAGGTCGTCGTCGGCACCTGCCCCGACCTCGGCACGATCCAGCCGATCCCCCAGCCGCTGCGCCTCATCGGCCGCCGCTGGTCGCGTGACCTGGCCGCGGCCCAGACCGTCGCCGTCGTCGAGGCCGGCGGCCGCACGGTGTCCCTCGGCGACCTCCTGGGGCCCGAGTTCGCCGAGCGCCCACACGAGATGTTCAGTGCCGACCGGTTCCACCCCTCGCCCGCCGGCTACGCCCGGGCCGCCGCCGCACTGCTGCCGAGCGTCTATGCCGCCCTCGGCGTCTGGACCGGCGAACCGAGCGAGGAGCGCGCTCCCGACATGCGCCGCGGCGAGGGCGTCGGTCCGGTCGCCGTGGCAGCCCAGTACGCCGTCCGCGACCCCGGCACCGAGGTCTCGGCGACCAAGATCGCCGGTCAGACCCGCGGACCCCGAGGTCGCTGGGCGATGCTCCTGCGCCGCCCACGTGACACCGTGCCCGGCCGCACCGATCAGCCCACCAAGGTCGACGACGCGGCGCAGCTCGCGCCCGCCGGCCCGGCACTCCCGACTGCCGAGACCGGACCGGTGGAGGCAGGCCCGGTGAAGCCCGCCCCCGTGAAGCCCGGACCCGTGAAGCCCGGGCCGGTGGAGACCAGCCCTGCTGAGGTCGACCGGGAGGTGGGCGAGCCCGACGAGAGGAACGCCACACCCGCGGACCCAGCCGCACGGCATACCATCGAGGCTGACTAAGCGGCCGCTTATCTCGCGGCCCCTCGCACCTGTTGCACGAGGAGGACCCCGTGACCGAAGCCGTCATCGTCTCGACCGCCCGCACGCCCATCGGGCGCGCGTTCAAGGGCTCGCTCAAGGAGATGCGCCCCGACGACCTGTCGGTGCAGGTGATCTCGGCCGCGCTGGCCAAGATCCCCGAGCTCGACCCCACCCTGGTCGAGGACCTCTACTGGGGTTGTGCCGAGCCGTCCGGCCGCCACGGCTCCAACATGGCGCGCGTCGTGGCCGTGCTCGCGGGGTTCGACGGGCTCCCCGGGTCGACGATCAACCGGTTCTGCGCCTCCTCCGTGCAGACCACCCGCATGGCGTACCACGCGATCAAGGCCGGTGAGGGCGACATCTTCGTCTCGGGTGGGGTCGAGTGCGTCTCGCAGTACACCAACTGGGCTGGGGCTGGCGGCTCCTCCGGCGACGACCAGAACCCCAAGTTCGCCGGGTCCGCGGCTCGCAGCGAGCAGATCGCCGCGAGCAACGAGACCTGGACCGACCCGCGTCAGCAGGGTCTGCTGCCCGACGTCTACCTGTCGATGGGCCAGACCGCCGAGAACGTCGCGACGCTGCGCGGGATCTCGCGCGAACGCCAGGACGAGTGGGGCGTCTCGTCGCAGAACCGCGCGGAGAAGGCCATCGCCGACGGCTTCTTCGAGCGCGAGATCGCGCCGGTCACCCTCGGTGACGGCACGGTCGTCAGCAAGGACGACGGCCCGCGCGCCGGAGTGACGCTGGAGGCGCTGCAGGGGCTGAACCCGGTCTTCCGCGAGCAGGGCACCATCACCGCCGGCAACTGCTGCCCGCTCAACGACGGCGCCGCTGCCGTGGTGGTCATGAGTGACACCAAGGCGAAGGAGCTCGGCCTGACTCCGCTCGCGCGGGTGGTCTCCACCGGCGTCTCCGGGCTCTCGCCGGAGATCATGGGCCTCGGCCCGGTCGAGGCGTCGCGCCAGGCGCTGGCACGGGCCGGCATGACCATCGGCGACATGGACCTCTACGAGATCAACGAGGCGTTCGCCGCGCAGGTGCTGCCGTCGGCCGACGATCTCGGGATGGACTTCGACAAGCTCAACGTGCACGGCGGCGCGATCGCGCTCGGCCACCCGTTCGGCTCGACCGGGGCGCGCATCACGACCACGCTGCTCAACGGCCTCGCCGCCCGCGACGGCCAGTTCGGCCTCGAGACGATGTGCGTCGGCGGCGGCCAGGGCATGGCCATCATCTACGAGCGGCTCAGCTGAGCCCTTTCGTCGAGACCCGTTCGAGGTGATATCCGACCAGTTTCCGGTCGGATATCACCTCGAACCGGGTCAGGCGGCTCGCGCCCGGAGCAGCGCATGGGCCCGCACCACCTGGTCCATGAACAGCTGGGGCTCGAGCCGCAGCCCGACGAGCGTGATGCGGAGCACGCGCTCATCTCCCAGGACGAGCTCGTTCTGGCGCAGGTGGTCGTCGGTCAGGGCCAGGCCCCAGGTGTGCTGGGAGCCGTCGATCTCGACGACCAACCCGATGTCGTCCCAGCTCACGTCGAGGTAGACCGCACCGCGGAGCCCCCGCCGAACGGACTGACGGGTGGGCTCGGGCAGCCCACGCGAGCGACACAGGGCCGCGAAGTCCAGTTCGCCGAGCGAGTGTGCGCCGTCGGCCACGTCGTGGGCCACCCGTCGTATCAAGGCCCGGCGGTTGCGACCGCGGATCACGCCGGTGGTCTCCCACAGCGCCTCGCCACTGACCAGCCGTTGCTGCACCGGCATGGTCAGCACGAGCGCAGCCTGCCGGTCACTCACGGCCCAGTGGGCGGCCCGGACAGCCGCAACAGCGGGTTTGGTCCGGGGCAGGCCCTGCGTGGCCAGTTCGTCGTCGACGCGACGGATCACCTTGTGCAGGACGACTCCGGCGGGAACCACCACCCTGGCCGTGTGCTTCACCGACACGTGGATCCGGTCATCGGAGTAGCCCTTGAGACCGGCCACCTGGAGCGCCGTCACGCCATCGAGCGCGGCCACCCCCGGGCCGACCTCCCAGATCGCGCTCCACCGTCGGGCCGCCAAGGACAGCGGCGCGGTGTGGAGGGCCACCGTCTCGTCCCCGTGGACGCGCCACCGGTCGGCGGACACCTGGCGGTGGACCGCGCGGCGGTCCCACCCGAGCTCACGCAGGCGAGTGCGGCTCAGGACGCCGTCCGGCGCGAGCTCGACGAGCTGGTGCCGCGGAGTGCGGGAGGTGGTCATCTCGCCAGCATGGTCGGGCCCCCCGCTCGCCTCGGCCGTTCATCCACAGGCGCCGCCGTTCGAGGTGATATCCGACCGGTTTCCGGTCGGTTATCACCTCGATCGGGGTATGCCGGTCAGGCGAGCTCGCGGCGCAGGTCACCCAGGCGGCGGGCCAGGTCGTGCGACGCTCCGCCGCCCGCCCCGCCCTCAGCGCAGGCGTCGTAGACGAGGACGGTCAGCTGGTCCATCAGCACCGCGGGACCGAGGTCGGGCACCCGCCCGGTCGGCGACGACAGGTCATCGAGCAGACGTCGGACGACCGGCGCACACGACAGCGCGTGGTCCAGCGGCAGCTGCTGCCACCGCCGGACCACGCGTTGCAGTTCGGCCGAAACCTCCTGCGGAACAGGCGATCTCGGGGTCACGCTAGTTGCTGCGCAGACGCCCGAGCAGACGCAGGATCTCGAGGTACAGCCACACCAGGGTGACGATCAGGCCGTGGGCGAGCAGCCAGGAGTACTTCTCCGGAGCGCCCGCCGCGATCGCCCGGTCGATCGAGTCGAAGTCAACGGCGAGCATCGCCGAGGCCAGGCCGATCGCGAAGAGCGAGATGCCGATGCCGAGAGGGCCGGTCCCACCGATGCCGAAGGCGTGGTTGCCGATCACTGCGTAGAGGAAGTTGACCAGCGCGAAGATGGCGTAGCCGATGACCGCCATGGTCACGATGCGGCGGAACTTCGCCGTCACCTTGATCAGGCCGGTCTTGTAGGCCAACAGCATGCCTGCGAAGACGGACAGGGTGGCGAGGACGGCCTGCGCCACGATCCCCCGGAAGATCTCGGTCTGCCCGGGCGGGTCGAACGCGATGCTGTAGTAGCTGCTGATGGCGCCGACGAAGAGACCCTCGGCCACGGCGTACAGCACGATCAACGGGACACTGATGGTCTTCTTGAACGCGATGACCAAGCCCACGACGAGGGTGAAGGCGATCCCGCCGTAGACGGCGATGGGGCCGAAGCTGGTGGGCGCCAGCTGCCAGCCGACGGCCGCGAAGACGAGCACGATGGCGAACAGCCCGGCCGTCTTCATCACGACGTCGTCGATGGTGAGGCGCTTGGTCTGGACCGGGCCGGCGGAGGGCTGGTTGTAGAGGTCCTGGAGCTGCTGGCTCGTCATGCCGTCGGTGGACGCCATGCCGGCCGTCGGCTGCTGGGACGGCGCACCGCTGCGACCGAACCCGGCATAGCCCTGGCGGGACTCCTTCTCGATCCGGTCGAACACCGGGTTGCTGGCCATGCTGTCTCCTTGGAGGCGTAGGGCGGCCCTGCGGTCGGCCGCTCACCCCAGACTACGTGCGGAAAGGGGGTGAAAGTTCCCGCATGGCCCACCTGTGGACGACGAAGTCGACCCCGGGCCAGCACTGGTGCGTCAGTGCAGCGCGCGGGAGTCTGGTGTCGTGCGGATCGCGAGCTTCAACGTGGAGAACCTGTTCGACCGCGCGAGGCTGCTCGCGGCGGATGACTGGGCGACCCACCGCGCCCTCCTCGACACCTACGCCAAGCTGACCCGCACCCTCCAGCACGCGGCATACACGGCGACCGACAAGGCCAACATCGTCAAGTGGCTCGTCGCGCTGGGGCTGGAGAAGGCCGACTCGGGGACCTACGTCGTGCTGCGGCAGAACCGCGGCCGCCTGGTCACCAGGCCGAAAGCCGGGGGCATCACGGTGGTGGCCGACGGTCGGCCCGACTGGGTGGGCTGGCTCGAGCTCAGGACCCAGGCGGTCACCGAGCTCGCGGTCCGCCACACCGCGCAGGTCGTCCACGACGTCGGGGCCGACGTGCTCGGGGTCGTGGAGGCGGAGAGCCGGATCGCGTTGCAGCGGTTCAACGTCGACCTCCTGCGGCCGATCAGCGACCGCATCTACGGCCACATCATGCTCATCGACGGCAACGACGACCGCGGCATCGACGTGGGCATCATGACCCGTGGCGACCACGTCATCGAGCGGATCGTCAGCCATGTCGACGACGCCGACCTGGCCGGGCCGATCTTCGGCCGCGACTGCCCCGAGTACACCCTGACCCTGCCCAGCGGCGCGTCGCTGCTCGTGATGGTCAACCACTTCAAGTCCAAGGGCTACGGCACGGCGAACGACTCCAACCGGCGCCGCGAGCGACAGGCCGAGCGGGTGGCCGAGATCTACCGCGCCCGGCGTGCCGAGGGCATCGAACACATCGTCATCCTCGGCGACCTCAACGACACGCCTGACTCGGGACCCCTGGCTCCCCTGCTGGTGGGGTCCGCGGCAGGGCCGACCGACCTGCGTGACGTCGCCACCCACCCCAGCTTCGACGACGGTGGCTGGCCGGGCACCTACACGACGGGTCGAGCCGGCAACAAGATCGACTACCTGCTCTGCTCGCCCACCGTCTTCGCCGCGGTCACCGCGTCGGGCATCTTCCGCAAGGGCGTGTGGACCGCGTCCGGCCGCTGGGAGATGTACCCGACCCTGACGCGGGAGCAGGACGCCGCCTCCGACCACGCCGCGATCTGGGCCGACCTCGACCTCTGACCCACCGTGCACGAAGACCCTTGCGGCCGTGCACCGCCGGGCCTGCGCACAGACCGCGCCCGGGTCCCGGTCCTACGGCAGCTCACACGAGAGCAGGGACAGTCGCTGCTTCACGCCTTCCTGTCCGGGCATGACGAAGCCAGCCTCCATCGCCACGAGGAAGGACAGCCTGTCAGGGCCCTTCACGATCACTCCGTACATCGACGTCCTGCGCCCGCCCAGCTCGATGTCTTCCTTCTGCTCGACGTCGCGCGCGACGAGGTCCGGCCGGACCTCGTACCCCGCCGCGCCGAGGCACTCACCCAGCGACTGGCTGCCGTCGGCAAGGCGTGAGCCCAGGACGAAGGACGCGGCTCGCTCCATCCCCGGCGTGGGCTCGCCGGTGCCGCACGCAGAGGCCAGCAGGGCCATGGAGGCCGCGAACACGAGCACCTTGCATCCCCCACGAGCGTTCATGTCCGCGAGGGTAGCGACCACAGCGCCTTCCACGACCCGAAACCGGGCGTCGCCGCACCGGCAGGTCGGTCTGGTGCCCCCGACGGGGGTCGAACCCGCACCTGTGGCGATTTTAAGTCGCCTGCCTCTGCCAGTTGGGCCACGGGGGCGGCCCAAGTATGCCGCGCGCGCACCGCATTCGTGCCACCCTTCACTGGTGCCACGCGTCAGTCGTGTGCGCCACCCCGCGCCCTGGTGCGTGCTGGCACACACGACTCGGGAAGGGAGGGGTGTCGGTGGTTCCCACGGTGTTCGGGGTCGACACGCATGCCGTGTTCGTGGCGCTCGGCGTCCTCACGGCCATCGGGGTGTTCGCCCTGGAGGCCCGGCGGCGTGGGACGACGGACGAGCGGTTGCTGATCGTGGTCACCGGCGGGCTCGTCGGCGGAGCGGTGTTCATGCGGCTCGGCACCTGGCTCCAGCACCTCGACCTGCGCCAGAACGCCTCGCTCGCCGAGCAGTGGGCCTACGGCAACCGCAGCATCCTGGGCGGCCTGGTCGGGGCCTGGGCCGGCGTGCACGTGGCCAAGCGCCTCAGCGGCTACCGACCCCGCACGGGTGACCTGTTCGCCCCCGCCGTGGCACTTGGCATGGCGGTGGGCCGGGTGGGCTGCCTGCTCACCGAGCGACCTGGCAGCCCCACGGGGACGTCCTGGGGGATCACCCTCGACGACGCCGCGGCTGCGCGCACGGGTGCACCCGCCGGCATACCCCTGCACCCGTCGTTCGTCTACGAGATCCTTTTCCACGCGGCGGCGTTCGCCGTCATCTGGTGGTGGCTGCGCCACCGCCCCGTGCCCA
This sequence comes from Pedococcus sp. P2_A3, assembly GCF_056405035.1. Taxonomy (NCBI): domain Bacteria; kingdom Bacillati; phylum Actinomycetota; class Actinomycetes; order Micrococcales; family Intrasporangiaceae; genus Pedococcus; species Pedococcus sp. P2_A3. Next base: position 7,763 of record NZ_JBFUCW010000026.1, on the reverse strand, counting down.
GCGGCGAGCTGCTGGTCTGGTACCTCGGCGCGTACGGCGTCGCGCGCTTCCTCCTCGAGTACGTCAGGGGCAACGAGGTCGCCTGGCTGGGACTGACCCGTCCCCAGCTCTTCCTCGCGGTGACCGTGCCGTTGATCCTCGCGCGAGTGGCGGTGCAGGCGCGTCGCGGCGCCTACCGCGGGCTGCGGCACGAGACAGTGGTCGCGTGAGCACCCGCACCGGACCGGGTATGCCGTTGCGCGGCGACCGCATCCACCGTTACGTCAACGCCTTCTGTCCCTTGTGCCACGAGGAGCGACCCGACCGTCCCCTCACGGAGGTGCACCGCCTGTCGGGCTGGCTCGTGGAGCGCGAGGGACGGATCTGGCTCGAGCGCGGGTGCGCCACCCACGGGCTGGTGCGCACGCTGTACGACGAGTCGCCCGAGATCCTGAGCTACCTCGAGGAGTGGACCGCCCCGACCAAGGTGCACACCCCCGACCTGGCCGGGAACTTCGCGCCGGTGCCGGCGGCCTACGCTGATGGGCTGCCCGAGATGCAGACCCAGCACACCTGCATCCTGCTCGAGGACCTCCTCGACCACTGCAACCTCAAGTGCCCGACCTGCTTCGCTGCGTCGGCACCGGCCCTGGCGTCGGTCGTGCCCCTCGACCAGGTGCTCGCATCGGTCGACGCGAGGCTCTCCCGGGAGAACGGTCGGATCGACGTCCTCATGCTCAGTGGTGGGGAGCCGACGCTCTACCCGTGGCTGGGCGAGCTGCTCGACGCGGTCGCCGCCCGTCCGATCGTGCGAGTCCTGGTCAACACCAACGGCCTGGCCATCGCCAAGGACGACGCGCTGCTCGACCTCCTGCGGCGTCACCGTGACCGGGTGGAGGTCTACCTGCAGTACGACGGAGAGTCGGCGCAGGCCTCCACCCACCACCGGGGTGCGGACATCCGCAGGTTCAAGGAGCAGGCGATCGACCGCCTGTCCGCGGCCGGCATCTTCACCACGCTCACGATGACTGCCGCCTTGGGCGTCAACGACGACGAGATCGGGTTCGTGGTCAAGCGCGCGCTCGACACCCCCTACGTCGGCGGCGTGACCATCCAGCCGGTGTTTGGCTCCGGTCGCAGCACCGGGATCGACCCGCACGACCGGCTGACCCACACGGGGGTCCTGGCCCGCCTGGAGGGGCAGACGGCCGGGCAGGTGACGTGGCGCGACCTGACCGCGCTGCCGTGTTCGCACCCGCACTGCTGCTCGGTGGGCTACCTCCTGCGCGACGACTCCGGCACGTGGCGCTCGCTCGTCTCGCTGGTCGGGCCCGAGCGTCTCAAGCAGTGGCTCGACCTGGAACCCGACGTGCTCGCCAACCGCATCGCCGACGACGCCCTCCCCGCCTCGCTCCGCTCGGCCGTCAAGCAGTCGCTGCTCGACCTGCTGTCGGAGCAGTCGTCGCTCTCGCACCCSTCGATGGCAGGGATCTGGCGCGACGTCTGCAGTGGGTGCGACCTGGGCATCGGCACGCTCGCGACGCTCGCGGCGGGCCGCCTCCCCAGCCAGCGCGAGAAGCTCCGAGCCCTGTTGGGAGAGCGCGTGCTGCGGATCACCGTCAAGCCCTTCATGGACATGAACACGATGATCGAGGAGCGCCTCACGCAGTGTTGCGTCCACGTGGCAACGGTGGGCGACGAGGGAGCCCACCAGTGCGCGCCGTTCTGCGCCCTACAGGCCTGGGCGCCGTTGTCGAGGCAACGCATCTCGACCGCGGTCGGCCTGCCCCTCGTCGCCAAGGCCACGTCGTGAGCGGGCCGGACCCGCGCCAGGTCACGCCGCCGCATGCCTCGCAGGGCGACCACGAGTCGGCCGCGCCCTACGACCCGTTGCGGCTGTGCGTCTTCGCGACCGTCGCGCTGCTGGGCTGGGCGCTCGGCCCGGTGGCCCTGCTCGGCTTCGCGGTGCTGGCCATCGTCGGTTACGCCAAGGCCCGTCGGGGTGGCTTGTTGCGGTCGCGCTGCAAGCTCGGGGACACCCGACTGGTGCTGCTCTACCTCACCGTGCTCGCCGCCGCCGCGTGCGTCGGCATCTACCTCTGGATCAGCTGAGGGGAACGCTCATGACACAGCCAGGCCCGACACCGCCAGCGAAGCGGCGGGTACGCTCCAACGTCGCGAAGTTCTGGATCGGGGTCGCCCTCTGCATCCCCGCGCTCGCCGTCGTGGGGGCGGTGGAGTCCCTGCCCACCGTCGTCGGCAACAGACTCAACCTCCCCAGCGAGGTCGGCGCGATCGCGACCATCGGCCTCAACCTCGGGCTGTTGGGCGCGTTCATCGTCGGACTCGTGCGGGAGAGCACCCGCTTCATCATGGTGGGCCTGCTGGCCGGACTGGCGATCCTGTTCGTGCTGGCTGCCGGCGCGTGCGTCGTCCTGTTGGCCGGGGTCGGGCAGAACTGACCGACCGGCCCGGCCCGGGGTTAGCGGGCGATGGGCCGACTTCCCAAGGGATCCGGAACGCCGTGGCCGTGGAAGCGGGCGATGGGCCGACTTCCCAGGGGAAACCGCGACGCAGCGGCCGTGGAAGCGGGCGATGGGCCGACTTCCCAGGGGATCCGCAGCGCCGTGGCCGTGGAAGCGGGCGATGGGCCGACTTCGTGCGGGCGACGACCTCAGCGCCTGGCGGCCTTGGCGGCAGCCCGTGCGTTGAGCCGGCGGTGACCGGTCGCCTGACCCTGGATGACCGCCCTGGCCACCGGCGGCGCATACCGCAGCAGACGCCAGGTGAAGTGCGCGAGGAACCCCACCGGGATGACCGCCTTGTTCGCCGCGAGCCCGTCGACTGCCGCCTTCGCGGTCTGCTCAGCGGTGAGGAACCGCGGTTGCAGCAGCCGCACGCGAGCCCGCACGCTGCTGCCCCCGAAGCTGTCGGGCGCGGCATACACGTCGTCGAGGAGCGGGGTGTCGACGAAGCCGGGGCACAGCACGCTCACCTGCACGCCCTGGCTCGCCGCCTCGGCGCGCAGCGCCGTCGAGAGCCCCACGACGGCGTGCTTGGTGGTCGTGTAGGGCAGCATCGCCGGGGCCGGGATCAACCCGGCGAGGGAGGCGGTGTTGAGGATGTGCCCGCTGCCCTGGGCGCGCATGACCTCGTATGCCGCCGTGACCCCGTGGACCACGCCACGCAGGTTCACGTCGATCGCCTTGGCCCAGTGCCGCTCGTCGAGCTCCTCGAGCAGCCCGCCGATGGCGATGCCGGCGTTGTTGACCATCACGTCGAGGCGGCCGTGCTCGTCGGCGACCTTCCGGACCAGGGCCGTGACGGCTGCGGCATCGGCGACGTCGAGCGTGGCCGGGCTGGCCAGCGGACCGAGCTCTCCCGCCACCCGGACGGCTCCCTCGGCGTCGAGGTCGGCGACGACGACATGGCTGCCGCGGGCGACGAGCTGTGCAGCGATGGCGCGCCCGATACCGGACGCGCCGCCCGTGACGATGGAGACCTTGGGCTCAAATGCCTTGCGCATCAATGGATTCCTTCGTGGTGGTGGGGCGTCCGCTGCGGACTTGCTCGAACTGGGACTCGGTCAGCCTGCGGGTGCGCAGCCAGTAGCCGATGGTCGAGCCGGGCCAGAGGGCGGTGTTGTTGCCGAACCGGTCGAGGTACCAGCTGCGGCACCCGGTGGCCCAGATCGTGTGGCGGGAACGCCGCACCATCTCACGGGTGAACGCGTCCTGGGCCTGGTGGGTCACGACCCGCGGCCCAGCCCTGCCCCGGTCGATCGCCTTGAGCACGTAGTCGGTGGCGAACTCGATCATCGTGACGACGCTGTTGTGCCCGAGGCCGGTGTTCGGGCCGAGGAGGAAGTAGAGCTCCGGGAAGCCCGCGACGGTGATGCCGAGGTTGGTGTGCATCCCACCGCTCCAGGCGTCGGCGAGGGTGCGACCACCGAGCCCACGGATGTCCATGCGGTCGGTGCTGCCACTCACGTCGAAACCGGTGCCGAGGACGAGCACGTCCACCTCGTGCCGTGCGCCGTCGGCGGTGACGACCGCGTCGGGCTCGACCCGCACRATCGCCTCCGTCACGAGGCTGACGTCCCCGCGCGCGAAGGTGGGCCAGTAGTCGTTGGACAGCAGGATCCGCTTGCAGCCGATCCGGTAGTCGGGGGTCAACGCGGCCCGCGTGGCGGGGTCGGGGACCGCTGCGGCCAGCTCCCGCAGGGCGACCCGCTCGACGAACCGGGCCAGACCCGGCAGCCGGACGAACAACGGCGCCCTCGCCTCCAGCGCCCAGTACGTGCGCCAGCGCACCAGGCGCTGCAGTGCCGGCCAGCGCGCGAACAGGCGCTGGCGGGTCGGGCTCCACGCCTGGTCGTGCTTGGTCATCGTCCAGGCCGCAGTGCGCTGGAAGACGGTGGTGTGGTCGGCCACCGGGGCGACCTCTGGCACCAGTTGCACGGCACTCGCCCCCGTGCCGACGACGCCGATGCGTCGGCCGGCCAGGTCGGTCCCCTCCGGCCAGCGGGCGGTGTGCACCACCTCGCCCGCGAACGACGCAAGCCCCTCGATGTCGGGGAGCCTGGGCTCGTGGAGCGCCCCCGCTCCCAGGACGAGGGCGTCGCAGGTCCACTGCCGACCGTCGGCGGTCGTGAGGTTCCAGCGCCCGGCCCCCTCGTCGAACTCGGCCGCCCGCAGGTCGGCGCCGAACTCGATCCGGTCGCGCACGGCATACCGGTCGGCGACCTGGCGCAGGTAGGACCAGATCTCGCCGGCCGTGGCGAAGTCACGCGACCACTGTGGGTACTGGGCGAAGGAGAAGGAGTAGAGGCGCGAGGGGACGTCGCACGCGCAGCCCGGGTAGCGGTTGTCCCGCCACGTGCCGCCGACCTCGTCGGCCTTCTCGAGGACGACGTAGTCGTGCTCGCCCCGCTGGGCGAGGCGGATCGCCATGCCGAGCCCGGAGAACCCGGTGCCGACGATGACCACGCGGTGGTGAGGTGCCGCCATGACGCAAACTTACCATCAGTAAGTTGGCCCGCGTCCGGGGTACAGTTGCCGCGTGCCGCCGAGTCCCCAGCAGCCCGCCGCCCCTCCCGCTCCCCGGGTGCGGATGCCCCGCGCCCAGCGGGAGGAGCAGATCCTGCGCATCGCCGAGGAGTTCTTCGCCGAGCGCGGGTTCCAGGCGACGACGATGGAGGACATCGCCGAGCGGGTGGGGGTGACCAAGCCCCTGATCTACGAGTACTTCGGCTCCAAGGAAGGGCTGCTCTCGGCCTGCATCACGAGGGCGCGCACCCAGCTGAGGGTGGCGACCGAGGCGGCCTGGCTCGAGGTCGGCACTGACGCCCCGCTCGAGGAGGTCTTCCGCGCCGGCGTCGCCGCCTTCTTCGAGTTCATCGACGAGCACGCCACGGCCTTCGTGCTCATCCAGCAGGAGGGTGCGGTCGCCTCCCAGGCCAGCCCCCTGATCGAGAGCATCCGCGAGCAGCAGTCAGCCGCGACCATGGCGACCTTCCGCAAGGCGCCGGCCCTGGCCACCGTCCCCGACGACCTGCTCGAGGGGTACGTCGAGGTCATCATCGGCGCGTGCGAGCGGGTCGCCGTGTGGCGCATCCGCCGGCCCGACGTCTCGACGCGGGCGGCGACCGACATCGTCGTGTCGACCGTGTGGACCGGGCTGGCCGCCCTACTCCCCCGCAGCTGAGACCGCCGGCGGCGGCCCACCCGCCGCCGAGAGCGCGATGCCGTCGAGGATGTCGTGCTCGGACGTGATGACCCGGTGCACGCCCAGACCGGCCAGCCGGGCCACCACCTCGTGCCAGACCAGGGCCCCCGCGCCGATGACGTCGACCCGCCCGGGGTGCATGAACCCCAAGGCCGCCCGCTCCGCACGGGTCAGGTGCAGCAACGACTCGCAGGCCGCCAGGACCTCGTCGGAGTGCAGCTCGGTGAGGTGGATGCGCTGCGGGTCGTACGCCGTCAGGCCCAGCGCGTGGGCGGTGATCGTCGTGACGCTGCCGGCCAGGCCCACGAGCGCACCGACCCCCGTGAAGTCGACCCGCTCGGCAGCGCTGTCGATCGCGGCGTCGATGTCGCGCACCGCGCCGGCGACCTCGGCGTCCGTGGGTGGGTCCGAGTGCAGGTGCCGTTCGGTCATCCGCACGCACCCGACGTCGACCGAGCGGGCGGCCTCGACGACCTCGGTGCCGCGGACGAACTCGGTCGACCCGCCTCCGAGGTCCACCACCAGATACGGACCGGGTATGCCGCGCGCCCGCAGCTCGCCGGTGGCGCCCCGGAACGACAGGGCGGCTTCCTCGTCACCCGAGATGACCTCGGGTGCGATCCCGTAGTGGGAGAAGGCAGTTCGCACACCGGTCACGAACTCGTCGGCGTTCGAGGCGTCCCGCGAGGCGGAGGTGGCGACGAACCGCACACTGGTCGCGCCCAGCTCGCGGCACTGCGCGGCATACTCACCGGCCATCGCCAGTGTGCGCTCCATGGCGACGGGGTCGATGCGGCCGGTGCGGTCGACGCCGTAGCCGAGCCGCACCACCTCCATCCGCCGCAGCACGTCGACGAGCGTGCCTTGCAGCGGGTCGACGTCGGCGACGAGCAGGCGGATCGAGTTGGTGCCGCAGTCGATCGCCCCGACCCGGGTGGTGGTCACAGGGGCACCGTGGGTGCCGGGTCGGGGACACAGGAACCGAATGCCCACCAGTCGTCGAGCAGGGCGAGCGCCTCGTCACCGAGCGGGTTGACGCCGGGTCCGACGGCCAACGAGTGGCCGACCAGGACGTGCAGACACTTCACGCGGGTGGGCATGCCGCCGGCCGAGATGCCGTCGATCTCCTCGACGTGACCGAGCTCGGCGCGACGGGTGAGGTAGTCCTCGTGGGCGGCGGCGTAGGCGGCGGCGAGGTCGGGGTCGTCGGCAAGGCGGTCGCTCATCTGCTTCATCAGCCCGGTCGACTCGAGGGTGGAGATGGCGCCGGTGAGCTTGGGGCAGGTCGCGTAGAACGTCGTGGGGAACGGCGTGCCGTCGGGCAGCCGTGGCTCGGTCTTGAGCACGTCGGGGTGCCCGCACGGGCACCGATGGGCCACCGCGGCGACCCCCCGCGGGACGCGCCCCAGCTGGGCCTGCACCGCGTCGAGGTCGGCCTGGGTCGGCTGGTCGCTCACTTGGCCGGAGCGGTCGCGCCGGACGAGCCGGACGAGCTGGACGAGCCGGACGACGCTGGTCCGGCGTCGGCGACCTGCACGGACTCCCACAGCTGGCCGTACCACGGGTGGTCGCTCGAGGCCGCCGAGGCCTTGGCCACGGCAGTCGCTGCCGGGGTCGAGGGCTTGCCGTCGATCACGGTGTAGGACTTCTCGCCGACCTTGACGAACTTGAGGCGTTCGCGAGCCTGCTGCATGACATACGCGTCGTCGTTCCAGCGGGCCTGCTCCTTCTGCAGGTCGCTCACCCCCTGGCGCTGCTCGCTGACCTGGCCCCGCAGCGCGTCGATCTCGCCCTGCTGGCGCAGGTAGGAGCGCAGGGTCGGGACGAGCGTGACGGCCAGGAGCACGAAGATCGAGGCGAGCACGACGACACGCATCACGCCGCGGGAGCTGCGCCGTTCGGGCGGGACCGGAGACCCGGCCACCTTGCGCGTCACCCCCGGGGCCGTGGCCCGCGAGCGACCCGGCCCAGCCCCCGGACGAGCCGACGCCGAGCGCGCCGCGCCCGGTCGTCCGGTGCCGGCGCGGGGTGCGGCCGAGCGGGGTGCGGCCGAGCGG